>JAPOJR010000019.1 GCA_029978325.1 Alphaproteobacteria bacterium | reverse complement strand
CGTGAAATTTGCTGCATAAATCTCTACCTTGCCACCGAAAGATGTAAGACTATGCCAATCCCACTAGGGGGAGGCAAATGCGGTGTGGTCGCTGACCGTCCAGGTCATATGGTTGTGATCCTTTGAATTTGCACCCCAATCATGGCAAATCGTGGAACAGTTGCCGGCACCCTGATCGGAGACCCGAATGTGCGGATGATCCCGCTCGCCCAATGCGACCTGCCCACAATGTTGTCGGCGTGGGATGCCATCGCGGCCGGCCAGACCGTTTTCCGCTCAGCCGAATGGCTGCATGCTCTCATTTCAGTATTGCCGCCGGATAGCACCGCGATGATGGTGCTGGATGGCCAGACGCCGATGGCCCTCCTGGGTGTCCGCACCGCCCGGCGCCGCCGCATTTTGCCTACGCGCCAGTGGGTTTTGAACGAATCGGGCGACCCGATGCTCGATCGTGTGGCCATCGAGTACAACGGGCCGTTAACTGAAACGGACGATGCCCCCGCCGCGGTCGAATTGTTTGGCGCGTTGATGCAGCACAAGCCTGGCGTCGACGAATTGGTCATCCGGAACGCAACTGCTGGAGCAAGCGCAGCTCTGCGCAAGGCCGCGGCAAAGAATGGATGGGGCGTACGCCTGACCAACAGCGCCCCCTCAGCCGTCATAGACCTGAATACCGTCAGGGCAAGCGGCCGTGATATCGTCAGCACCAGCGGCCGAAACACCCGCGCCGCGGTACGCCGGGCTTTCCGGCTCTATGAGCAGCACGGCCCTATCCGGACGGATCGGGCTGCCTCTGCCAGCGAAGCGATCGAATGGTTCGAACGCATGAAGAGCTTGCATATAGCGTCACGGCGCAACCGCACCGCGATGCACGCGTTCTCCAACCCAGCGTTCGAGCCATTTCATCGAGTGCTGATTCGTACAAGTTTCGAGCGCGACCGAATCGACATGTTGCGGGTCTCCGCCGGCAATCAGGACATTGGATATCTTTACAATTTCTCCAATGACGGATGGAGCATGGCCTATCAAAGCGGCTTCGCGCCCGCTCCCGACAATCGTTGGAAGCCTGGACTGGTAAGCCATTGTGCGGCTATAGCATTCAGTATGAATCGCGGAGACTACCGCTATGACTTTCTGGCAGGACCCGCCCGGTACAAAAACAGTCTGGCGAACAATGCCATCCATATGGAATCATTAGTGGCATTTGCGCCGCGCTGGCATTTGAAGGTAGAAAACAATCTGCGTCGATGGCGTGCGTCGTGGAAAGCCCGTCGTCTCGGCTCGGCGCGCACTGAGAACGCCCCCGGTGACGCCGCATTAACCAATTGAGGATCGCATGGCCAACAACAAATTAGGGCAAACCGCACAAGAATTTCGTGCAGCCGTGCGCCAGGCGACGGAACGCAACCAGATGACGCCGCAAGCTGCGCCGCCAGTCGATGCCAACGCCATTGCCGCTGCGGTCGAAGGGCGCGTTGCAGATGCCGTGCGGAGAGAGATTGCCCAACAAGTTGCGGCGCCGGTCGACCGCGCCGTCAGGCGCGCCCTGGCAGAGCAGATGACGCCGCCAATTGATCCGGCGCTGGTCGCCCGCCTGGAAGCTGCGGCCAAGCAATTGCCGCAGGGGGACGACGACGTCTTGCTGCACCTGCGCAACATTCTGCCAGGGCAAATGCGACAGGAAATGCATCAGCAAAACCAGCAATTGTTGCAGCGGATCGCCATGCTGGAAGAGCAACTGGATGCCGTTCAGGCGGACAACGGACTGGGGCGGGACCTTGTTCGATTGGCGCTGACCGGATTGGTCGTGGCGATTATCGTGATATTCGTCACCATTTTTGAGCGCCAGCTTCAAAACTGGGGCCGGGATGCGATCTACCCGATCTTCGGCGTATCCATCAAAGAGGCGCCAGCCGCCGCCCCACCCTCGGCCACGCAGACTGCCCCGCGCCAGGTGAAGTAGACACCGGGCGACAATCTGCAATCTGGTGCGCCCAGCGGTTGCAGGATAACCCGTTCCCAACTCTGGCCCTCGTTGCCGGGCCGAACGGGAACATAACCTATGTCGCTGATTCGCGTTGGCCTCGTTGGGGCCGGTTTCATCGCCGATATCCATGCTGAAGCCTTGAAGCGCATTCCGGGCGCTTTTGTCGCTGCAATCGCGGATCCGGTTGCCTCGCGCGCTGAGGCTCTGGCGGGACGGTGGAAAATTCCGCAATGCTACGCCAATGCCGAAGACCTGATCGGCAAGGTGGATGTCGCCCACGTGCTGGTTCCGCCAAACCTGCATCGCCGGGTCGCCGAGCCTCTGTTGCGGGGCGGGCTCAGCGTATTATTGGAAAAGCCGATGGCGGAAACGCCAGAGGATTGCGCCGCCTTGCAGGAGGCCGCCGCCAGCGCGGGCGTCGCCCTGGGCGTGAACCAGAACTTTGTCTTCCATCCGGCGCAGACCCTTCTGAAGGCAGCCATACGGGCGAACAAAATCGGCCCGGTCCGGCATGTCTCGGTCGTCTACAACATGCCATTGCGCCAGCTGGATGCAGGCCAGCTAGGACACTGGATGTTCGCCGAACCGCGCAATCTGCTGCTGGAGCAGGCCGTTCACCCGCTCTCTCAGATCGAAGACCTGCTGGGCCCGATTGCAGAAATATCGGCCCAGCCGCAGCCGCCGAAATCCTATGGCGACGGCATCGCATTGATCACCGGCTGGTTGATCTCGCTGCGTTGCGAGCGCGGCACCGCACAAATGCAATTTGCCTTGGGCCAGAGCCATCCGGTCTGGACCCTGACCGCCATCGGCGATGATGGCATGCTGGAGGCAGACGTCATTAACAGCCGCCTGTCATCGTCTACCCCCAGCCGCTGGTTGGAATTTGGCGATACGCTGCAAAGCGGCATTGAGCGGGCCGGCGGGCTGGTCGGTGGCAGCATCGGCGGCGCAGTGTCCTACCTGGCCGGCATGAGCGGCCTCGCGCCGCGAGGCGACGCATTCTACAAGTGCATGCATGGCTCACTAGCAGCGTTTTACCGGCAACTGGGCCAAAAACAGCCGCCGCGCGGTGAGATGGGCGGACGGCTGGTGCAGGTGTGCTGCGACATCGCCTCCAAGGTCGATGGTCCGAAAGCACGCCCGCGTCCAACTGCCCCCAGCAACGATGCACGCTATGACGTAGCCTTGTTGGGCGGCACTGGATTTATCGGCAGGCACACGCTGGCGGCATTGCGGGCGGAAGGCAAGCGGGTTGCAGTGTTCGCCCGCAGTGTCGAAAATCTGCCAGCCCCCTATTACGAGCCCGGCGTTGGCGTATTCCGTGGCTCCATCGGCGACAAGGCGGCGGTAGAAGACGTGGTTCGCCGCGCCCCGGTGGTGGTGAACCTTGCGCACGGCGGCGGCGGCGCCAACGCAGCCGCGATCGAGGCTGCCATGGTTGGCGGCGCACGCCTGGTGGCGGAGGCCGTGTTGGCCGCAGGATGTGAGCACCTGGTGTTTGTGTCATCCATCGCGGCGCTGAATCTGGCGGCGCGCGATGCAAAAATCACCGCCGATACGCCGCCCGACCCGAATCATGAGCGGCGCGCCGACTATGCCCGCGCCAAGGCATTGGCCGATCTTGCCATGCTGGACATGCATCGCCAGAGCGGATTGCCGGTTTCGATTTTGCGCCCCGGCGTGGTGCTGGGCGCCGGCACCTCGCCGTTTCATTCCGGCATTGGCCTCTACAATCGCCAAACCCATTGCATCGGCTGGAACGATGGCCAGAACCCGCTGCCGCTCGTGCTGGGCGAAGATGTGGCCAGCGCCATTGCCGCTGCCGTCCGGACGCCTGCGGCCATCGGGAAGACACTGAATTTGGTAGGGGACGTTCGCTTGTCGGCCCGCGATTACACCCGCGAACTGGGCTATGCCACCGACCGCCCCTTGGTCTATCACCCGCAGCCGCCATGGCTGCTGCAGGGCGAAGAGTTGCTGAAGTGGTGCATCAAGCGCGTCGCCGGGCGGAAATTGCCTTTGCCGCCCTACCACGACCTCAAGTCCCGCGGCCTGGTTTCCCAGTTCGACTGCACCGCCGAGAAAGCGCTGCTGCAATGGCAACCGGAAACGGATCGTGACCGCTTCCTCCGTCGGGCGTTCGCCGGCTATGGCAACTAACTCGGCACCACTGCTGCTGCACGCCTTTTCAACCTTTGCGATGGGCGGCCCGCAGCGGCGCTTCCTGCAAATCGCAAATGCATTCGGCCCGCGCTACCGTCATGCGCTCGTCGCCATGGACGGGAACACGGCGGCAGCGGCCGGTTTGAACAGCGACGTCGACTTCCAGGTGATCCCCGCCCCGACCCAAAAATCCGGCGGCCTTTCCTTGGGCAATCTCAGCCGCATCGCCGGCGTGGTCCGGCAGCAACGGCCCGACCTATTGCTGTCCTACAACTGGGGCGCTATCGAATGGGCACTGAGCAACCGCCTGTTCCGCCTTGCGCCGCAAATCCACAGCGAGGATGGATTCGGTCCGGAAGAGGCCAACGGCAGGCAAATTCCCCGCCGTGTCTGGACCCGCCGCCTGGCACTAGCCGGTCGCTGCGACCTGTTGGTGCCGTCTCGGACGCTGGAGACCATTGCCCGAACGGTCTGGCGCATTCCATCGCGACGCTGCCATTTCGTGCCGAACGGCATCGAATTAGAGCGCTTTGCCGACGCCGAGCCCTTGCCCATGCCTTTTGGTGACCAACACACCGTGATCGGCACCATTGGGATGTTGCGGGCGGAAAAGAATATCTCCCGGCTGCTGCGGGCTTTCGCAGCAGTGCAAGACGACGCCGCTCGTTTGCTGATCGTTGGCGATGGGCCGGCGCGGGCCGGCCTGGAACTGGAAGCGGCCCAATTAGGATTGAGCGAGCGCGCGGCGTTTCTCGGCCATACCGATGCGCCGGAGCGGGCGCAGGCATGCTTTGATATCTTCGCGCTGTCATCCGATACCGAGCAGATGCCCTACAGCGTGATCGAAGCCATGGCCGCCGGTCTGCCTGTGGTAGCGACCGATGTCGGCGATGTGCGCCAGATGCTGGCTTCGGATTATGCCGATAATTGCGTGGTCGCGAAGACGGACGAAGCCGGACTGACCGCAAAACTGGAATGGCTTGCCACCGACCCGGATGTCTGTGCCGAAATCGGCGAAGCCAACCGTGACCATGTGCAGGCGACCTACAGCATCGAAACCATGCTGGATTCCTATGACCGGTTGTTCCAGGCGCGGATTAAGGACCGTTAAGCCCGGGTTTGCAGCCATTGCGCCAAGCGATCCACTTGACGATCGCCCAGATGCAAACCGATTTTTGTGCGCCGCCAAAGGATATCCTCCGCAGTGCGCGCCCATTCACGGCTGACCAGCCATTCGGCCTCGCGCGCCGTCAGGCCGCCGCCAAAATCCTCGCCGAGATCGGCCGCGCAATCTGCATCGCCCAGCACCTGGGCGGCCAGCGTGCCATAGGTCCGCCAGAGGCGGTCCGCCCAATCAGGTGATAGAAATCCATAAGCCGCGCGCAAGGCTGCAACGCCTGCCGGCTTGCCATCCACGGGACCATCGCCGCCGGGCAACGGCGCATGCCCGGTCCAGTCCGGTCCCATTTCGGGAAACCGGCGGCGCAAGCGACGCATAGCTGCCTCCGCAAGCCGCCGATAGGTGGTGATCTTGCCGCCCAATACGGTCAACGTCGGCGCCGCCGCGTCTGCGTCCAGCGTCAAGGTATAGTCGCGACTGGCGGCGGAAGCCGCCCCCTCTCCCGGATCGAACAGGGGCCGGACGCCGGCAAAGCTGTGAACGATGGCGCTTGCATCCAAGGGCTTTCGGAAATAGCCGGCGACGACCGACAGAAGATAGTCCCGCTCCTCCGCCGTGCAGTGGGCATCCGAAATTTCGCCGCTATGATCCCGGTCGGTCGTACCGATCAGGGTAAAGTCACGCTCATAAGGGATCGCGAACACGATGCGGCCATCGGCGTTCTGCAGGACATAGCACCGGTCATGCTCGAACAGGCGGCGGGCGACGATATGCGAGCCGCGCACCAAGCGCAGCGTCGGCGGGTCGCCCACGGTTGCTGGCAGACGGTTCGCGCACACCTCTGCTGCCCAAGGCCCTGCCGCGTTAACTATCGCCCGCGCCCGAACGGTGGACATGCCGCCGGCGCCAAGGTCCCGCAATTCAGCCCGCCAGACGCCATCCTCACGCCAGGCCCGCTCCAGGCGCGTGCGGGTGCGGATGTCGGCGCCTCTATCAGCGGCGTCGCGGGCATTCAGCACCACCAGGCGGGCGTCATCGACCCAACAATCCGAATATTCGAACCCACGGCGATAGACCGGCGATAAATCTCGGCCGGCCGCATCGCGCCGCAGATCCAAGATTGCTGTCCCGGGCAGTGTGCGGCGGCGGCCGCCAAGGTGGTCGTACAGAAACAATCCCAGCCAGATCAACCAAAATGGCCGCAAGCCGCTATGGTGCGGCAGCACAAACCGCATCGGCCAGGAAATATGGGGCATGTTGCGCCACAGGACTTCCCGCTCGATCAGCGCTTCGCGGACCAACCGAAATTCGAAGTGCTCCAAGTATCGCAAGCCGCCGTGAAACAGCTTGGTCGATGCCGAGGAGGTCGCCTGCGCCAGGTCGCCCATCTCGCACAGCAACACCGACAGGCCGCGACCCGCGGCGTCGCGGGCAATGCCGCAGCCGTTGACACCGCCGCCGACGACCAGCAGGTCGAAAATCTCATCCACCTTGCCGGTCGGCATCAGTCTTCCTCTGAACCTATCAGGGGGCGAATTCTATCGCCTGATCTCGCCCACCTGGCCACGGTTGCGCAGCAGATGGTCGGCCAAGACGATAGCCATCATCGCCTCACCCACCGGCACCGCGCGGATACCGACGCAAGGGTCGTGGCGGCCCTTGGTGCGAACTTCCACCGCCTCGCCGGTCACTTTGACACTAGGCTGGGGAATGAGCAGGGAACTGGTGGGCTTTACAGCAAATCGCGCCACCACGGGCTGCCCGCTGGAAATGCCGCCCAACACGCCCCCCGCGTGATTGGTCTCGAAACGGGGCGTCGGACCGTTGCCGGGGTACATGCGGTCATGGGCATCCTCGCCGCGCATTGCCGCGGCGGCAAAGCCATCGCCGATCTCCACGCCCTTAACTGCATTGATGCTCATCAATGCCGCGGCAAGGTCGCTATCGAGCTTGCCATAGATAGGCTCGCCCAGGCCCGCTGGAATGCCATCGGCGACCACTTCAATCACCGCGCCCAGCGAGGAGCCAGCCTTGCGCGCCGCGTCAAGGGTCACAGCCCATCGCTCCGCCGCCGCCGCATCCGGACAGAAGAACGGGTTTGCATCCACCTGGTTCCAGTCCCAGGCGGACCGGTCGACCGCATCGCCGCCCATGGCGACCAGAGCGCCACGCACCTGGCACGCCGGGCCAAGCACGCTGCTCAGCACCGCCTCTGCCACCGCGCCCGCTGCAACGCGCATGGCGGTCTCGCGCGCCGAAGACCGGCCGCCGCCGCGATAATCGCGGGTGCCGTACTTCGCCTGATAGGTATAGTCGGCATGCCCCGGCCGGTAGCGATCCAGGATTTCGCCATAGTCGCGGCTGCGCTGGTCGGTATTCTCAATCACCATACCGATGGAGGTGCCCGTCGTTCGCCCCTCGAACACACCGGAGAGGATCTTGATCTGGTCCGGTTCCTGGCGCTGCGTGGTGAACCGCGACTGGCCCGGCCGGCGCCGGTTAAGCCGCGCCTGCACCTGCGCCTCGTCCAGCGGGATAAGCGGCGGCACGCCATCGACGACCGCACCGATGGCCGGACCGTGGCTTTCTCCCCAGGTGGTGAAGCGGAAGCTGTGACCGAAGCTGTTGAAGCTCATGAGCCGAGGTTATTTCTCTTTGCCGGTTATTTTTCTTTAAACGTGCTCAGCAACTCGGACGTATCCTGCGCCCGGTGCGGATTCATCATGCCGACCGTATGATAGCCGCAATCGACGTGGTGGG
This sequence comes from Alphaproteobacteria bacterium, assembly GCA_029978325.1. Classification (GTDB taxonomy): domain Bacteria; phylum Pseudomonadota; class Alphaproteobacteria; order Bin95; family Bin95; genus JACKII01. Next base: position 24,227 of record JAPOJR010000019.1, on the reverse strand, counting down.
TCTCGCCGGTCACGCCGCCGCCCAATTCGCTCAACAGATAGAGCGCACTGCCGCCGACTTGCTCCAGCGTCACGTTGCGTTGCAACGGCGAGTTGAACTCGTTCCACTTCAGGATATAGCGGAAATCGCCGATGCCGGAGGCAGCAAGCGTCCGCGCCGGACCTGCCGAAATCGAATTAACCCGAATACCCTGCCCTCCCAGGTCCGTCGCCAGATACCGGACGCTTGCTTCCAACGCCGCCTTGGCCACGCCCATGACGTTATAATGCGGCATCACCCGTTCCGCGCCGTAGTAGGTCAGCGTCACCAGCGAACCGCCCTCGCCCATCATCGCGCTGGCGCGCTTGGCGATGTCCGTAAACGAAAAGCACGAGATATCCATGGTTTGCAGGAAATTCTCGCGCGTCGTATCGGCGTAGCGGCCCTTGAGCTGGTCCTTGTCCGAAAAGGCGATGGCATGGACGACGAAATCCAGATGGCCCCAGGTCTGCTGCAACGCTTCGAACAGTCGGTCGAGGCTGCCACTATCGGTGACATCGGCCGGCAAAAGCAACGGGCTGCCCAGCGATTCGGCCAACGGGCGCACCCGCTTTTCCAGTGCCTCGCCCTGGTAGGTGAAGGCCATTGTGGCTCCGTGCGCGGCCAAAGTCTGGGCAATACCCCAGGCAAGCGAGCGATCGTTTGCGACGCCCATAATCAGACCGCGCTTGCCGGCCATAAGATTCGACTGCAATTCCATTATAACTCCTACGACTTGCGCCAATAGGCGAGCGCTAAACAAAGACAGCGAGCAGGGTTGGCCTTCGAGCCCAATCCCCATACACAAGGGAGGTTGAGACAGGCGAGACCATCCGGCCGATGACCGGAAACTTCTCAAGTGTTTATGCGGCAGCAGAGAGGCGGACGCAATGGCAGTATCATCCCGCGCAATGGCTTGGGCCAGGGAATGGGCAAACTGGCGCGATCTGGCGCAGTTTGGCGTCATGGTCGTGCGTCGCTTCACCGCCGACCGCGGCATGCAAACCGCATCGGCCCTGACCTATACGTCGTTGCTCAGCATCGTACCGTTATTGGTGGTGTCGTTGGCGGTCCTGTCCGGCTTCGGCGCATTTGCTGAGATGAAAGAGTCCGTCAAGTCTGCCGTCCTCGACGTGCTGCTGCCTAGCACCAAGACACAGGCGGCGGCGCATATCGACCAATTTCTGGGCAATGCCAAGGCCCTGACCTGGCCAGGATTGGCCGGCATCGCCGTCACCGCCCTGATGCTGCTGTCGACGATCGAGGGCACCTTCAACCGCATCTGGCGGGCCAAGAGCCCACGCTCGCTTACCATCCGGATTCTGCGGTACTGGTCGGCCTTGACGATGGGGCCATTGCTCCTTGGCGCAAGCCTGTCATTGACCAGTTATTTTTTTGCGGTAGCCGACGATGGCATGGTTAGCGGCGTTCTGGAGCAGATCGGACACCTGCTGCCGTTGCTGTTGCAATGGGTCGCGTTCACCTTGCTCTATATCACCATCCCCAACGCGCCAGTCCGGCTGAGGCATGCCCTAACCGGCGGCCTGGTGGCAGCCGTGCTGTTCGAGGCGTTAAAGACAGGCTTTGCCGTCTATATCGACAACGCCGATAATTTCCGGGTGATCTATGGCGCTTTGGCCGCCATTCCGATCTTTCTGATGTGGCTGTATTCTTCGTGGACCGTGATTCTGATCGGCGCGGAAGTTACCGCCGTGGTGCCGGAATGGCGCGAGGCATTGGCGCGCAGCCGTAGCGGGACCATGGCAGATACCGCAGCCGCCCGTCTGGAAACCGCGCTGGCGCTGCTTAGCGCGCTATGGAAAGCCGCAGGGAAAGGCGAAAGCGTGGACCCAAGCGCGCCGGAAGCGGTCGAAGCCGGGTGGGCCGATGATAATCTGCAAACGCTAATCGGCGCCGGCTTCGTCGCCGTTGCTACCGACGAGCGGCTGATCGCCGGCAGAGATTTTGCACGAACCCCGGTCCGCGACCTGTGGCGAGCGCTTGACCTAGGCACGCCCCAGGTCACGCCAGACGCGCCGATCCTCAGCGAATTGCGCAGCCACGAGGCAAAGATACTGCAAGACCCGTTGAGCGACCTGCTGGACGCTTGGGACAATGCCAGAAGCTTGTCCCCTTAGTCTGCGTCGGCCTGTTGGCTTTTTCGGGTACGCAAGAACTCCACCAGCGACGGGTCCTTGGGATTGGCAAGCACAATCCGAAGCGTCACGAACTGATCGCCCGCCTCCAGGCTGCGCCGCGCCGGCACGCCCTTGCCGCGCAAACGCAGCTTGGTGCCGGAGTTGGAACCAGGCGGCACCCGCATAGTCACAGGGCCATCAATCGTGGGTACCGTCACCCGGTCGCCCAACACCGCCTGCTCCAGGCTCACCGGCAGATCCGTCAGGATATTGTCGCCGTCGCGGCGAAACACCGGGTGATCTTCAACGCCTATAGTGATGATGACATCGCCATAGCGGCCGTCACCGCCCACATTGCCCTGGTTCGGTAGGCGCAGTTGCGCGCCTTCCTGTGTCCCGACCGGGATGCGCATGTCAACCTCGCGCCCGGACGGCAATTGCAACCGCTGGGTACCACCCTTGATGGCGACAAGGAACGGGACTTCCATCGTCAACTTTAACGGTGCGGGTTTGGCAGGCGGATCGTCCGTCGGGTCGAACTGCCCCCGCCGCGGGCCGCCGCCACGTTGCGCCTTCTGCCCGAACATGCCGAATATCTGTTCGAACAGGTCATCGCCGTCCTGCGAGTTCGCCCCGCGACGAAAGTGGAAACCGCCTTCGTCGCCAAAGCCCCGCCGGAAACCACCCCCGCCGAAACCACGCGGCGCATCCTCGCGTTCACCGCGGTCATAGGCGGCTCTACGATCCGCGTCGCTCAGCAATTCATAGGCGGCGCTGATGTCCTGAAAGCGGCGGGCAACATTGGGATCATCCGGATTCAGGTCAGGATGATATTTCTTCGCCAACTTCCGATAGGCGCGTTTGATCTCGTCGGCGGATGCAGTGCGAGAAACCCCTAAAGCAACGTATGGATCTTGCATTGTCCGGGCCGACCCTCAAGCGTGTTACGACACGATCCGCCAACTACCGTCGGCATCGCGGCAAGCGGTACCATAAGCCTGTTGCTCACGTCCTGCCACTGTCACAGTGGTCTGATATTCCCGGCACGGTTGGCCACTGTCGCGGCTGTAGGTCCGCGTCGGCGTGGTCGTACCATAATTGCCGGTTTCGGGATTACGCCACGTGTTTCCCTGCCCGGTCGGCGAATGCTCCAACGCATACTGGGTATTCACACGCGCCCGTTCCCGGTCCCTCTCGTCCAGCGATGCGCCGATCTGATTACCGGCCAACGCTCCAATAGCTGCGCCCACGGCAACCGCCGCAAGCTTGCCCGATCCCTTGCCGATGGTCGCGCCGAGCAGCCCGCCCGCTACACCGCCGATCACAGTACCAGCCGCCTGCTTGTCGTTACCGGTTCCGCAGGCCGCCAAAGCCAGGGGCAGCACCAAAATCAAAGCCAAACGTCGCATAGCTCGCATCCTCACTTACGGAAGCCGGTACAGTCGACCAGTCTCTCCAGTCTATGAGATAGGATGAGACCCTTCAATTTGCTATGAAGGATTCCCTCGTCATCCCGCAAAATCCGGTGACCAAAATGGACGCATCAACCGACCCGATCTCTCAATTCCAAACCTGGATGGCAGAAGCCGCCGCCAGCGAGCCGAACGATCCAAACGCCATGTCCGTCGCCACGGTCGACGCCACCGGCCAGCCATCCGTGCGGATTTTGCTGCTGAAAGGCGTCGAAAATGGGGCGTTCCAATTTTTCACCAACTATGAAAGCCGCAAGGCGAACGAGTTGGCGAATGGCAAAGCAGCGCTCTGCTTCCATTGGAAGACCTTGCGCCGGCAGGTCCGCGTCGTCGGGCCGGTCGAAAAGGTATCCGCGGCAGCCTCCGACGCCTATTTTGAACAGCGCGAACGTGGCAGCCAGTTGGGCGCACACGCATCACAACAATCGCGCCCCCTGGAATCGCGAGATGTCCTGGTGCAGGCCGTCTCGGCCGTGGAGGCCCGCTATAATGGACAAAAAGTGCCACGCCCCGCCAATTGGGGCGGCTATCAGGTGATTCCGACCGAGATTGAATTCTGGCTGGACCAGCCGTTCCGGCTGCACGACCGGTTCCGTTTTACCCGTTCAGGCAACGGCTGGCAGGTTCAACGCCTTTTCCCGTAGCCGCTGCGGCCATCCGAAGTGATTGCGCCGATCAGAGTCCGGAGCTTCGGCGCAGTCTCCAACGCGGTGCCTCCGCGCCGCCAACACAGTCCATCGGGCGGCCAGACGTCAGTTAATGCTTATTTTCCGTCGGTCTCGGCGCGCAGCGCCTCATCGACCTGTTCGCGGACGATGCGCTCGAGATTCGCATCCAGCCATTCTGACAAAACCGGCCGCAGTGCTTCCATCACCACGTCATCCAGCGACCGCGTCGATACGCTGACCCCTTTGTCGCCGCCCTCCGCGCGGGCCTTTTCCCTTGCTGCCAGTTTGGCCAAAGTTCCCTGAATGGATCGGTCGACCGGCGGAGAGACGGGCTGCACCGGCGTTTCGGACGAAATGCCTCCCCACCCAGCATCAACCGGGTCGGTCAACAATAATGGCTGATCATCCGCAGCCGGCGCGGCCTTGGCATTGGACGCCTGCCGCATCAGCCGGCGAATATCCTGGGACAGCTTGTCCTCGCTCCGATCATCCATGCCGCAGGCCCTTTTCGAATGCCTACTTTTTGTCTGCTGGCCGCCATGGGCTGCCGACGTCCGTTCCGAACCACTGGCCACGCACACTCTCATAATGGGCGCGGACATCATAGCGCGGCACATCCAACTGCAAGGCTTCTGCCGACAACAAGCCAACCGCAGAAGCGAGAGAAAGCGCAGCGACGACTTCATCGCGTTGGGCGCGCACCAGGTCCACCCGCGCGTTCAGCAGTTCCTGTTCGGCATCGAGGACATCCAACACGGTACGCGTGCCGACCAGCGCTTCTTGCTTCACGCCATCCAGCGCGATTTCCTGTGAATTGACCTCGGCACGCAAGGCCTCAATCCGCCGCCGGGTCGCCGCCAACTGCTCCCAGCTTGCCGTGGCATCTTCGATCGCAGCCCGGCGCGCCTCTTCGACCTGAACCAGCCGCTGCGATGCAACTTCCTTAGCCTGACGCACCCGGGAGCGCACAGAGCCGGATTGGTACAAGGGGATCGTCACCCGCGCCAGCGCCTGCGCCGAGTAAGACCGACCGTTGTTGATGGAAGACTCGTAATTGTGGTTGAGCTGGCCGACCAGAGCCGCAGACGGCAGTAGTTCGCCATGGACGACATCGACGTTGTGTGCAGCAGCTTCCTGCGCAAAGACCGCCTGCACCACTGCCGGGTTTTCGCTTTGGCTGCGTTCGATAGCTTCGCGGCGCGACCCCGGAAGATTGGCAATCACAGTCGGTTGCTTGAGCACGCCGGGGGCCTTTCCGACCACCTGCTCGTAGTCGGCCCGCGATGTTTCGAGACTTCCTTCGGCCGCGCGCCGATCGGCAATCGCCCGTGACAGTCGCGCCTCACCCTGGCTAACGTCCGTCCGCGTCACCTCACCCACCTGGAAACGGTCGCGAGTGGCTTGTAACTGACGGCGCAAAACCTCTTCGTTGCTCTTGCTCAGCTCGACCACGGCCTGGTCGCGAACCACGTTCATGTAGGCTGTGCCGGCTTGCTGGAACACGGTCTGTTCCACCGCCAGAACGGCGGCGCGCTCGCTCAACACCTGGCTTTCCGCCTGAGACAGCGAGGCAGCATTGCGGCCGCCACGGTAAAGCGGCTGGTTCACCTCCAATTGCAGCGATGTCGGTGTCCTGGTCTGATCCCGATCCGACGATGGATTGCTGTGGAAATATCCGGCGCCAGCAGACGCGGTTCCGGTGACGGTCGGCCGCCACAGGCTCAACGCCTGATTGACGTTTTCGTCGACGCCACGCAACTGGGCACGCCGCGCCTCAAGTGTCGGGTTGGTCATGTAGGCCGATGCGAACGTCTCCATAAGCGACTGGCTCATAGCCGGCGTCGAAAGGCTGCTGCCAATGGAAAGCGCCAGAAATGCTAAGCTAGTAAGCTGCCTCAAAACACAAACTCCCGCGCTCGTTCAAATTCCGCAATTGCGGGGATAGTAGCATCAAACACCGGACGCTCCGCAACTCCGCCATTGGTATTCTGCAGCACGCTTGCAACAGCAACACCGTTTTCCCCAATGATGGCCGTCACCAGACGGCCGGTCGGCGCCAGTTGCGCCAACAAAGTCGCCGGCACCTGCTCAACTGCGCCTTCAATGACGATTACGTCGAACGGCGCCTGTTTTTGCCACCCATCGCGAAGATTGCCTTCCGCAACGACGACATTGTCCGCCTCAACGCTAACCAGCGCGGCTTCCGCCGCCTTTGCCAGATCTGGATCGCTTTCCAGCGCCACTACGGCGCTGGCCATCCGGCCCAATACCGCCGCGCCGTACCCCGTGCCTGCACCGACCAGCAGAACCAGTTCTTCCGCCTGCGGCGAGGCCAATTGATAAAGCCTTGCCGCAACCAGCGGCGCCGGCATCCACCGGCCCTTGCCCAACGGAACGGCATCGTCCGCATACGCCACCGCCTGGCGGCCTCGCGGCACAAACACCTCACGCGGAATGGCAGCCATCGCCGCCACCAATCGTGGGTCCGTGACTTTGCTGGTGCGCAATTGGCTATCCACCATATTGCGACGTGCAAGAGAGAAATTGGTCATTACTGGCGTCTAATCCATCGATCGTCTGGCAAATTAGCAGAGACGCGGTGTTTGCGAAGGCGTCGCCAAACACCAGGCCGGACTCTCTGCTCAATCACCGGGATTGCACGGACCACTATAGCGATGCAGCGCACGGTTTCCATTTTTTTGTGGGAAACCGAGCCCGTTCGACCTGATAGTTTAGGCTTGACCCCAGCATAGCATAAGCCTATGCACCCGGGTCCGGTCTCCGAAATTGCCAGCGATGGCGACCGTATTTGGCTGGCGCGATGGCAGAGTGGTGATGCAGAGGACTGCAAATCCTTGTATGCCGGTTCGATTCCGGCTCGCGCCTCCAAATCTTCTCTACTTTTTATCCCCGTTATCCACAGAAGCCATGCGCTGCATCGCACCGTTCTATGCGGTCAGGCACGATGATCGACGGACTTTCGCGCCAGCGCAGGGCTGCCTTGCGACATATCAATGCGCAGGGAGACGGGACGCTGGTCCCCCAAGCACATCATTGCCGCCTGCTCTACCAACTGGGAATTCACAAACGTGCTCCACACGCGCTGGCCCTTGACGAGCAATTTTAGGCCAGTGGGATCGAGCCTCCCCACGATCGTTGCGGGCTGCCCGAGCGCTGGAGTGACAGTGATCTCAAACCGCCATGGCGACGACAACCCAGGCGATCCGCCATCGCGGCCGGCGTGAGGGTCAACACCGGGGTTGGCCCGGGGATCGAAACTGTCGGGCTCTGTCTGACAATGCACTGAAAGAGCCCGGATTGGGCCCACTGCGTCGGGCGTCCAATCCCGCCGCGTCCAACCCGGATGACGCGGCAAGGGGTCCTTGACCGCAGCAGCCGGACATTCGGCGACGTCCGGTAGCACCGCACCATGCGCTTGCCCGGCCGCCAGCCAACGGCGGGCACTTGTGGCCATGATCGATTCCCGCCAATCACGCGGCAAATGCCCGAGCCTGGCCCGGGCCCTGTCCAAGGACTGGCTGCAGACCGCCATCCCCGCGCTCCATCGGGAAACGGCCTGGGCCAACAACTGGCGTGTCAGGACAGAGACTGAATCCGGCATCCAGACAGCCTCTAGCCGACGATCTGCTGGTCGTCGTCATCCTCAATCGAAATCTCGATCTCACCCGATTTGGCCAAAGCCTGCGCCAATCGGACAACCTCCTGCTGCGCCTCCTGCGCATCCTTCATGCGGATTGGCCCGGCATTCTGCATTTCCTCCCGCATTTGCTCGGCCACCCGCTTCGACATGTTGTTGAAGAAATAGTCGACGATCTTGGGGGCATTGTGCTTGGCCAGGCTCAACGCCGAAATCAGCGTATCCCGCTCGCAATTCTTGATGACCGCCTGAAGGCCGGTCGAATTCACGCGCGAACCAAAGTCAGCGAACGTAAACATCATCTTCTGAACTTTTTCGGCCAATTCCGGGTCGTGCTCTTCCAGCACCTGCAGCAACGGCGCGACCTTGTCGGCCGCCATCTGGTTGAACAGTCCGCCCAGCAGATCATCCGGCCGGCGGGTCATGTGCTGTTTTTGCAGGGTAGACAGGAAGTCGTGCTGCAACGTCGCCTTCAATTCGGTCATGACCCGGCGATCGATGCTGCCGATCCGGCTCATGCGCAGCACCACCTCTTTGCCACGATCTTCAGAAAATAATTGCAGCACCTTTGCCGCCTTTTCCGCGCTGATCCGGCTAAGGATCACGGCGACCGACTGCGGTTGCTCGTGGCGCAGGTAGGAATAGAGCGTCTGTTCCGGCGTATTCGACAGTTTTTCCCAAATATCGCGCCCCATCGGTCCGCCGATATCGTCCATGATCTGATCGACAAAGCCGGACTCCAAATACTGGGACAGGAACTTGCGCGTCTCAGTCATGCCGCCGCGCACGGTGTTCGGGTCGCCGACGGTCGTAGAAAACTCGGCCATAACGGCCTCCACCGTGTCGGAATGGACCGTGCCCAAACGATTCATCGCCCGGGCAAAGCGTCGGTAGTCGCTTTCATCCATGCGGCTCAGCACTTTCTCGGCCCGCTCCGGCCCCAGGCTATAGACGACGATCGCCGCTTTCTCATCGGTTGCGAGCGGCACGCTCTGCGCCGGCTGCGCTTTGGCCATGGCTGTACTATTCGACATTGAAATCCTGTCTTTCGTTCTTCACCGGATCGCTGGCTGCCGCCGGGTTCACAGCCTCCAGCAGCAAGAGCTCGGCGATTAGCCAAGTGACCACCGGCGCTGTTGCCGCAAGTTCCGGTCGACCGAGCCCCAATCGCCGCAGAAACCCAGCCAGGCCGGCGGGGTCGGCAGGCTCGATTCGCTGGCCGTCGGCGGCCGCCTGGCGAACCCAGCCGCGCAAAGTCTCCGCAATCCGATCCGGCGGCGGCGCCGCACCGCGTTGGCGGTCTGGCCGGCGGCGCGTCATCCGCCATAGCTCCGCACCATGGCGGCGGACAGCAGCTCCCACCCATCGCTGACCGTAAAGAAGGCCAGCTTGAACGGCAGCGCAATCATCACCGGCGGCACCATGATCATGCCCATAGCCATCAGAACGGAGGCGACGACGATATCGATCACCAAGAAGGGCAGAAACACGATGAAGCCAAACTGAAACGCACGCTCGATTTCGGTGATCATGAAGGCTGGCAACAGCGCAGACAGCGGCATGTGACCCTGAGGGTCTATGCGGGCGTTCGCCAACTCCATCATCAGGCCGCCGTGATTGTCCTTCACCCTAGCCTCCATAAACTCGCGGAATGGCGCAATCGTGCGGTCGAGCGCCTGCTCCTCGGTGATGGTTTCGTCCATGTAGGGCATGACGCCATCCCGCCAGGCCTTGTCGAACACCGGCTCCATGACGAACAGGGTCAGGAACAAAGCCAGGCTGACGATCATCATGTTCGGCGGCGCCTGCTGCACGCCGATCGCCTGGCGCAGAATCGACAGCACCGTGACCATGAACGGGAAACACGTCGCCATCATCAGAATGCCGGGCGCCAGGCTCAGCACCGTGACGATGACAAACAACTGGATCAGCCGCGGCGTCAACTGCCCCCCCTGCCCCAGGTCTATGGCGATGGACTGCGCCGCCGCAGCGCCTGGCAATACCAGGCTGCCTGCCAGCGTCAGCGCGCAACACAGCGCCCTTCCACCCGTGCATTCGCTCGTCCGCATCGCACGCATCGCCTTACTGCCCGGCCACGCCATCGACGATTTCCGTCATACGTACGCCGAGACGGCCCGAGCCATCCTCCAATTCCTGCAATTCGCCGCGGGCGATTACCCGGTCGCCAATGCGGATTTCGACTGGATCGTCGATGCGGCGGTCCAGGACGATAATCGCGTCGCGGCGCATGTTGATCAGTTCGCCGATGGGCGGCAACGCCTTGCCGACGCAGACCACGACCTCTACCGGGACGGCAAAAATCGCACGCCGCGAATTGCCCTCCTGCGCAGCAGCCGCGGCCAGCCGCTCCCCGGCGGAATGTGACTGGTCTTCCTCGAATTCGGCGTCGATGGCGTCATCAGCTATCGCCTCCGCATCCTCGCCGCTGCGCGGTTGCAACGCTTTCGCGGGTTCGTTCGCGGCGGCGGGTGTGTCACTGGTCATGGCTGGCTCCTTTTTGCGGTTGTGACACTGGCTCTTGGATCAACCGTTGGCCTATACCGTTGTCGGACTCGGCAACGCTGAGGGCAGACAGCACCAGCGACTGCATGGCTTCGTGCGCTGCATCCGCCGAGAATACTGCGCCACCGCCCCGCCAGCGCAGGCGAACGCTGCCAAATGGCAAGCCGGGGTCAGAGACAAAGCGCAGGCGTTCCGGCAGCGGCCGACTAACCGACCGCAATGCCTGTTCGGTCTCCAGCGATGCCAACGCTTCGATCGCAAGCGGCGGCGAAACCTCCGCCAAATGTTGCAGCGCGTCCGGCAATCGTTGCAACGCGCCAGTAGTGGACGGCAGGCTTATAGCAAGAGCCGAGCGCAAAACTGCTTCCAGCTGGTTCAGGCTGTCCTGCAAATGACGGTCCAAGCGCCGCTGCATCGCCTCTATCTGCTGAAGCGCATCGGCCAGCGCCGCGGCATGGTCCGCCCGCGCTGCCGCGACCGTCTCCAAAGCCGATTGGGCGCCAGCTTTTTCTCCGGCGGCAAATGCAGCCCGCCGGATTGCCTCGACTTCCGCCTGACTGTAGGTCGCCGTCTCCGTCAGACGGGCGCGGGCATCCACCTCAAAATCCTGATACCGGAGCGACACGCCGGTCATGCCGCTTCCTCCTCATCGGTTTCGTGCAGCCACTTGCGTAACAGCGCGAAAGTTTCCTCCGGCTTGTCATCAACGATGGCATGCAGGCGCAACAGCTGTGGATTGCCGGTCGGCAGCGCCTCGATCAATTTTTGCGCTTCGGTGTCATCGGCCTGCACTTCGTCGAAGCTGGCATCTTCGATCCCTCCGACGTCGCCAGCATCGGTTGCGTCATGGCCAACCGGCAGCGGCGCAGGGGTCGCCGATTCGAATGCACGGCCGCTGGTCAAGGGGCGCACCACGAACCACATCAACAGGGCAATAATCAGCACCAGGCCCAGGATTTCCGCCAAGTCGACCAGATTGTCCGCCAACGCGCCCAGGAAACCGATGTCCGGTGCCGTTGCGTCCTCGCGCTCGGATACGGCAAAGGGCAGATTTTCGACGGTCACCACGTCGCCCCGCTCGGCATTGAAGGCAATCGCGGATCGCACCAGCTTGCCGATCGTCGCCAATTCTTCGGACGGCCGCGCCTGGTATGCGCTTGAGCCATCGGCGTTGGTGACCAATTTGCCATCGACAAGCACGGCCACCGAAATACGCTTGATTGCACCGGCTAGCTTCCGACGCTCGCGCCGGACTTCCGATACTTCGTAGTTGATGCGTTCGCTGGTATTCGCCCTCTGGCTGGAGCCCGCCGCGCCTGCCCCGCCGCCGCCCTGGCCTTCCGGCAGATTGCCGCCGACGCCGACAGCACCGTTAGCGCCGCCGCCAGCCGGCTCGACTGAATTCTCGGTCGTCTCGGTGGTGTCGGTGTGGATCGCAACGCGGCCTTCCGGATCGAACACCCGTTCGGTGACGGATTCCGTCTCGTTGTCGGTCTCGACCGCAACGCTGACCCGCACCCGCCCGGCGCCGACATGCGCGGCCAAAAGCGCTTCCAACTCACTGCGGATGCGGGCCTCACGGGCAATCCGGGCATCGTCGCCGTGCAAGCCGTCGTCGCCCTCGTCCGGCCCCAGGATCATGCCGTTAAAGCTGTCGATGACGGTGACGCGGCCGGGATCGAGCGACTTCACCGCCAGCGCTACGATATGGCGGACGGCGAACGCCTGGCGGCGGCTCAAGTGCCCGCCGCCCCTAGTCGTCACCACGACCGACGCCGACGGCGCGACCCGCTCGCGCGAGAAGGCCGTATGGCTCGGCCGGGCGATGTGCACACGTGCGCTCTGGACATTGTCCAATGCACTGATCGTGCGCGCCAGTTCGCCCTCTTTCGCGCGCCAATACGTGGCGTCGAACATATCTGCCGTGACGCCGAAGCCATCCAAACCGTCCAGCAGCTCATACCCGGCCTGGCCCTGGCGCGGCAGCCCCTCTGCCGCAAGCGACATGCGGGCGCGGTCCCGCGCTCCGGACGGCACCATCAGGGCGTTGCCGGCAACCTCGTACGGGATGCCGAGGCTGTCGAGCCGCACCGACACCTCACCGGCGGATTTGGCATCCAGCCCGGAATACAGGGGCACAAAGTCCGGACGCGTGGTCGAGATGGCCAGATAGCCGACCACCGCAACGGTCGTCGCCACCCCAATCCCCAGGGCAAGCAATCGTCCGATGCCGAGCTTCTGCAAATTTCCGATGAGCCGTTCCATGCCCGCTCGAACCGCCTTCTGGCTGCGACCTGACACGGCTTTTGCCGCGCCATCGATGTGGTCTGAACAGTGGTTGGTTCGACAATGCCCCGGTTAGATTAATAACCCGTTTAGGTGCGTCGGGCATGATCCATCCATCGCATGAAAAGCCGATAGGTGATCCGTGACAGAAGTCATTGCCGAAGAACCGCCGAAAAAATCGGGAGCCAAGGGATTAATCGTCCTGCTGGCGGTCGTCGCGCTGGCCGGCGGCGGCGGCTTTGCCGCCGGTATCCTGGGGCTGGTGCCCCTGCCGATCGGCCACGCCGAGCCCGACGCGAAGCACGATCCGCATCATGACATGACGATGACGGCGCACGTGGCCCCTACCTACCTGCCGTTGCCGGACCTTACTATCCCGTTGGGCAAAGGCTCTTCGGCGCAGTATCTGCGGGCCAAGCTGCAGCTCGAAACCGATGCAGAGCACGCTGACGCCGTGCGCCATAGCGAACCGCGAATTGTCGACACACTCAACATTTTCCTGCGCGCCGTCGACGAACGGGACGTCGCTTCGATCCTGGCAATGGAGAGACTACGGGCAGAGATGCTGCGCCGCGTCCGGTTGGTTACCGGCGAAAAAGCCGTGAGCGCCGTGCTGATCGGCGAGTTCCTGCTGCGCTAAGAACCGCGGCGGTCAGGATTTGCGGCGGCGGCGATCGCCCATTCGAGAAAAAGGCAACGAGATGAACGCTCTGAACATCCTCCTCGACGGCGGCCTGCTGTCGGCAAGTCTGGCGGCTTGCTTCTATTGCGTGTTGCTGTCGCGCCGGGTTCGCCGGCTGGCCAGCGCCGACCAGGGCGTAGGCAAGGGCATCGCCGACATGGTCCTGGCGGTGGAGCGGCTCAACGCCAGCCTGGAACGGACACGCATGGCGGCACGAACCGAGTCGGATACGCTGCGCCGCCAGCTGGCCGAGGCTCAGGCCTTGTCCGAAAAAACCGCGGAGCTCCTGGAGGACGGCAGCCATCTTTCCGCCGACCTCGCGCGCGGCCTCGCCGACGCCCGGCAAATGGTCGGATCGTTGGAAGACCTCGCAGACGCCGCCGACAGGCGTCGCACCCGCGCGCGCGCTGCGATGCAGCCGCCAGACCCGATCGCTCTTGAAGACGATTGGGATGCAGCGCGGCGCACTGAATGGCGGGATAGCGAGGCCTGGAACAAAGACCCGGCCCCAACGGCAGACGCCAAACCCGCCCCCCGCCGCCGTAGAAAAGCGGAGGCAAGGCCAACCGCGAGCCCACCGCCGGCCCCGATGGACGAGAATGACATCACCATGATGTTGCTCGACTCCATCGCCGTGGACCTGAACGATCCAGACGACGACCCATTGCCTGACGTGCGGCCCCGGGCATCGCGCCAAACGCGCAACGGCTCCCGCGCGATGGAGGTCTGACCATGGCAAAATCCGGCGTCTCCAAGTCCGCACCGCCGTCCGGCCCGAGCATCGCCACAGCGGCAGCGACCAAAAAATCGAGCGCGCTTTTCTTGCTCGCGTGCATCTTCCTGGCGACCGGCATCCTGCGCGCCAATGAGGTCCGGCGCGACCTTGCCTCGCTACTGGCGCCGCCGGCGAACGCAGCTACAGGCGCCGGCGCGCATGACGGCGGCCACCCATCAGACATCGGACAAACGAACCCGGCAACATCCGAAAACCGCCCGGCTCCCGCAATGACCCCGCCGCCAGACCTCGGTGCAGGCGATGCCGGGCGCGGCAGCGCAGGTCACGCCGATACCGCTGATCCAAGCCAAATGCGCCCCAGCTCGGACGGCAAGGCGACGCCAAATCCCTCCGATCGCTGTCTCACCGGGGCCTTCCTGGTGGCAGCCTTGGAGCGCGAGCAGGAATTGGCCGCCATGTCACTGCAGATCGACAGCCGGAGCCGCGAACTGGAAGTAACCGAAAAGCGTGTCGCCGCGCAGGTAGCGGAACTGCTGCAGCAGCAAAATGCATTGGCTACGGCCTTTGGACAGGCGGATGCCGCGGCGGAGCAGGAAGCAATGCAGCTGGTCTCGATTTACGAAAAGATGAAGCCCAAGCAAGCCGCCCAAATATTCGACCAAATGCCGCCGGAAGTAGGGGCAGGGTTCGTCCGCCGCATGCGCCAGACCAGTTCCGCCCAAATCATGGCGAACATGGACCCGCAAAAGGCCTATGCCATCAGCCTGTTGCTGGCGGGCCGGTCCAGTGCGGTACGCAAACAATGAGACGTCTCAGGCAGTTATTAAGAAATTTGACCGAAGATCGTTATGGCCTGACCAATCGTCGCCGGTGCGGCGCCTATATCAACGCTAACTAAGACGGAACCGACAATGCTGCCGATCATCGGCGTAGTGGTAGTGCTGGGATGCGTATTCGGCGGCTATGTAGCGGCCGGCGGCAAACTGGGCATTATTATGAAAGCCTTGCCCTTCGAGTTTCTGATCATCGGCGGCGCCGCAATCGGCGCCTACATGATTGCGAACGGCGGGCCTATCCTCAAAAAAACCGGCGGCGACCTTGGCAAAGCGTTGAAGGGGCCGAAATGGAAAAAGGATGACTACAAGGCTCTGCTCTGCCTGTTGTTCGAATTGGTCCGGCTGGCGCGCGCCAACCCGATGGCGATTGAGGCGCATGTGGAAGCGCCGCACGAGTCCGATATTTTCGGAAAATATCCGAAAATCCTGCAAGACCATCACGCGATCGACATGATCTGCGACTACCTGCGCGCTGTCGGCATGAGCTTCGACAACCCGCATCAGGTCGACGACGTGATGGAGCGCGACCTGGAGAAGCATCATGAGGAGGTGCTGGCGACCCCGGGCGCGCTGCAGACCATGGCGGATGGCCTGCCGGCGCTCGGCATTGTCGCCGCGGTGATGGGCGTGATCAAAACCATGGGCTCCATCGACCAGCCGCCGGAAATCCTGGGCAAGATGATCGGCGGCGCGCTTGTCGGAACCTTTCTGGGTGTATTCCTGTCCTACGGCGTCGTCGGGCCGCTGGCGTCGCGCATCAAGGCGATCCATGAGGAAGAGGCGCGCTTTTACGGCCTGATCCGCGACGTGTTTGTCGCCTTTCTGAACCGGCACCAACCAAATATCTGCATCGAGGTGGGACGCAAGGGCGTGCCGGGTCATGTGCAGCCCAGCTTCCTGGAGATCGAAGAAGCATTGGACGCTGTGAAAAGCGGTGCAGCGGTCGCGGCGGCATAACCATGGATTTCCGTCCCGCTTGTGCCATCGCTCTGGTCTGGCTGGTATTGGCGACGCTAGCCACTGCCAGCACGGCCACCGCTATCGCCGCAGATCGATCGGGCCATGGAGCATCCGATACTCCCCGCACGCCCCCGGAGGCCTCATTGGTCAGGGTAACCGCGGGCGACTTCGGCGCAACGTCGCGGATCGCCTTCAACTTTCGCCCCGAAAACGGCTTTCGCGTCGAACGGGCCGACCGGCGGATCACCGTTCATTTCCCCGGCGCCCTGGTCCGCTTCGCCTACGAGCCGGTCTATCCGCAACGCAAAGCCAGCCGGGTCGTCTTCGCCGGACCGGAAGACCGGACGGATGGATCCGCATTCACCTTGCGGTTCGCCTGCGCATGCGAGGCCGATGTATCGTTGGATCAGTCCTCGCGGGTACTGGTGCAGGTCCATGAAAAAGGCGTATCGAGCGCCACAGTGCCTCAACTGAATAGTACCGGCAACACGCCCCCTGGCGCTGCCGACGCCAACAGCAGCGCACCGCTTGAGAGGCCGGTTTCGGACCTCGACACCTCTGGCGCGGTCCCGCCTCCGGCGGGCCGGGATGCCGCCAGCCACTTGCCCCGGCCTCGCCCTACGAACCGTAGGGCCAGCGACGGCGCGCCACTGGCGGAAGTCGCCTCGGCGGATGAAGCCGTTCCGCCGGCCTCTGGCGCACTGGCCGCGCATGAAATTGACCGGTTGCGGCAATCGCTGGAATGGGCCGCCCAACATGGCTTTTTAGACCGGGCGGGCGACGTCGACCTGTCGGAGACGCCAGTACAGGCGGGGCCCCCTCCGGCAAACATCGCCAACCTACCGGCAAAGCGTCCGCCCCTCACCACTGGGAAGCCCATTGACCCGGCTGGCACGACAAACCCAAGTCGCGTCGCCGAAATTTCGCCGCCGCCGACCGACCATGTAGCAGCGGAGGATGGACCGGAAACCGCCAGTCTGCCCCTCAGCAACGTCACCTGGACCTGCACCGGGCCGGTTGAGCCGCCTGTGGTCGACTGGCCCAGTGCCGGCCACTTGAACGGGGACTTTGCCACCACCCTCGCTCGGCAGCACTCCACCGTGACCGACCTGCCGCCAGCGGCCGCCATGCGCAGTATGACCCTGTTCTATTTGGCGCAAGGCCTGACACGCGAAGCGTTGGCCGCTCACGACAGCATCCGGCAATCCGGCGACCGCCCGGATGGTGGCGACGATGCCTCGGCAACGCTGCGCGAAGCGATCCTCATTCTCCTCGGCAGGGGCGACGAAGCCGGGCCGGCACTGCTGGCGGCCAGCCCCTGCCGCAGCGACATGGCGATCTGGCGCGCAGCGATGCTGAAAGCGCACGGGTACCGAAAACTGGCCGAATGGGCGGCAACCCAAGCCAATGAACCCCTGGCTGGCTTTCCCCCATTTGTGCGCACCCAACTGGCGTTGGACTTGGCGGACGCTGCTATCAATCGCGATACCGCTGCATTGGCCAACGTCTACCTTACCCTGGTGGAGCCGGCGGCCGGCCAGGATGTGGCAGGGCAAGTCGCATTGCTGCAAGGGCGGAAGGCGTTGGCGCAAAACCTGCCACAACGGGCGAACTGGTATTTCTCACAAGCCCTGGACGCCGATCCGGACATCCGCACGCGTACCCGGCTCGCAATGATTCAGCATGCGCTCGATCATGAGGCCCCCCTGCCCCCCTGGGCGGCGGACGTAACACGCGGCGCACTTTTTGATTACCGCAACGACCGCAGGTTGACGCCGGTCGCTCTCGTGGCGGCGACGGTCGCGGCAGCAGCGGGGGAATTTGCAGAGGCGCTGGATACCCTGGATGCCGCCGCTCGCCGCCTTCCCCCAGCCCTAAACCGCGCGCCCCTTGCGGAAAAAGCCAAGGCAGTGCTGTCAATGGCACTCGACAGTGCCGAAACCGACGATGCCAGCGCTCTACAGTTGTACACGGACTATCGTCACTTTCTGGACAATAGCCCGGCGGACCGAAAGCTTGGCGTGCGGGTCGCGCGGCGCATGCTGGACGCGGGGTTGCCTTCGGCCGCCAGGCGTATCCTGCGGTCGTTAGCCCCATCCGAGGCCCCCGAAGCGGGTTGGGTCCTGCTGCTGGCGGAAGCCGCGCTGCGGGCAGGCGAAGCAGAGGCTGCGCTCGCCGCGCTTGACCGCCTACCAGTCGACCCGGCCACATACGCCAAAGCCACAATGCTGCGCCAACGGACACTCGTCAGCCTGCGCCGCTATGAGGATGCCGCGAAATCGACAGGGGCAGCGCAGGAGCCCAGCGACGCCGATTTGGCGACGACGGCAGAATTGCTTTGGGCGGCAGGCAACTGGCCGGACAGCGCCGATGCTTTCCGCAAGCTACTGGCCGCGCAAACCGGAAAGGTCGCCACCGGCCCGATAGCAGTGCGCGCGCTGGCCGCTGCCTATATGGCCGGCGGCCCTGACCGCCTCGGCGACGAGGCAAACAAGGCTATCGCCCTGGCCGCGGGGGCAGACCTCGCCGATGCCGCCGCGGCGCTCACCGCAGCGCCGTTAGGCGGAAATTTATCATTGCCGGATAGCATCGCCAGCGTACTGAACCGATCTCGGCAGGTCAGCCGGATATTTCCGCCGGAGGCCAGCCAGAACCGGCCCGCCCCGACGGCGGCTCCTCCGACCGTGGCCAAAGGCTCTTAACCGTTATGGATAATCCTCTCTACGTCACCATCGCCCGGCAAACCGCCTTGCTTCGCCAAATGGATGTGGTCGCCAACAATATCGCCAACGCCAACACGGCGGCCTTCAAGCGCGAGGGCACGCTGTTCGCGGAAGTGGTGGAACGCCTGCCAAAGGAAGACGGCGAATTATCGATGGGCACCGACCCGGCCGGCTATACCGACCTGGGCGCCGGGCCGGTCTCTGAAACCGGCGACCCGATGACGATTGCAATTCTGGGCGACGGCATGCTGGCGGTCGAACGCAATGGCCAAACTGTCTATACCCGCGACGGCCGGTTTGCGCTTTCGACCGATGGAGAGCTCACTCTCCTCAGCGGCGAGCGCGTTCTGGACGCCGGCGGCTCGCCGATCCAGGTGCCGCCTGATGTGGGGCGGATAGCGATCGCCAATGATGGCACGATCTCCGGAGATAGCCAGACACTGGGCAAACTCGGCTTGTACCGGTTGACGGCAAACCGGCTGGAGCGCATCGGCAACGGCCTGTTCCGCGCGGCCGAGCCGCCAGAGCCGGTCGAACGTCCCCGTTTCGCGCAGGGTTTCGTTGAGGCTTCGAACGTCAACCCCATCGTTGAACTGGTGCGCATGATCGAGATCCAGCGCGCCTTCGAAATGGGCCAGACCCTGCTGCAGGCGGAGCATGACCGCATCAGCGAAGTCACCAATGTGGCGGGTAGCACCGCCTAGAGCAACGCCCGATCAAATGGAATCATTTGATCGGGAGAAGTTGCTCGCCAGTCATAGAGTTAGAGCAGATTCGCCCGATCCTATCGGATCGGGATCTGCTCTAGCAGTTCGCAAACTTCACAACCAGGACTTGGAGGGCCTACGGCATGCGCGCACTGGATATCGCTGCGACCGGAATGCTGGCGCAACAGACAAGGGTTGAGGTCATCGCTAACAATATCGCCAACGTCGGCACCACCGGCTACAACCTGCGCCGGGCAGAATTTGCGGACTTGCTCTACCAACAAGCGCAGCGCGCCGGCGATGTTTCGTCCGATACCGGTACGGTGGTGCCGGCCGGCATCCAGCTGGGCCTCGGTACGCGCACTGCGGCGGTCGCGATGCAGGCGCAGCAAGGGTCGCTGCGTCAGACCAACGGCGAGTTAGACATTGCCTTGGAGGGCCGCGGCTGGTTCGAGGTGCAATTGCCATCCGGCGACAGCGCCTATTCCCGCGACGGCAGCTTCAAGCTGTCGGCAGACGGTCAGATCGTGACATCGGAGGGGTTCCCGCTGGTGCCGCAAATCACGGTGCCGGCCGAAGCCCGCAGCATCTCCATCAATGCTGACGGCCAGGTTTTCGCGAATTTCGACCCAGGTCAGCCGCCCCAGGAAATAGGCAAGATCACGCTGGCCAGCTTCATCAACGAAAAAGGGCTCGAGGCGCTGGGCAGCAACCTTTTCGCCGCGACCACGGCCAGCGGCGACGCCCAGGTCGGCGATGCCGGGACGGAAGGGCGCGGCACCATGCGCCAGGGCTATCTGGAGGAGTCCTCGGTCGATATCGTCACCGAAATTACCCAGCTGATCGAGGCGCAACGCGCCTATGAGATGAACTCCAAGGTCATTACCGCAGCGGACCAGATGTTGGCCGCCGCCAACCAGGTGCGCTAGCCATGCGGATGCTCTTGCTCCTGGCGGCGCTTGCGGCGTCACCACCGGCATGGGCGGCAGACGCCGGCGGCAAATCCAGCATAGCCGTGGTGCCGGTGCGGACCATACCGGTCGGCGCCATTCTGCGCCCCGACGATGTTGCCTTGCGAACCATGCCCGATCCGCCGGCGGCGGACATGCTCCAGACGGTGACCGCGGCGATCGGCCAGCAAGCCCAGCGCAGCCTCTATGCCAACCGGCCGATCCGAGCAAGCGAGGTCGGCCCAGTCACCGTGGTCGAGCGCAATTCCCGGGTCACGCTCCGCTTTCGCCTAGGACACCTCAAACTCACGACGGTGGGGCGGGCAATGGAGGCCGGCGGTCTTGGTCAGACCATCCGCGTCATGAACCTGGATTCCCGCCGGGCAGTGTTTGGCCGGATTACGATGCCAGGGGTCATAGATGTCGGTTCGTAGCCTCGCCATCCTCGGCCTTGCATCGTGGCTTGGCGCGTGCAGCAGCCTCGACCATCTGGGCAAAGAGCCGACAATGTCGCCCGGCGGCGAATCCCGCACGCGCATCGCACAACCCGCCGCATTGGTGGCGCCGCCGAAACCGGTCGACCGGCCGGCAACCACTGCCTCGCTTTGGGAATCCGGCCCGCGCTCACTATTTGGCGACCGGCGCGCCCGCACCGTCGGCGATATTCTGACGGTAATGGTCGCCATTGACGACAAGGCGGAAATCGACAACTCGACCAGCCGTAGCCGCAACGCAGACGAAAGCCTGGGCGTGCCCAATCTGTTTGGGCTAGAGCAGCAAATTCAGCGCATCCTGCCGGGCAAGCCCGACCTGTCCACCCTGGTGGCCGCCAACAGCAGTTCGACCAGTGGCGGCACCGGCACGGTCAGCCGGGGGGAGACCATCGACCTGAAGGTTGCAGCAACGGTCACCCAAGTGCTGCCAAACGGCAATCTGGTCATCTATGCCAGCCAGGAAGTGCGCGTGAATTTCGAGTTGCGGGACCTGCAGGTGTCCGGCGTGGTGCGGCCTGAGGATATCTCGCGCCAGAACACGATCAGCTACGAAAAAATAGCAGAGGCGAGGGTGGTCTATGGCGGGCGCGGGCAAATTTCCGATCTGCAGCAACCCCGTATTGGCCAGCAGGTGTTAGAGCGTGTTCTGCCGTTCTAGAGCAGCCCCGATCCGGCGGGCTCGGGTCAATCTGCTCGAACTCTATGAACCTAGAGTACCCCGTCAACCTCTCGCCTCGGGCGCGACCGAAGGAGCGATTGCATGAAACCCGTCATCCTGGCTGCAGCCGGTGTCATTGCTCTGGCAGGCGGCGCCATCGCGGGCACCATGCTGAGCAGCAAGGGCGAGCCGCCAACGGACATGTCCGCGGCGATGGAGCAAAAAACGGCCCATCCCGACAAGCCGATGCATTTTGAATACGTCAAATTCAATTCGCAGTTCGTGGTTCCACTCCAAACCGAAGGGCGGGTGACAGCGTTGCTGGTGGCGAACCTGCTGTTGGAGGTTCCCGAGGGCAGCACCGAAGCCGCCGTCATCCGCGAGCCGCGCGTCCGCGACGAATTTCTCAAAATCCTCTTCAACATGGCCGCAGAGGGCGCCTTCGCAGAGGACTTGTTTGCTCCAGAAATTCAAACGGAATTGCGCGGCCGCCTGTTGACCGCGGCCCGCAGCATCCTGGGCAATCAGATCAACGCCGTGTTGATCAGCGATTTTCTCAAGCAAGACCGCTGAGCCGGAATCGACCGCATAGTACCGGCCCTACAGCGGCGGCGCACCGAGACGCGCCCGCGGCGTGCCCAATACCCGCTCAACCGCGACAGCCATGGCCAACGCCCGTTCGTCCGCGCCATTCGGGGTCAACAATTGCAGGCCGACCGGCATCCCCGCCTGGTCGAGGCCCGCCGGCAAGGTCACGCCGGAAAGCTCCAGAATATTGCCGACGCTGGTATTGCGAAGCGACAGCAGGTTGGCAGTCTGGTAGGCTTCAACGGATTGCAGATCGGCAAGGCGCGGCGGCGTGATCGGAATCGTCGGCCCGACGATCGCATCGACCTGATCGAATACAGGCCGGGCCTCCGCCGCCATCCGGGCGATTTGGTCGAGGCGGGCAATATATTCTGCCGCCGGGATCGCCTCGATGGCGCTGAAGCGGGATTTGACGATCGGATCGACGGCGGTCTTCCACTTCGCCATTTCCGGCCGATTGATGAAGGCGGCGAACTCAATGCCCGCAATGCCGCCACGCCGGAACAATTCATGCAACGCGATCAGATTCGGCACGTCCACCTTGACAATGCGCGCGCCCGCCTTGGCCAACTCGTCCAGCGCCTGCCGCACCGCTTCCGCCACGCCCGGCGAATTCCCCTCAAACATCCATTCGCAGACGCCGAGCGTAAATTGCCTGGCCTCCGCCTGCTGGCAATCGCGGAGAAACGCCCAGGGGTCTGCGACCAGCGGATCGAGCGAGGCGAATGCCAGGGCCGCATCTTCGGCGGATCGGGTCAGCACACCGGCGGTATCGAGCGACGGCGACAGCGGCGCGATGCCCTCCAGAGACCAGCGGCCAAACGTGGTCTTTACCCCGACTGTTCCGGTCCAACTGGCCGGAATCCGCACGCTGCCGGCCGTGTCGCTGCCCAGCGCCACCACCGCAGATCCCTGCCACAGCGAGACGCCGGCGCCGGACGACGAGCCGCCCGGCGCGCGGTGATCCTTGGCATCCCACGGGTTCCGCGGCGTGGCGTGATGCGGGTTCATGCCGATGCCGCCAAAGGCCCACTCGACCGTATGCGTCTTGCCGGGAATCACGGCCATTTGCTGGCGCACGGCGCGAACGACCGGGCCTTCTTTGACGAACATCGGCAGTGGGTAGGGCGACCCGGCGAATGTCTCGTACCCGGCAACGGCATACAGATCCTTGGCCGAGACCGGCAGGCCCTGCAACACGCCCAGGTCGAAGCGGGCGGCAAAGGCAGCGTCCGCGGCATCCGCCTGCGCCCGCGTGTAGTCTGGATTGCGGTCGCGGTAGGCGTTCAATTTCGGCTCATGCAGCGCCTGCGCCGCGATTGCCGCCTCTGCCAGGTCACGGGCTTTGGTCTTGCCGGCGCGAAGATCGGCCGCCAGACCCTGTATCGATTGGTTCAGCGCAGTAGAAGCAGTCATGGAGATAGTCCTGTTATATGCAGCAAATCGGCCAGTGCTTTGAGGACAATCAGGTTCGCTGGTGACATTTGTCAACGCTTTGCCCAAATTGGCGCGGCTGAGATGCTGCGACATCCACGCAGCGTCTGGATTCGGGACCGGCGCGTTGCCATCTGCTAGGAATGGCCCGATGGCTAGCAATAGCCGTTCCGAGGCGGTACAGACCAGCCGCACGACATGGGATGAATTCAACTGGCGACGCGCAATTGGAATTCACCGGCGGCATTGAACCGGCTATCGGTCTCAATCGGGCAAAACACAACACGCTGAAACCGGCATAGAGTCCGCGAGCGTGATAGAGCGGCGGCGACAATGACAGGTCCATCGGACGACAACAGTGTTTTGCGACGGCGGGCGCGCCGGATACGGCACAATTTCCGGTCGCGGCTGCGAAATTATTTCCTGGCTGGGGTACTGGTGACGGCGCCGCTGACCATAACGGTTTGGCTCGCCTTCCAGATCGTCCAGTTTTTCGATTCGACGGTGCGCAATCTGATCCCGAAGGGCTACAACCCGGAATTGCACCTGCCATTCAGCATTCCGGGCATTGGGCTGCTGATCTCGCTGATCGGGATTACGCTCATCGGTGCTTTGACCGCCGGCCTAATCGGCCGGTTTGTGATGCGGACGGCTGAAGGGTTGGTCAACTCCATGCCGGTGGTGCGCACCATCTAC
>JAPOJR010000199.1 GCA_029978325.1 Alphaproteobacteria bacterium | reverse complement strand
TGAGGTTCTATCGCTACATATTGGCATATGACTCTGGTCGCGCTCCTTGCGTGGACAGCGAGTTCGTAACCCTGGCGACGTGTAAACCGACCATTCGACGATGCGCACGCGTTCGCGACTGGGTTGCGGGTTTTATGCCTCGTCCGCATGAGCGTGGCCAATTGGTGTATGCTGGCCGCGTTGCTGAGGTTGTGGAATGGCCAGAGTATACTAAACGGTATCCGAACCGAACTGACGCAGTATACAGGGTAAAAGACGACGGCGCGGTTGAGCGGCTCGATCCAAGTTATCACGATAATGCCAATCTCCAAAGGAAGGACCTATCCGCTCCGATCCTCCTGTTTGACAAGAATTGCACTTGGTATTTTGGCAGGGCACCGATTCGGCTGCCTTGCAACTTGCAGCATCTCGCGGCTGCCGGTCGAGGGCACCGGGTCGCTGGCGCAACAGTTGAAGATATCGAGGCCTTTGAGCATTGGTTGCGAGGAAACCGTGACCCCGGAGTGCACAGAGTTCCTCGCAATCCGGGCCAGCGTTTTTCGTGCAGAACCAAATAGAGCATAGTTAAATAATTACATGCTGACGGTCGCTCTATCCGTACCCAGACAATAGCTGCGTTTTTCGCCAGTGTCTGATATGGTTCGAATCTGCCATTAAAGTCTAGCTCTGTTTAAAAAGTCATGAGCCGGCGCTCCTACCAAGCCCGCTCGCCCTTGGCGGGCGGGTTCCTTGGCGGGCCGGCAAAGCATTGGGCGATGGCCATCCATTGTTCGGCGGCCGCGCCGACGACGGTCAGGTTGACATCGCCGATATTGCGGCCCTGTGTCACCACCTGGCAGAACTCCAGCGCCGAGCCCTCGACCTTGCTTTCTTGGTTCGCCTCGCCCCATTCCCAGACGGCGCCGCTGGGCGCGTTCAGGCGGACATAGGGGGCCTCCGGCCCGGCGGCTCCTGCTCGCGGTTGCGGAAGGTCCAGCCATAGGTGCGCACACCGATTTCGGCGATGTTGCGGATGCGGTCATGGTGGGTGCGCGGCGCGCGCAGCAAGTCGTAGATATCCTGCGCATGCGCCCATGTCTCCATTTGCCGGGCAGTGGCGCACATGCGCACGCTCATCGACGGGCCGACCCATAACACCCGGTCTTTGGGGTCGCGCGAATTCAGCAGGTCGCAGAGCGTATGGAAATAGCCGTACCATTGCTCGCGCAAGGCCGCGCCGGTCTGCATCTGCGGGCCGATACTGTCCTCCGGTTGGCCGGCCTCGCGCAGCGCCTTGCGCTTTTCCAGGGTTTCCAGAAAGGCGGCCTCGTCCGACATAGAGAGCACCGCCATCCAATCGCCCTTGTGCAAGTGCTGCACCACGTCGTTTGGCGTCCAGCCCTTGAAGGGGGTCGGTCGGTCCCAATCCTCCGGCTTCAGCGTGTCGAGAAATGCATGGAAGTCTGCGCCTTCGGCGCGCAGGTCTTGAGCTTGGGGCAGCATGGGCAAGGTCCTTCGTTCGATACAGCGGCGCTACCAGACGAACCGCGTGTGGCTGGCGATCGGGCGGAAGACA
The DNA here is from genome assembly GCA_029978325.1 of Alphaproteobacteria bacterium. Taxonomy (GTDB): domain Bacteria; phylum Pseudomonadota; class Alphaproteobacteria; order Bin95; family Bin95; genus JACKII01. Next base: position 4,180 of record JAPOJR010000199.1, on the reverse strand, counting down.
TTCCAGGTCATGTTGCTGGCGTATTTCACGCCGTAGGCGTTCCATTCCGCCAGTTCCGCCTTCGCCTCCGCGCACATGGTCTCCGGCTCGGCCAGGGTGGGCAGACAGTGCGCGCCTTCCCATTCGTAGAGCGCCAGGTATTTCGGCCCCATGCCTTTTGAGCCGAAGCGCGGGTCCTGCTTCACCCGGAAGCGCGCGCCGGAGAGATAACCGGGAACGCGGGTCAGGTTCGGCACGTGGGAATGGTCGTACCAGGCATTCCACTTTGCCTCCTCCGCCGGGTCGTTGCAGTCGGCCATGACGACGCTGACATAGTGGTCCTGCGTCAGCAGTGGATGGCCGAGGTGCGTGCCGCTCACCTGCTCGTAGACGTTGGAGACCACATCGGTCTTGCCGGGAATGGCATCGAAGCGGGCGCGCTCCTCGACTGCGCGCGGGTCCTTCAGCGCCGGGTCCGCCGCCATGACGCGGACCATGCTCTCCATATCCTGCACGCCATAGAGCGCCAGATACTTGGTCGTGCCCTTCACGTTCAGATAGCGCCGCCCCCACAGCCAGCCCGGGATCTCCAGCAGGCGCGGCACGTGGTGGTAGTACCACGCATTGAAGGCCTCTTCGTGGGCAGGGTCGATATTGGCCTGCACCAGCAGCAACAGCGGGCCGGTGTGTGAATCCATCATGGTGGGCATCCTCGGTTGCGATTTGCGCCAGCTTAGCCGATTAACGCCTTGAGCCAATGCCCTACTGCATAGGAAACGCCGGCGGCCCCCATGCCGATGGCAAAAGTCTCCAGGCCGGAGCGCCACCAGGGCGACAGTGCCCACAGCGACTTCGCCGCGCCGATGATGAAAAACACCACGCCTGTCGCACCGGTGGCCCAGGCGAATGAATTCGCGATATCGAAGACGTAAGGCAACAGCGGCACGGATCCGCAGACCAGAAACGCGCTGAAAGTGGCAAGGCCGGCCTTAAGGGGGTCGCGGCTTTCGGGCAGGACGCCGAATTCCTCGACCAGCATGGTCTTGATCCAGATTTCTTCGTTAGCGCAAATCGCGTCGACAGCGTCTTCCAGTGTTTCGCCTGTTAGGCCCTTTGCAAAGAGTATCTGGCGGACTTCCTCGCGCTCGCCTTCCGGTACGTGGCGGATGTGCTCTTGCTCCATCGCCCACAACCGCTTGACGTCGTCGGCGTCGGACTTCACAGCGCTGTAGTTGCTGGCAGCCATGGAGAAGCCATCGGCCAACAGGTTCGCAAGGCCCAGGATGATGATCACCTGCCATTCCAGTGCCGCGCCCACCACGCCGGCGACGATGGCGAATGTCGTCACCGCGCCGTCTATGCCGCCCAAAATCCAGTCGCTGACATAGCTGTTCTTGTTTTTGCTGTTGATCCGGTCGTGGATCGCTTTGTGGGAGTGGCTGTGTTCCAGGGGCATCGCGGGTTTCTGATCGCTGTCCGGCAGGGGGCACTCATCCTACTCTAACCCGCGTCCATTTCGCAGCCCCACAATCGGGATGTAGTTGTGCCACACTATTCGCGCTTCGAAGACATATGATGGAGAGTGCCGATGCCGTTGTTGGGACAGGGTATGCTGATGACCTTCACGGAAGTTCCGGAGGAGCACGAGCAGGACTTCAACGAATGGTACAACCGCGAGCACACAGATGAGCGCACGCAGTTGCCGGGTTTTCTGCGCTCCCGCCGCTATATCGCGTGCGAGGGGACTGTTTCGCCGAAATACGTCGCCTGGTACGAGACCCGGACCGTGGCCGACCTGGCGGCGCCCGGATACCTGGCGCTGCTGGCCGACCAGACGCCTTGGTCCAAGCGGGTGATGGGCCGGTTTTCCCTGTTTCAGCGGCTGACGTTACGGGTAACGGTGGATCAGTGCTTCGGCTTTGCCGGTGCGCTGTCGCTGATCCGCTTCATCGCGCCGGACGGGGATGATGCCCAGGCAGCGTTGCGTGCGTACATCGAGGGCGAGTTGCTGCCCGGCGCGATTGACAAGTCCGGCATGGTTGGCGGTTGCCTGCTGGAAAACGATCTGGCGGTCGCCAACGCCCCGGCGGTGGCTCAGGGACAGCCGGTGCCCAGTGGCCAGACGGTGGAATGGGTGATCGCGCTGGAAGGCGGTGAGTCCGGTACTGTCAAAGCGGTCGCGAACGCGCTGGCAGAGGATTTGGACGGTGCGACTGCGCTGCACTACCGCTTTCTGTTTGGCACCAGCCGCTAGCGGATTTGCGCTCGACCAAGAGGCCGCGCAAATACGGGCCATAGCCGCTGGCCGCCAGCGGCTCCGCCAGCCGGTCCAGGGCGTCGTCATCGATCCACCCCTGGCGCCAGGCGATCTCCTCCGGGCAGGCAATGCGCAGGCCTTGTCGTTGCTCCATAGTGCGGACGTACATTGCGGCGTCCAACAGACTTTCGTGCGTGCCGGCATCAAGCCATGCAAAGCCGCGGCCCAGGAGTTCGACGTGCAATTGGCCCATCTTCAGGTAGGCGCGGTTCACGTCGGTGATTTCCAACTCACCCCGCGCTGAGGGGGTGAGGGCCTGGGCGATATCGAGAACCTGGTTGTCATAGATATAAAGGCCGGTCACGGCATAGTTGCTGGGCGGCGATGCTGGCTTTTCTTGGATGTCCGTCACCCGGCCAGAGGCGTCGATCGCCAGAACGCCATAGCGGCAGGGATCCTGCACCTGATAGCCGAACACGGTCGCGCCCTCTGAACGTGCCATGCCCCGAGCGATCGTATCCGGCAGGCCATGCCCGAAAAAGAGATTGTCCCCCAGAATCAGTGCGACCCGGCCTGACCCGACAAAATGCCGGCCGATGACAAATGCCTCGGCAAGTCCGTTCGGCTCGGGTTGTCGGGCGTATTGCAGCGAGATGCCCCAACCTTCGCCGCTGCCGAGCAACCGTTGGAACAAGGGCAGATCGTGCGGCGTAGAAATAACAAGGATGTCCTGAATTCCCGCCTGCATTAAAACACTGAGCGGGTAGTAGATCATCGGTTTGTCGAAAACCGGAAGCAATTGTTTTGAAACAGCTTTTGTCGCAGGGTAGAGCCGGCTTCCGCTGCCGCCGGCCAAAATGATGCCTTTGACGCCGTGCTGCATCAGGCTGCGTAGACAGGCCAACGCGAGGAAAATATCCGCGCGAATGGCGGTAGCGCTGGGATCGGCCGGGCGTTGAGTCCGGGAGCCGGTCGGGCGAGGCTCAGGCGCAACGTGTCTTCCCAGGATGGTAGCGAGACACCGAGCGCGGCTTTCGCTTTGGTCGTATCCAAAACGGAATTCGCCGGGCGGAGCGCAGCGCTGGGGTAGTTGCTTGACGAAATCGGCTCAATCGCAGGGATCCTGCCATACCATCCGGCGGCGGCCTTGAAGATAGCCTCGGCAAATCCCGTGCGCATCACCGCGGGGCCCTCGTTGGTCAAATGATACGTGCCCCAATGGTCGTCTGCCGCGAGGGCGACTTTTGCAGCCCGTATGAGGCCCCAGGCCAGGTTTGATGCTGCGGTCGGGCGGCCGAATTGATCGTTCACAACGGACACCCGGGCGCTGCTCAGCCCTTGACGCAACATCGCGACGACGAAATTTTCCGCGCTTGGGTCGTACAGCCAGGCGGTTCGCACAATGAGATGGCGCGGCAGCGCCGCCCGAATAGCCAGCTCGCACGCAACTTTGGTCTTCCCGTAGATGTTGAGTGGTCGGGTTATATCATCTTCGGTCCATGCAGGCCCCAGACTGCCGCTAAAAACATAGTCGCTGGAAACCTGCACCAGAGCCGTCCCGATCGCGGCCGCTGCTTCGGCCATGGCGGCCGGCGCCAGCGCGTTGACAGCCCAGGCGACATCCGGCTCAGATTCCGCTTTATCGACCGCGGTATAAGCGGCGGCGTTGATGATCAGGTCTGGCTTATGGCCCCAGATGACAGCGCGAATTGCTGCAAAATCGGTCAGGTCGCACTGACCGCGGTGTACGAATGTCGGGACCCAACCCCGTGGCCACGCGTTCGCCTTCAACGCCCGTCCCAACTGGCCCCGCGCTCCAAATATCAGGACTTTTGTCATTGTGCTCCTCCTCACTCTGCTGCCAAGTTCCGAGCATGCGTGCGCTTATCGATTTTCTTGCGCCACCAATCGGCATGTGACAGGTACCAATCAACTGTCGCGGCC
>JAPOJR010000198.1 GCA_029978325.1 Alphaproteobacteria bacterium | reverse complement strand
CGCCGACCCGGCAACAAAAACTGCGGCTGCCGCCAGTGATACCAGTGATTTCATCCCATACCTCCATCGGTTTATTGCGTTGAAAGACCACCCTTCCAAATAACTGGTTAAGATGGCCTCCAGACGCCTGAATGCCATACTTTACACTGTATGCCAAGGATGCAAGCCTTGACCGTCTCGCACAATCTGCAAGTGCCCTCAAAATGCTCCCGCACAATCGACGTTGCGGGTGCGCAGGCAAAAATGATACCAATGGAGTGTCTGAACTGCTGGGCGGGCTCTAGCCGCCTTGCGTGAATAAGGAGAATATTGGAGTGCTTAAAACCGTCTACGCGGCCGCAGCCGCGGTCCTCTTTGCCGGCGCTGCGCACGCCGACATTACAATTGCGACGGCCGGCCCGATGACCGGCCAATACGCCAGCTTCGGCGCGCAAATGAAGGCCGGTGCAGAGATGGCTGTTGCCGACATCAACGCCGCCGGGGGCGTGCTCGGTCAGAAGCTGGTTCTGGAAATCGGCGACGATGCCTGTGACCCGAAGCAGGCCGTCGCTGTTGCAAACCAGATGGTCAACAAGGGTGTGAAACTGATGGCTGGGCATTTCTGCTCTGGCTCGTCAATCCCGGCCGGGTCGGTTTATCGCGAAGAAGGCATCGTCCAGATCTCACCCGCTTCCACCAATCCGAAGCTGACGGATGAAGGCGGTCCCGGCACCTATCGCGTCTGCGGGCGTGACGATCAGCAGGGCCAGGTGGCCGGCGCCTATCTCGCCAGCAAATACGCCGGCAAAAACGTCGCTGTCGTGCACGACAAGACAGCCTATGGCAAAGGCCTGGCGGACGAAACCAAAGCCGCGTTTGAAGCCAAAGGCGGTAAAACTGCGCTGTACGAAGCCTATACCGCCGGCGAGAAGGATTATTCCGCGCTGGTGACTAAGCTGAAGCAGGCGAAGATCGACGCCCTTTATGTGGGCGGTTACCACACCGAGGCTGGTCTGATCGTGCGCCAAATGCGCGAGCAGGGCATGTCCACGCAACTGATCAGCGGCGACGCGCTGGTGACGCAGGAATACTGGGCCATCACCGGTGACGCTGGCGAGGGCACCCTGATGACCTTCAGCCCAGATCCGCGCAAGAACCCCGACGCCGCGCCGGTGGTGAAGAAGTTCCGCGATGCAGGCATCGAGCCGGAAGGCTATGTGCTCTACACCTACGGTGCGATCCAGGCTTGGGCACAGGCCGCGAATGCCGCCGGCAGCGCCGATTTCAAGAAAGTGATTGGGGCGCTGAATGCCGGCAAGTTTAACACTGTGCTGGGCGATATCGGCTTCGACAAGAAAGGCGACGTGACCGCGCCGGGTTACGTGTTCTACAGCTGGAACAAGGGCAACTACGACTACGCCAAGTAGTCCATTCCGCCTGGAAGCTAGCGCAGACGCCCTGGAGACCGATCTCCAGGGCGTTTCTGTTATCAGGTCCCGCTGGTTGGCAGGCCGGGAATCTGGCTCAGAATCGACGTCGAGAAAGCGCCATCGACGCAGATATTCTGCCCGGTGATATAGCCCGCGTCCGGCCCCAGGAAAAATGCTATGGCGTTGGCAATATCCTCAGGTACGCCGATCCGTCCAGCCGGCACCAGGGCTGTCCGCGCTGAGGCGGTAGCGTTGTCCCGATAGGTCGTCTCTGTCAGTGGCGTCCGGATCATGCCTGGCGACACGCAATTGACCCGGATGCCGTCTGGCGCCCATTCCTGGGCCAGCACTTCGCACAGGATAATCGTACCGGCCTTGCTCATGCTATACGCCCCCATGCCACGGTGCGGCCGCATGCCGGACATGGAGGCGACGGCGACATAGCCGCCCTTCGATTCTTTCAAATGCGGATGCGCCGCCTTGGCCAGCAACCAATTGCCGCGAAGGTTGATGTTCATCACCCGATCCCAGTTCGCCAACTCCAACGCAGCGAGCGGGGCGGGTGAGGTGATGCCGGCATTACCGACCACCGCATCCAGGCCGCCGAATGCCTTGACCGCGCCGGCCACCAATTGCGCCGGCACGTCCGGATCGCTGAGATCGCCGGTCAACACAACCGCCTCTGCGCCGATGTTGCGAAGTTCGTCGGCCAGAGCCAGCACCGCATCGGTCTCGCGCACCTCGCAAGCGGCGATTTTGGGCTTCTGGCCGCGGGCGAGCGCAGCGCGGGCCAGCTTTAGGCAGGTCGCGCCGCCGATACCCGGGCTCGCACCAGTGATCAATGCACGCATATCCATTCCTCCATTGTGAATTGCACAGTCGCCGCTAGCCCGGCAGGCTCAGCAAACGGCCATAATGATCGATCCTGTCGCCAACACCCGCCAATCGGAGGCAGCGCCAGAGGCTCGCCTGGTTGGCGGTGACGACCGGACGGCCTAGCGCTCGCTCTAACGCGTCGATGATGGCGACACAGCGAAACCCGGTGCCGCCGATCAGCACCGCATCGGCGCTGTCCGGGCATGCCTCGACAATCTGCCGGTACAGCGGCTCGATCTCCTGAGCAACGGCCTTGCCGCGGGCATACAGGTCTTCCGGCGGATAGTGCCGCCAGGCCGGGCCGGGGTCATAGCGCATATGGCCAGCGAGATCGAAGCCCAAGTCGGTGTAGTAGCGAACCGCAGCGCCGACGGCGCCGTCGCCGAACCAGGCAGGCGCCACAACGAATGGCCGCTGCGATCCGACCGCCTGCAACGCAGCAACTGTATCGGTGCCATTGGTCGTGACCGCAACGCCATCGCCCAGAATCGTGCACATTTCCGCCACGACTGCCGCATCCCAGCCAGTGCCGCCAACCACGCTGCTGGAGGTATGGCCGACGACCACCGCCGCCAGCTGCATGGCAGCAAACTGCCGGCAGCCACGAGCCAAGTCGTCCGAGAGGTCAACGCCCGTTCGTCCCTCACGCCAAGTCGCCCATGGTGTCGGCGCGCTGACCCGTGCCGCATGGATCGAGACGCCGGGCGGCGTCATCGCTTGCCATTCCGCCTCCGGCACCGCCTCCACGCCCACAATGAACATGCCGATGCGGGCGCGAACGCCCCAGTTGTCGCTATTGAAATGCACCATCTGGTCGCCCGCCCTATTCGTTTTTCTTGAACGGCGAGTATTCCATCAGAACCTCCATGTCCTCGCCCACAGCCTCACGCTCGCGGCGGAGGAAATCGGCGACGGCCCGGCGGAAACCCTGGTGCGGAATCCAGTGCGCGCTATAGGTCGCGCTCGGCAGGTAACCGCGTTGGATTTTGTGCTGACCTTGCGCGCCGGCCTCCACCTTTTTCAGGCCGTGGGCGATGGCCCAGTCGATGGCCTGATAGTAGCAAAGCTCGAAGTGCAGGTGCTTGAAGCGGGCAAGCCCGCCCCAGTTCCGTCCATAAATCGTGTCTGTACCAACCAGATTAAGCGCGCCAGCGACTGGCATGCCATCCAGATCGCAAAACATCAGCACCACTTTGTCGCGCATCCGTTCATGCAACAATCGAAAGAAGTCGCGCTTCAGGTAATCCCAGCCCCATTTGCGATCGGTAGTATCCCTATAAAACCGATAAAAAGCGTCCCAATGATCGGCGGTCAGGTCGTCACCGTGCAGCGCGCGGATTCGGACGCCGCTCGCAGCCACGGCCTCGCGCTCCTTGCGGATATTCTTGCGCTTGCGCGATGAAAGCGCCGCCAAAAAATCGTCGAACGTCCGGTAACCGTCATTGCGCCAGTGGAATTGCTGCCCCTGCCGTTGCAGAAAGCCATGCTCGGCCAGCGCTTTCCATTGGGCTTCCGGCAGAAAATTAACATGCACGGACGAGGCGCCATGCATGTCGCACAATTCAATCAGCCCCGCCGCCAAAGTTGCCGTCACCCGCGCGTGGTTCGCATCGGGATGGATCAAGAGGCGTGGCCCCGGGACTGGCGAGAACGGCACGCCTGCCACCAGCTTCGGATAATACTTCCCACCGGCGTTTTCGAACGCATGCGCCCATCCATGGTCAAAAACGTACTCGCCCTGGCTATGCGACTTCAGGTAGGCCGGCACCGCGCCGATCACTCTGCCGCCGTCGTCCTCCAGAATCAGGTGCTGCGGCCCCCAGCCTTCCTCTTCGACCGCGGAGCCCGAGTCTTCGAGCGCGGACAGAAACGCATGGCTGACAAACGGGTTGTCCCGGCCCGCGCAAGCGTCCCAGGCGTCAGCGCCGATCTCGCTTATGCGGGTCACAATTTTCAATGTAACAGGCGTCTCGGTGCCGTCGGGCATCGGTATTGTTCCAGCGTACGGCCAACGTTCGGAGGGTCATGCAATTGTGACGCCTTTCATCGCCGAAGTCCATCGACCCCGGATCGCCATCACAGATCGCTGCCCCTTGCGACGACCACCGCCTGCAATGGTTGCGTCCGGCCGCGCAACGGCAGCTCCGTAGCCTCATAGCCTGTCAAATCGACGCCAGCCGCTATGGCGACCTCATTTGAAATCACCGCCTCGGCCCGAAATTGTTTGCTGAGCGGCTCCAGCCTGCTGGCGACGTTTACTGTGTCACCAATCGCGGTCAGATTTGCCGCCAAGCCATGCCCAATCCGCCCGACGATGACCGGCCCAACATGCAAGCCAATGCCGATCCTCAACGGCTCGCGCAACTCGTTTTCCAAGTCCCGGTTCAGAACTTGCAGTTGCTCCGACATGCCTTTCACCGCAGCCACGGCTTGGCGGCAAGCGGTATCGCGGTCGGTATTCAACCCGAACAGCGCCATCAGGCCGTCGCCAATGAATTTGTCGACATGGCCGCCATTCGCCTCAACCTGCTCGCTCATCGCCTTGAAATACTGGTTCAGGACGAACACCACATCATAGGGCAGGCGATGTTCCGCGAAGTTGGTGAACGAGCGGATATCGCTGAACAGGACCACCAGTTCACGTTCGGTGCCATGACCCTCCGGACGGTCCGAGCCAAGCGCTGCCGGGCTGCTGGCTGGTGGCAGCAGCGGCGTTACCTCCAATGAACCCACCACCTGTACCTGGCATGCAAGCCGGACCCCAGGCGGTGCCGACACCCGCCGCAGGACCCGTTGCTCCGCCTCGGATGGCTCTGGCAATGCATCAGCGCCAGATCCAACCCGGATGCGGCAGGTAGAACAACGGCCCCGACCACCGCAGACCGCAGCATGAGGAATTCCGAACTGCCGGCTGGCCTCCAGCACCGTAACGCCGCGCCGAACTGCCAATCGCTGGCCCTGAGGGTAGGACAGGATGAACTCGCCGCGCCTGGCGCGAATAACCCGCACAATCCGGACGCCAATTAAGCCCAGGACCAATATCCCTAAACCCAGGTCGGCCGCATCCTTACCGTCCTTAACGAAGCTGACGACCTTGCGGCCTGGAAACTTGGCCGCCAACAGCATGTCGCTGGTCCAGAACTTATCGGCAGCGCGCAAGGCGGCGATTTCCTTGCCCGCCGACGTATATCCGACAAAACCGAGCGCCGGCAGCAAAACAGCGATCGCCAGCAACCAGGGCCGCAGCCGACGGTATCGGGGATACAGGCGAGCCCAGAAATGGATTCCGACGCAGCCATGCAACCAGACCGCGCCGATCAGCCAGACCATCGGCCATATTTGGCCTGGCCAGCCGATAGCGACGATGAAGGTATAGCTGTCCGTATATCCGTAAATCTCATGCCCTAGGCGTGTCGCCAACAGATGCTCGGACAACGCCCAGGGAATTGTCAGGCCCAAGATTATCTGCCCCCACTGCCACCACGGCAG
>JAPOJR010000197.1 GCA_029978325.1 Alphaproteobacteria bacterium | reverse complement strand
ACAACCGCAGGAGATCGTTTGCGGCAGCCTTGGACGGCGCCTACCCCAACCCATTGCCTGTCATCTCCAGCCCTAGCAGGATGGGCCTGTTCTACGACGGCGTTGGCGACGCCACCGTGGATGGCTGTCTGTGCGAAGGCTGGGGCGCGTCTGCCACATTCGACACCTCGGGCTTCACTAGCGCCGGCGCTAGCGTCGATAATGGCGGTGTCAGTGGTTTAAGTGGCACCGGGCTATTCGGTGCTACCGCCTCGACCGCTACGTCGCAGGTCACCACATTGGACGGCTTGCTGTCGGTCACACACCAATATGGCCCATCGATCGTGTTCGACGTGTTCCAGGCCCAGGTTACGCTGACCAACAACAGCGCGACCGAAATCGCCCACGACGTCATTTACCGGCGGATCATGGACTGGGACGTTTCGCCGACGCCGTTCAATGAATTCGTGACGATTCAGGGTGTCGAGGCCAATCTGGAATCCAATGGCGGCAATGTCCGGCGAGCGGTGGATAACGGCTTCAACAGCGCGAACCCCGGCGATGGGGACCTTTCCACGATCAACGAGCCGGCCAACACTGATTTCGTTGACAGCGGTCCGAACGACCATGGCGCTGGTTTCGACTTCGCCTTTGGCGATCTCGCCCCGGGCGAAAGCCGGATGTTTAACATCTTTTACGGCGCGGCTCCCAACCAGGCTGCGGCAGAAGCCGCTATCAACACCTTGGGCGCCAACGTTTGGTCTTTCGGTCAATCGAACGTGCTGGGCCTTCCGTTCGATGGCGGTCCGTGCGACAGCGATCCGCCGCCGGATGGATGTGGTTTCGACGGGGACATCGACGCGGCGGCAGCAGCAGCCCCAACTCCGTCGGCTGTGCCCGGAGAAGCCAATCCGGTGGGCGAACCGGCGACCTTCCTGTTCGCGTTTGGCGGTGTCGGCGGCGTAGAACCTGGCTCTACTCCGGAAACACCGTTGCTGCCGTTTGCCCCGGCGCCGGGTACAACCGTATTCGAGTTTGAAAACCCGACATCCGGACTTTGGTTCGATCCTCCGTCCGTCGATTCCTACTTCTACTCCCTCCTGGGCGATCCGACGGCATTCTTCACATCCGTCGAGGTGCCGCCGGTATCGTTCGGGTTCGGCGATATCACCTTGCTGATCGATGGACTTGAAGTCGCGACGCTCGCTCCAGGCGCTGTCTTCGACTTCTTCGGCAATGGCTATACCGACGTTCAGGACTTCGAACTGTCTGGTATCAGTCCTCTGATCGAGCTGGCAGATGCAGCGTTCGCCTTCCCGGTCAAGTTGACCTTTACCGGCACGCCGCTCGCCCTGACCATCGAGGCGCTGACGGTGACCGGCCCCGGGCCGACGGAGACTCCGGAACCGGCGGTAGTAGCGTTGATGGGCGCCGGTTTTATCGGCGTGATCGTACTGCGCCGGCGCAGGTCGCTGATCGGGTCCAAGATTGCGTAAAAACCACAAGCGCAATCGCTGCCGATCAATCCAGAGGGGGCCCGAAAGGGTCCCCTCTTTTGCATTCCCGTCGCACGGATGACCACCAACGCATAGAAGCTGCAGGCAACAGCATCCATGGGGTCCGTTCGTCGCCGCAGCCGTCGGTATTGGTGACTTGCACATGCCGCAACGCCGGATATCATCGGCGCCATTCTCTCTCATAACGCAAAGCGGTATCCATGTCCCTATCCCTCGCCGGCAAAGGCGCAATCATCACCGGCGGCAGCCGCGGCATCGGCTTCGCCATTGCCGAAGCATTCGCCCGACAGGGCGCGTCCGTCTCCCTCTGCGCCCGAGGGGCTGAGGGCGTCGAGAAGGCCGTTGCTTCGTTGCGCGCGCATGGCGGCACAGTCCACGGCGCGGCTTGCGACCTGGCCGACAAGGACCAACTCGACGCCTATATCGACGCTGCAAATGACGCCATCGGCGGTGTGAACATCCTGGTCTGCAACGCCTCTGGTTTCGGCCGCACCGACGATGACGCCGGTTGGCTCGCCGGCATCGAGATCGATATTCTCGCCAGCGTCCGTGCAAGCCATGCCGCCGTGCCGCTGATCGCGGCGAACGGCGGCGGCTCCATCACCCACATTTCGACGATTTCCGCACTGCGCCCCAGCCTGCGCACCCCGCCCTATGGTGCGGTCAAAGCAGCACTGAACCACTACGCCCAGACCCAGGCGCTGGCGCTGGCCAAGGACGGCATCCGCGTCAACGCCATCTGCCCCGGCTCCATCGAGTTCGAAGGCGGCGTCTGGGATATCACCAAGCGGAACAACCGGCCCCTCTATGACCGCATCGAAGCCAGCATCCCGGCAGGCCGCATGGGCGAACCGGAGGACGTTGCCGACGTCGCCCTGTTCCTGGCCAGCGACATGGCCCGCTGGGTGACGGGCGCGGTGATCCCTGTGGATGGTGGCCAGGTACTGAACGGCTAGGATAGCGATCTGACCGAATCGACTTTGCTGGAGCTTGCGCTCAGGCGCGACCGCGTCATCGTCATCGCCATCCTGGTGGCGGTGACGCTGGGGTCCTGGCTGTTCGTGCTGGGCGGTGCCGGCACCGGCATGTCCACGCTCGGAATGACCGGGCTGGACCTGGCGGCGGGCGGCGGCATGCGCATGGCGTTCACGGCGACAGCATGGTCGCCCGGCTATGCCGTCGTCATGTTTTTCATGTGGTGGATCATGATGGTTGCCATGATGCTGCCAAGCGCCAGCCCGACCGTGCTGCTGTTCGCCCGCATCCATCGCAAACAGCGCGAACGTGGCGAAGCACATGTGCCCGCTATCGTATTCGGCGGCGGCTATCTTACCGCCTGGGCTGGCTTCAGCATTATCGCGACAGCGGCGCAATATGGCCTGGAGCAGGCGGGCCTGCTCAACATGATGATGGTCTCGACCGTGCCCTGGCTCGGCGGTGGTCTGCTGATCGTCGCGGGCCTCTGGCAGTTCTCGCCCTGGAAGCAGGCCTGCCTGAACCATTGCCGCTCTCCCCTGTCCTTCCTGATGACGCGCTGGCGGACCGGCTGGAAGGGCGCATTCGTCATGGGGCTGGACCATGGGGCATTCTGCCTTGGCTGCTGCTGGTTCCTGATGGCTCTGCTGTTCTTCGGCGGCATCATGAATCTCTGGTGGATCGGCGGCCTTGCCCTCTATGTGCTGGCGGAGAAAACCGTGCCGGCCGGCCACTGGCTCGGCTATGGCCTGGGCGCCATCCTCACCGCCTGGGGAGCATGGCTGCTCGCCTCCCCCCTATTCGCCTAGACAGCCCCCGCGCCAGATTGGGTCTTGCCGACGGCGGCAAGCGGTAGTTTGCTAACGGGCAATACCTTCGTCCCATACCCCTCCCCCGCCGGAGGACGCTCCCGGAGCCACAGCCCATGCCTGCCATCGACAAGTGTGTGAACCTCGACGACCTGCGCGTGATCGCCAAAAAGCGCGTGCCGAAGCTGATCTACGATTTCATCGAAGGCGGCGTCGATGACGAGGACGGCCTGGTCCGCAACGAGGATGCGTTCCGCAAGCGGGCGCTGGTACCGCGCTACATGGTGGATGTCACCAGCAAGCTGGACCAGTCCACCGAACTGTTCGGCCGCACCTTCTCCAGCGCCTGGGGCATCGCGCCGACCGGCGGCATCGGCAACTACCGCCGCGGCGGCGACATGATGCTGTGCCGCGCCGCCCGCGACGCTAACATCCCCTTCATCATGTCCGGCGCCTCCAACGCCTCCATGGAGGAAATGGCCGCCACCGCGCCGGACCATGGCTGGTACCAGCTTTACACCGCGCGCGACCGCTCAATTGCAGAGGACATGATCCGCCGCGCCGACGACCTGAACATTCCGGTGTTGGTCGTGACCGTAGACGTACCTACCGGCTCCAACCGCGAGCGCAACCGCCGCAACGGCTTCGGCCGGCCGCTGAAGTTGAGCCTCGCGACCAAGCTGGATGCGCTGCGCCGGCCGTTCTGGCTGAAGGACTATATGGAAACCGGCATTGCCATGTGCCACAACTGGCAGAAATACGCGCCGCCCGGCTCCAATGCCGACCAGGTCGGCGACTTTATGGCGACGCAATTGCCGAACAGCATCACCTGGAAGGACGTTGAAAACTTCCGCAAGCTCTGGAAGCGCCCGTTGGTGCTGAAGGGCGTGATGCGCGTCGATGATGCCAAACGTGCGGCCGATATGGGCGTCGATGGGCTGATCGTCTCCAACCACGGCGCCCGCCAGCTTGACCGTGCGCCCTCGGCGCTGGACGTGCTGCCGGCTATCGACGCCGCGGTCGGCGACCGCATGACCCTGATGTTGGACGGCGGCGTGCGCCGGGGCTCGGACATCCTGGTCGCGTTGGCGAGTGGAGCAAAGTTCGTCTTCATGGGCCGCCCGACGCTCTATGGCGTCGTCGCTGGCGGCGAGCCCGGCGCGGTCAAGGCCATCGGCATTGTGCGCGAGGAGATCAACAAGATCATGGCCCAGGTCGGTTGCCCGGTACTGCGCGATTGCGGCCCGGACTTCCTGTATTGGGACCAGGACGGGCGCAACGCCCGCCCCTGACGCCGCCCTATCTCGCGAAGACGGGAGTCCGAATGCCCACACCGGTCCCGGGTCTTGGCTCCGCCTCGCCCGGGAACCTATGGCGCAGTCGCTCCCAGACCTGCCTCAGTCGTCGCCTGCAGCCGCAGCCGCCGGGCGTGTATGCCCCGGCATTGAGGCTTTGACAGCCGCCTTGACCACCGGCGTATCCTCGCGCGACGGCGCCTGCATCATCGGCTTCCGCGCCAGAGCGGCCTCGATATAGGGCGCGAGTTCCTTGGCTTTCTTGGCCTCACGCTCTTCCAGATCGGCGCGGAACTGCGGCATGACTTTGTCGGCGAACAAGGTCATGCCTTCTGTGATGTTGGCATGGCTGTTGCGCCCGGCCTGCTGCATGATGATGACCTGATCGACGCCGGAGGCCTGGATAGCTGATAAGTGGCGGATCATGTCGTCGGGCGTGCCGATGCCCTGGCTGTCATACTCGCCCCGCGCCTTCGCCGCCTCGATCAGGCGGTCGGTGGCATCGCCACGAGCGGCCATGAAGTCGCCCCACATGTCGGAGTGACCGGGCACAAAATCTTCCGCCACCAGTTTCTGTTGGGAGTAGCGGAAGAACTCGAAATTGTCCTTGCCACGGCGGATCGCTTCCTCGCGGTCCTCATGCACGGAAAACGCCGTCACCATGGCGATGTTCGGATTGACCGAGCGGCCGAGCGGCACGCATTCCTCCGACTTGATGATGCCGTAGTAGATATCTGCCCAGGCTTTGGCCTCCTCCGGATTGATGAAGGAGAACGCCAGCGCGCCGATACCGTTCTGCGCCGCCACCTTGATCGTGTCGCGGTTGGTGCAGGCCATCCAAAGCGGCGGGTGCGGCGTCTGCAACGGTTTCGGCAGCACGTTGCGGGCGGGCATGGAGAAGCCGTCGCCCTCATAGCCCGGGTAGGGTTCCAGCGCCATCATGTTGCAGATCTGCTCTGCGGCTTCCAGCGCGTGAGCACGCTTGGTACGGGCGGAGATGCCGAACGCGCCCAGTTCCAGGCGTGTCGCGCCCTCGCCAATGCCGAAATCGACGCGGCCGTCGGACAGCAGGTCGAGCGTCGCGATGGTCTCGGCAGAGCGGGCCGGATGGTTGTAGTTCGGGATGACCTGCTTGATGCCATGGCCGAGACGGATGTTCTTGGTCCGGCTGGCTGCGGCGGCGAGCAGCAGCGTTACGGTTGTGGGCTGACCGCCACGAGCTGTAGCAGAGCAGTGCGCGTCGACCAGCC
>JAPOJR010000196.1 GCA_029978325.1 Alphaproteobacteria bacterium | reverse complement strand
CGGCGGAACTGGGCCTGAAGATCGGCTTCGGCCTCGATAAGGCATTCAGCGAGAGCATCGGTGGGTATTGGGAGGCAAACCGTAGGTTCGCGCAGCCCTCCGAATTTGTGCTGAGCCCGGAGAATACCATCGTGCAATTGTCTTATAGCGACGGCCCGCTGGCGCGGACCGAGGCTGAGGACGTGTTGAAACTGGTGGCGTTCCGCGAAAAGCAGCGCCAGGGCGGATAAAGCGAAGGCCCGGTCCTTGCGGATCGGGCCCATGCTGCCGGCGTCGGTTGCCGGATCGCTAGTTTTGTCAGACGCCTAGGCCAGGCCGGCCGATTGCTCCAAATCGCCCAATGCGCCGTCGACGATATCGACAATTTGCTGCACCTCGTCTGGCGAGATGCACAGCGGCGGGCACAGGTTGATGATCGTCCCGGCGCGGGTTAGCAACCCACGGCGGCGCAGGCTTTCATTCAGAACCTTGAGCTCCGGCCCGGTTTCCGCAAACTTTTCTTTCGTCGCCCGGTCCTTTACCACCTCAACGCCGGCGATCAGGCCCAGGCCGCGAACATCGCCGATGCAGGGGTGTTTCGACTTCAGGCCATTCAACCCCTCCAGCAATAGCGCGCCCATCCTGGCGGCATTCTCCACCAGGCCCTCGCGCTCGATGATGTCGAGGTTGGCCAGCGCTGCCGCTGCCGCCACCGGGTGGCCGCCGTAGGTCAGCAGGTGCGATAGGCTGTTCGGGCCCTCGAACGCCTCTACCACGTGCGGCCGGCACATGACGCCGCCCATCGGCACATAGCCGCTGGTCAGGCCCTTGGCCATGGTCATCATATCGCCGACCAGGCCCCAATGCTCGCTGGCGAACATCTTGCCGGTGCGGCCGAAGCCATTGATCACCTCGTCGGTGATCAGCAGCACCCCGTATTTATCGCAAATCTCGCGCACCCGCTGCCAGTAGCCATCTGGCGGTACGACGATGCCATTGGACGCGCTGATCGGCTCGGCAATGACGGCGGCGACGGTCTTGGGATTTTCGTACTCGATCATCTGGCCGATTTGGTCGGCGCACAGCAGGCCGCAGCCGGGGAAGCTTTGGCGGAAATCGCAGCGGTAGCAATAGGGCGGCGAGGCATGCAGCACACCTGGCATGAACGGCGAATGGTAGGGGTCGGTAACCTGCCTCGTGCCGCTGACACTCATCGCGCCATAGGTGCCGCCATGGTAGCTGCCGCGCCGGCCAATGATCTTTTGCCGTTTCGGCTCGCCGCGGTGGTAGTGGTACTGGCGGGCGATTTTCAGCGCGCTTTCCACCGATTCTGAACCGCCGGACGTGAAGAATACCGTGTTCTGATCGCCGGGGGCCATGGCTGCCAGCCGCTCCGCCAACTGGATGGCCGGAATGGTGGTGCCGGTCGTCGAACTGGCGTAGGCCAGCGTCGAGGCCTGCCGGGCTATCGCTTCGCCGATCTCGGCCCGGCCATGGCCGACATTTACCAACCACAGGCCAGCAAGCGCATCGATAAAGCGATTGCCATCGATATCGGTGACCCAGATGCCCTTGCCTTCGGTCAGCACACGTTTTCCGGCATCGTGGGCAATGGCACGGTAGGGTGAACTGTGCATGAACAGGTGTTCAGCCGCAGCTTCCTTGAGAGCGGCTTGGTTGGAACGCACGGCGGTCGCTTCGGTCACGGCTGGGCTCCCCGGTATCGGTTGAGGCATAGATGGCATCATTCAATCAGACACTGGGCTCCGCGGCAATTGCCGGCGCGCGTGGCAGCTGGTTCGGTCAGGCTTTAACGATCAACCAGGAGATATAGGCAGCGTAGGCGACGATCATTGCCGCCCCCTCTATTCGATGGATGCGCCAACTGGTGACAGAAACGGCCACTAGCATCGCGGTGGCCGCCACCATGACCCATACATCGAACGCGACGATCGAAGGCGGAACCTCCAACGGATGGATAACCGCAGTCACGCCTAGGATGCCCAGCAGGTTAAACAGGTTGCTGCCGACGATATTGCCAAAGGCAACGTCATTTTGGCCGCGATAGGCTGCAACGATGGAGGTAACCAGCTCGGGAAGCGATGTGCCTACCGCGACAATGGTCAGGCCGATCACGGCGTCCGAAACGCCAAGCATGCTGGCCAATTCGACCGCGCCCGACACCAACTGGCCCGCTGCTACGATTGTGACCGCTAAGCCGCCCAGGACCATGGCGATGGAGACGGCGGGGCTGGCCTGCGGCGCTACCAAGCCATCGCCTTCGGTTGTGTAAACAGTGCCGGCAGCGCTGGCATGGCGGCGCTCCAATACGACTGTTGCTGCGATGTAGACCACCAGCACCAGAACCGAAATAAACCCTGTCGTCCAACTGATGTGGCCCAGCCCAAGCACGAGGACGGATGCCAGCGTTACCAGCGATAACACCGACCCGTCTCGCCAGAAGGCATGCGCCGTGACCGATATCGGAGATACCAGCGCGGCGAGTCCCAAAATTAACAGGATATTTGCGATGTTGCTGCCAACGACATTGCCGATTGCGATACCGGGTGAGCCAGATAATGCAGCTTCGATGCTGGTTACCATTTCCGGCATCGAGGTGCCAAAACCGACGAGCGTCAACCCGATGATCAACGGCGACACCCTGATCCGGCGGGCGAAGGCCACAGCCCCTCGCACCAGAATTTCACCGCCAAGGATCAGGCCGATCAAGCCAACCGAGATTTCAACAGCATACATAGATGGGATGAGACCAGACCCCAGTGCGAGGGTTACGCGCCGCGGCCTTGATCGGTCGGCTGGCCAGATATGCGGCGCACACTAGGAGCATTCAAGGCCAACCGGTATAGTCGCCAAGTTCAGTTTATCCGGCGACCCTCGACCCGGGCCGGCCGATGGTGATCAGCAAGTGGCCGGCCGGGCCCAACTGCGCTGTATCGCCGGGCAGAACGACCGTTGTCGACTCGGCATCTTCAATGATTGCGGGGCCGGTGATCTTATGGTCGGCCTCAATCGCTTCCCGGCGCCATACGGCTGTCGGAACAAAGCCGCCGGCTTCGGGAAACCAGGCTTGCCGCATGGCCGGTGCCTGGCCGCTACCACGAATGACGGTTTCTGCGGGTTGCACCCGAGGTCGTGCGATAATGGCGGCCAGCCCCCAATCGACGGCTTCTGCCGTTGCGGCTGGGTCGCCGGTCAGATACCGCAACCGATAGGCGGCACGGAATGCCTGGTCGGCTTCGGCTATGAATGCGGCATCGATCCGACCGGATGGCAGGTCCACCGGGATCTCGAACCCTTGGCCTGCGTGCCGCATATAGGCGAACCGGCGGAAACGCGGCGTACCCCCTTCGTCCAAGCGGGACAGTTCCGCTCCAAGCCGTTGTTCCAACTCGTGAAACACCGTTGCAATTGCCGCTGCATTCTCAGCTGTCACGGACAGGATGCGTGACAACGAGACATCCAAGCGGGCGTCCGCTGCCAGCATCCCAACCGCCGATCCGACACCGGCTGCCCGGGGAATAACGACCTGCTCCACCCCAATTGCCCTGGCTATGCGCGCAGCATGCAACGGGCCTGCGCCACCGAACGCAACCAGGGCATACTGCCTGGGATCGCGGCCTCGCTCGACCGATACAACCCGCAGGGCATGTTCCATGTTGCCGGTGGCGATCAGGTGAACGCCCCAAGCCGCCTCCGCTACGCTCAATCCTAGCGGTAGCGCAACTTCGCTTTGCAGCGCCGTTTCGGCGGCGGCCTGGTTCAATCCCATAGCGCCGCCATTAAAGTAGGCGGGGTTGATATAGCCCAACACCAGGTTGGCGTCCGTCACCGTCGGCCGTGCGCCGCCAATGCCATAGCAGGCCGGCCCTGGGTCAGCGCCGGCGCTTTCCGGGCCAACCCTGATCGCGCCATCCTGCACGGCGGCAATTGATCCGCCGCCCGCGCCGATCTCGATCAACTCAACCGCGGGCACGTTGATTGGCAGGCCGGAGCCCTTTTTGTATTTGACCGGGTCGATCTCGAACGTGGGCGCAATGACCGGTTCGCCATCATCGATCGCCCCGAGTTTGGCAGTAGTGCCGCCCATGTCGAAACTGAGCACGTGCTGCTTGCCGATGTCGCGCCCGACCTGCCCGGCCAGCAGAACGCCGGCAGCGGGGCCGCTTTCGACGATCCGGATCGGATAGTCCCGCGCCAGGCCGGGCGAGACCAAACCGCCATTCGATTGCATGATCGAGAAATCGGCGTTCAGGCCCTGGTCGGCGAAAGTATGGGACAGGCGTTGGACATAGGCGCTGACCAGCGGCTTGACAAAGCTGTTGGCGACGGTGGTGTTGGTGCGCTCGTACTCGCGCAGTTTGGGTGAGACATCGACGGACAGGCTGACCGCGACCCCTGGCATTTTTGCCGCCAGTGCAGCGCCGATTGTGCGTTCATGGGCCGGGTTGGCATAGGCATGCAGCAGGGCGACTGCCACAGCCTCGTAGCCGCCCGCCGCCACCTTTTCCAGCGTTGCGGCAAGGTCGGCCAGGTCAATGGGGGTCAGCACCTGGCCCTCGTAATCCATGCGTTCCGTCACCTCGAAGATATGCTCGCGGCCAATCAGCGGCGCGGGCTTGGTCAGGTGCAGGTCATAGGTTTCATACCGTTTCTGCCGCCCGAGAATCAGCACGTCGCGAAAGCCGCGGGTTGTGATCAGCGCGGTCTTTGCGCCTTTGCGCTGGATAATGGCGTTGGTGGCAACGGTGGTGGCGTGCAACAGGTGCTTGACCGCAGCAGGCTCCAGCCCGGCCTTCGCCAGCAGTTCCGGCAGACCGCGCTCGACCGCCAGCGACGGATCGGCCGGAGTGGAGGAAACCTTATGCGTCACGGTGCGACCGTCTGCCGGGTCGACCAGGACAAAGTCAGTGAAGGTGCCGCCGATGTCGAAGGCTATATGCGCCATGCTCGCCAATCTCTTGCGCAGGATGGAATTGCCCTTAAGGCTAGGCGATCCGGGCGGCGGGCGGTAGGGGGTAGCGTTGCGATGGGCCGGCGTCGTCAGTCGATGGGCAACAGCGCGGCGGCAACCCGCCGTCCTTCGGCCATCAGCACGTTGTATGTCCGGCAGGCCGCGCCGGTGTTCATCGTCTCGACCACCAGCCCGAGCGCCCGAAGTTCCGCTTTCATGGCCCGCGGCGGGAAATGCTGTTCCGGGCCCGTGCCGATCAGCAGGGTTGTCGGCTCCGCGCCGTTCGCATCATGCAGCGGCGACAGGGTTGCCGGGGTCACGTCGGTCCACCCACTTACCGGCCACGGCAGTGTGGCGGTCGGCAGGACGATCACAGCGCCATGGTGGCGCTCACCCGAAATGCGGAAGCCGCCGGCGCCATAGCTTTCGATAACCTGGCGACCGGCTGGAATGATGGGGGAGACGTCGGTCATCGCTGCCTCGTGCCTCCCTCAACTCAGGAGGTTGCCGGTACGTTGCCGTTCTCGCCCGATCCGCCCTCGCTGCCGTCGGCATCGTCGGAGGCGCCGACCGGCGTCAGTCCGGTCCACAGCAATGCCGGGACAGCCAGGTAGATCGACGAATAGGTGCCGATGACAATGCCCCAGATCAAGGCGATGCTGAATCCGCGGATCACTTCGCCACCGAATATCGCCAGCGCCACCAAAGCCAACAATGTGGTTAGTGAGGTCATGGTGGTTCGGGACAACGTTTCATTGATGGAGAGATTCAGCAGATCGACCATAGTCATCCGCTTGTACCGGCGCAGGTTCTCGCGGACCCGGTCATAGACGACGACCGTATCGTTGATCGAATAGCCTGCGACAGTCAGCACCGCG
>JAPOJR010000195.1 GCA_029978325.1 Alphaproteobacteria bacterium | reverse complement strand
CTCGCCATCGCTGAAAAGCTGGCGGCGGACGACCCCGGCAACGCCGGATGGCAGCGCGACCTCTCCGTCAGCCACAACAAGATCGGCGACGTGCTCCGCGACCAGGGCGATGGCCCCGGCGCGCTCGCGGCCTTCCGCGCCAGCCACGCGATCCGCGAAAAGCTGGCGGCGGACGACCCCGGCAACGCCGGATGGCAGCGGGATGTGGCGGTGAGTTACGTTAAGTTGGCGCTGTTCAGTGGCAGCGGCGTGACCTGGGCGGAAGTGGCGGCGAAATGGCAGGCGCTGGCGGACCGGGGCATTCTGCGGCCCACCGACCGGAAGTACCTGGAGGCGGTGAAGGCGAAGGCGGCGAAGGAGTCGCAGCGGTAAGCGCCGCCCTGCCGCCAGAGCAGATCCCGATCCGATTGGATCGGGTGAATCTGCTCTAAATCTATTTATTAGAGCATCTTACCCCGACAAATTGATCGCCTTGGCGATTCAATTTGATCGGGCGATACTCTAGTGCTGGATCAGGGTCGGGATTTTTGTCGCGGTGCAGACCTTTTGCGTGGCGCGGCCCATGCCGGTCATGCTGGACCACATGTTGTCGCCATATGCGCCCATGACCAGCAGGTCGGCCTGGCGCTCGCTGGCCGCCGCCAGGATGGCGCGTCCGCGGCCGCGCGCCGTCAGCCGGTCGCCGTGGAACGACGCCACCTTTGGCCGGACGCCATAGCCGGAGAGATACTCCAGCAGGTTCGTCGGGTCGGACGCGGCGTTGTCGGCGTTGGTCAGCACCGTCACCCGCTCCGCCAGCGCGATCAGCGGCATCGCGGCATGGACCGCCTTGGCCGACTGCGCCGTCGCGTTCCAGACCACCGCCACCGACGTGCCGATGGTCGCGGGCGGCGCCGGCGGGCAGACCAGCACCGGGGCCGGGGTATCGAACAGGGCCGTGTTCAGCGCCAGCACATCCGGCCCGGCATCGCCATGCACCCGCTCCAGGATGTTGATGTCGGTCAGCAGGCCAAAGTCGCGGATGGCGTCCTCCGGCTTGGCACTCACCTTCAGGAAGCGCGCGAACGGCCGGTCGCCGCACACCGCGTCGAAAGCCTGCCGGGCCACCGCCGCGCCGGTCTCCGTCGCCGTCGCGATCGCCACGGCCTCATGCGCCACATAGGTCCGCGGCCCGGAGGCGTAGATGACGTTCAGGCGGCCGCCCAGCCGCTCGCAGAACATGGCGGCGACAGTAAGCGAATCGCGGTCGTTGCTGCTGCCATCCAGGTAAACCGACATGACTTTCATCAGGATGCTCCCAGGCGGAAAGCGGGAAAGCGGGACGGAGAAACCATGCGCCAGCGTCGGCCGCCCGGCAAGCCGGAAGCCCGCCTCAGAACATCCGCTCTTCCGAGCCGATCAGGTGCCAGGGCGTCTCGCCCCGCATGGCGCGGGCACAATTCTCCACCGCCCGCTGTACCGCAACGCCGCGCCAGACGCCGACCGAGGCCGAATTGTGCGGCGAGCCGATGACATTCGGCAGGTCCAGGAACGGATGCCCCATCTCGAACCGGCCATGGCGCACCGGCTCCACCCACCAGGCATCGAGGCAGGCGGTAAAGCCGGGGTTGGCGACCAGGTGGGCATAGAGCGCCGCCTCGTCGATGATCTCGCCGCGGGCCAGGTTGACCAGGATGGCGTCGGGCTTCATCAGGGCCAGCTTGCCGGCGGAGAGCAGCCGCTCGGTCGTCTGGCTGAGCGGCAGCGACAGCACCAGCACGTCGCTGGCCGCCAGCAACTCGTCCAGCCGGTCGGGCGTGCCGATCCAGTCGACCGGCTCATCGGTCTGTCCAGAGCGTTTGACAGCATGGATTTTCATCCCCAGCCCGCGCAACAGCCGGCCGCAGGCAACGCCGATGCCGCCAAAGCCCAGAATGCCGGCAACGCCGCCCGCCAGCATCTTATTGCGCACGAACTGGTTGAACTCGCCGGTCTTGAGCTTGTCGTGCTCGACGAACAGGCGCTTGGCGGCGGCCAGGGCCATGGCCACGCCATGCTCGGCCATCGGCTCCGCAAAAGCGCCGCCATTGCCGGCAATCGGCAAGCTTTCGGGCAGGTGTTGCAGCGGCAAGTAGTCGACGCCGGCGGAATGGAATTGCAGCAGGCGGCAGTTCGCGGCCAGCAGGTCGCCCACATCGTCTGGCAGCTGGTTCGTGTGCTGCGCAAACACCGCCGTCGCAGAGCGCAGCGCCTGCCGCTGGCCCGCCGCGTCCAGGTCCTGGAGATAGACCACCCGCCCGGCATCGCCCAAGGTCCGCTCGATCAGCGCGCGGCGCTTGGCGTCAGCGTCGAAGGAAATGGCAAGAATCGGCAGCGAATCGGCTTGATCGGTCACAGGACTATCCGGCGGCAAGGGATGGGGCGGCCGCATCGGGCCGTGGGGAAACGTCTCCCCTAGATAACGCGCTTGAGCCCGCGGGGCTATCTGCGGCATGGTATTGCGGCGCAACATATCGCCAATCGGAAGGACACACGCGCCATGCGCAACGACAGCACCGCCATTGACGCAGCCATGGGCACCGAAGAATTGCCCGGCCGCGACGTGCTGGACAAGGCGACGCTGCAAGCCTTGAGCGAGCGCAGTGACGGCCCGGGGCTGCGGCGCCTGGCGGGGCATCTGGCCTGGATCGCCGCGACCGGATGGGTGCTGCACCTGGCCTATGCCGCCGGCGGCCTATGGTGCGCGCCGGCCCTGGTGCTGCACGGTTTTGCCCTGGTGACGCTGTTCGCCCCGACGCACGAGGCCGGCCATGCGACCGCGTTCAAAACGCCGTGGCTGGGCAAGGCGGTGGCGTGGTGCTGCGGCGTGATCACGCTCAACAACGCCGATTTCTACCGGCGCTTCCATCACTGGCACCACCGCTACACCCAGGTCGCCGGCCAGGACCCGGAACTGGCGCGGGCGAAGCCGCACAACTGGCCGACCTATCTCTATCGCCTCGCCGGCCTCTATTACTACAAGGACAGGCTGAGCGAGAGCCTGCGGGTAGCGCTGTCCAGGTTCGATCACCCCTATATTCCTGAGCGGGCAAAACCCCGGCTGGCCTGGTCGGCCCGGGCGCAGTTCGCGGTCTACGGCGCCGTGCTCGTGCTGGCTGTTATCGAGGGCACCTGGGCGCCGCTGACCTATTGGCTGCTGCCGATGATCTGCGGACAACCGATTTTGCGCGCCATTCTGCTGGCCGAACACACCGGCTGCAGCGAGGACCGCAACGGCCTGACGAATACGCGCACCACCCTGGCCAGCTGGCCTGTGCGCTTTCTGATGTGGAACATGCCCTTTCACGCCGAGCATCATCTCTATCCGGCTGTGCCATTCCACCGCCTGCCCGACCTGCATCGGCTGGTGGCGGAGCGGGTGCGCCATGTGACGCCCAGCTATCCAGCAGCTCAGAAGGAGATTGTCGCGACGTTCGCGCCGGCGCCGGTCTCCAAGGCGGTCTAGCCCCGACGGTTTAACCCCGGCCGAGCCATCGGGCCAGACCGGGGTTAATTGTTGCAAACCGCAGGCAAGCGGCCCGCGCGGACCGCCGCGGCAGCTTTGCCTATTCGTCCCAGACTTTCTCGGTCAGCGGCAGGCCCTGGATGATTTCCAGGCCCAGCGGATCGCTTGGCTGAATGCCTTCCTGGCCCAACAGGCTCTGCACCTGCCGCACGTGCTGCGTCGAGTGCCACACCGTGCGCTCGAACATTTCGTGCAGGGTCGTCATGCCGAAATAGGCCTTGTACGGCTCAGCGTAATTCAGGCCGGAGCCCGTATCGCGCCACCAGGCCGAAAAGCGCCGGTGTACGGCATCGCCGAAGTCAGCTACCGCCGCGCTGGTCGTCATGTCCGCCGGTGGGGCAACCACCAGGTTTTCGTATACCAACGGCCGGTTTTCCTGCAGCGAGTCCAGGAATTCCGTCGGAATTTGGAACATGTGATGCATCAGCACCCGCCACGACCGCGGGCGGTTCGGCAACACTTTCTCCAGCGAGGCATCCGGCATTTGCCGAACGGACGAGGTCGCCGCCGTCAGCACGCGCTCATACCGCTCCGCCAATCGTGCGGGGGACAAAGCGGGGCCTGTGTCCTCATTCAATTGCAAAAACTCGACAACGTCCTTGATCACTTGCGCGAACACGAACTTGCCACCGCGCGCAACCACGGGAACTGAGCGCGCACCGACCGCACGCAGTTTCTCGAGGCCGCCATCCTCCAACACATTCACTGATTCAAAGGCGATCCCACGGATCGTCAAAAATTCCTTCACACGAAGGCAGGATGTTCAATGCGGCTGCCAAAAGACCTGTATGGTTTCACTCATCGATATGCTCCTATGATAGAGGCTTAATACAGTAGACTTGGTCGCGCTGCCGCACAATTCCCTTTACAGTATGGGTCAATCTGCGCTGAAACGGCGTCACGAAACAGTCACTACGTGAGGAAAACCTATGCGCGAAGCCGTCATCGTCTCCACCGCCCGCACGCCAATTGGCAAAGCGTACCGTGGCGCCTTCAACAACCTGGATGCCCCGACCATGGGCGGCTATGCGATTCGCGCCGCGGTTGAGCGTGCTGGCCTGGATCCAGCGGAAATTGACGATTGTATCCTGGGCGCTGCGTTACAGCAGGGCTCAACGGGCTTCAATATCGGCCGACAGGCTGCATTGGCCGGCGGCTTGCCAACCAGCGTTTCGGGTATGAGCATCGACCGGCAATGTTCCAGCGGCATGATGGCGATTGCGACGGCAGCCAAGCAGGTGGTCGATGACTACATGGGCCCAATCGTGGCCGGCGGGTTGGAGCAGATCAGCCTTGTGCAGAACGATCACGCCAACAAGTTCCGCGCCGCCGATCCTCGTCTGGTAGAGGCGCACCCGCATCTGCACATGCCGATGATCGACACGGCCGAGACTGTCGCAAAACGGTATGGCGTCAGCCGCGATGTGCAGGATGCATATGGACTTCAGTCGCAGATGCGCACCGCGGCTGCCCAACAGGCCGGACGCTTTGACGACGAAATCATCCCGATCACGGCGGACAAGATCGTCGTCAACCGCGAAACCGGCGAACAATCGATCCAAAGCGTGACCCTGGAACGCGACGAAGGCAACCGTCCGGATACGAACCTCGAAGGGCTTTCCACGCTGAAGCCGGTGCGAGATGGCGGTGTTATCACTGCCGGCAACGCCTCCCAGCTTTCGGACGGCGCCAGCGCCTGCGTCGTTATGGAAGCCGCCGAAGCGTCAAGACGCGGCCTCAATCCGCTGGGCATTTACCGCGGCATGGCTGTGGCCGGATGCGAACCCGACGAGATGGGCATCGGTCCGGTGTTCGCCGTGCCGAAACTGCTGGAGCGGCACGGCCTGAAGATCGACGATATCGGCCTGTGGGAGCTGAATGAGGCATTTGCGGTGCAGGTGCTCTATTGCCGCGACCGGCTGGGCATCGACAATGACCGCCTGAACGTCAATGGCGGCGCCATCTCCATCGGCCATCCTTATGGCATGAGCGGCGCCCGCATGGTAGGGCACGCGTTGATCGAAGGCAAACGCCGCGGCGTCAAGCACGTCATCGTCACCATGTGCATCGGCGGCGGCATGGGCGCCGCAGGCCTCTTCGAGGTTGCATAAACAGCTACCGGATCGGTTGGTTGGCTGATACTGGAGCATTCCGGCGCCAACCTTCCGGTTCGTCTGTCAATTTAATATTTTTTTCACGGTTAAACGCCAAATTCCGGGTTCTTCTTCCGTAAGCCCGACAATTTCTTGTCCGATTTCCTTGAGCGCCCGGGGCACGTTCTGCACCGGCTCGCCTTCTCGCAAACGAACGTCTGCGGTTTGACCAATCTCCATCCGCTCCACCAGAAGTTTGGTCTTAACAAATGTCATCGGG
>JAPOJR010000194.1:5765-6010 GCA_029978325.1 Alphaproteobacteria bacterium | reverse complement strand
GGATGCGAGCGAAGGCGGCCTTGATCGAGTCCTCGTACGAGACGTCCAGCTCCACCGTCATGCAATCGTTGCCCTGATCGTGGATCGCCTTTTCCAGCTTGGCCGCGTTGGCGGCAGAGCGGGTGGTAATGACCGTGAAATAGCCTTCGGCGGCAAACTTCTGTGCCAGTGCGCCACCAACGCCCCAGCGCACACCCACCGGCAGATGGTCGTCGCTGACGCCCTGGCCATGGATCAGGTGGGTC
>JAPOJR010000194.1:0-5755 GCA_029978325.1 Alphaproteobacteria bacterium | reverse complement strand
GCCATCGGCCTGCCATTTGGAGGTGGCGCCGATGACGACGGCGACGGGCTTCTTTGAAGAATTCATACTGGCGTTTCCCTGATGGCGGGGTTTGGTATTGCCAGGAGTATCCGCCAACCGCCGCCTGGTTGCTAGAGGGAGTGTGCGGCCCAGCCCGTTTTGCGGTCTGGTGGTGCTAAAGCGTCAGCACCGCCTTGCCGAAATAGGTGCGTTCGATAATCGCCTGCGTGACGGCTGCGATCTCCCGCCAGTTCTTTTCGAGCGTGACGCCGCCGTCGAGCCGGCCCTGTACCATGAGGCGTTGCAGGCGCGTCAGGCCTTTGGCGGCGGATTCCTTTTCGGATTCGCGATAGAGGTGGAAGCCTTCGATGCGGCCATCGCCGGTGAGCAGCAGTTGGCGGACCTGGATCGATGTTTCCAGGCCGCCACTGATGCCATAGCTGATCAGGCGGCCGCCAGCATCGAGCGCATTGACGAGATGCCCGAACAATGGACCGCCAACGCCGTCGAGAATGGAGCGGAATTTCGGTTCATCCGCCAGTGCCGCGCCATCCTCGGAAACGATAACCCGCGCGCCGGTTGCCTCGATCAGGGCTTTATGGTCGGCTCGGCGCAGCAGGGCCACCGGCTCGGCCCCCATGATGGTGGCCAACTGGCAGGCGTAATAGCCGACGCCGCCGGTTGCACCGGTGATCAACACACGCTCACCCACCAGCCGCTCGCACCGTTCCAGACCGTAGAGTGCGGTCAGACCTGCGACCGGCAGAGTCGAGGCCTGGACGTCGCTGACGGCATCCGGGATTGGCGCGATGGCGACGGTTGGCAGGGCGACGAGCTCTGCCCAGCCCTGCTGGCGCAAGGACATCCCGACGACCCGCGTGCCGGCCTTCGGCCCGCTGCCGTCAGCCGCCGCGCGCTCAACCACGCCGGCAATATCCCAGCCGACCTGGGCGCCGGCAACACCGCTGCGGGCGCGATTAACCTCGCCACGGTTCACAGAGAAGGCGGTGACGCGGACCAGCGCCTCATGCGAGTCGGGTTTCGGTTCCGGCACCTCACCAATCTCGACCCAGCCTTTGGCGGAGGGATTTGCGATCACGGCTTTCATCGGTTGGATCCTTGGTGTCAGAGCATTGGATTTCGGCCAGATACCATCAGGCCGCCGGCATCTCCGCCAGGTCGAGCGTCGTCACGCGGCGCAGTTCGCGCTTGTACTTCGAGTCATCAAACGGCGTCGCACGGTGCATGGTGGCGCGATTATCCCAGATTACCAGGTCACCATCGCGCCATTTATGGCTGTAGACAAAGCGCGGATGGGTGGCATGCTGCGATAATTCCCACAGCAGCAGCTTGCCCTCTGGCAGGCTCATCTCCATCACGCGCGCGGCGTGGGAGGCGAGATAGAGGGATTTGCGACCGGCCCGTTTCAGGGTGCGCACCAAGGGGTGATAGGCACCTTGGAGCTTTTGCAACTCCTCATCGGAGAAGGTGAAGCCCAGGGTCTGGCGCGAATGGGCGATGGAATGGTGGCAGGTCAGCCCCTCCAAACGCGCCTTCATTTCATCGTCGAGCGCGTCATATGCCGCCCGCATGTCTGCAAACTGCGTGTCGGCATCAACCGGGGGCAGTGCTCGCGCGTGCAGCATGGAATACCGGCCTGCCGGGTCTTGAAACGAGGCATCGGTGTGCCAGAGCCGGTTTCCGAGACTGTAGAGCCGTTTGCGGTCATCCTGCGCCAGCAAACCGCCCTCGTCGCTGACGTTGGAAATATCAGCAATCGCCTCTGTTCCCAATCGGCTCTTGCCAAGCGCGGCTGCGCCGGTTTTCGCATGCAGTTCGCCATCCAGCCGCTGGGCGAACGCCATTTCCTCCTGGTCGGTAAACTCCTGATTGCGGAATACCAGCACGCCGAAACGATCCATGCCGCCGCGGATTTCCGCAAGGGTGTGGTCATCGAAGGTCTGCCGCAGCGAGACCGGGCTCACCTCGGCGGCGAACACATCATGCAAGGGGGTGAAGGTCAGGGGCATAGCGAACTCCTCCAGCGACACGGGTTGGCCGCCATCCTATCCCTAGACGTTGAAGCGGAACAGCATCACGTCGCCATCCTTGACGCGATACTCGCGCCCTTCCTGCCGCATCTTGCCGGCTTCCTTCGCGCCCTGCTCGCCATTGCAGGCGATGTAGTCGCTGAATGCGATGGTTTCCGCTGCAATGAAGCCGCGCTGAAAGTCGGTATGGATTTCACCAGCGGCCTCCGGCGCGGTCGCGCCCGCGTGCACGGTCCACGCCCGCGCCTCCTTCGGACCGCAGGTAAAGAAAGTCAACAGCCCGAGCAAAGCATAGCCGGACCGGATGACCCGAGCCAGGCCGGGCTCTTCCAGGCCGAGGCTTTCGAGAAACTCTTTCTGCTCGTCCTCAGGCAGGCTCGCGACCTCGGCTTCGATGGCGGCAGCGATGGTAACGCTGGTCGCACCCTGCGACCTGGCCCATTCCTCGACTTTGGCCGACCAGGCATTGCCTTTGGCGGCGTCATCCTCCGACACATTGCAGATATACATAATGGGTTTGTCGGTCAGCAATTGCAGGCGCTTGACCGTAACCTGCTGTTCCTTGGAAAATTCGACTGAGCGGGCCGGCTTGCCGTCGCGCAAAGCCGCAATCAGCGGCTCCATGACGGCGGCCTGTTCCTTGGCCTCCCGGTCATTGCCCTTGGCGCGCTTGGCGACTTGGTCAAAGCGGCGCTCCAGGCTCTCGAGATCCGATAGCATCAATTCGGTTTCGATGGTCTCGGCGTCGCGCAGCGGATCGACCGAGCCCTCGACATGGGTGATGTCGTCTTCTTCGAAACAGCGCAGGACATGGGCGATGGCATCGCATTCGCGGATATTCGCCAGGAATTGGTTGCCCAGCCCTTCGCCCTTCGATGCACCGCGCACCAGGCCGGCGATGTCGACGAATTCCAGTTGCGTCGGCACGATCTTGGCCGATTTGCCGATGGCGGCGATCCGGTCGAGCCTCGGGTCCGGCACCGCAACTCGCCCTGTGTTCGGCTCGATCGTGCAGAATGGATAGTTGGCCGCTTCCGCAGCCTGCGTAGCCGTCAGCGCATTGAACAGCGTCGACTTGCCGACGTTCGGCAGGCCGACAATGCCGCAATTAAAACCCATCGGGGAAACTCCGTCTCTTACAGGGCGCCTTCAGGCAGCCTTAAAACATGCTCTCCAACACCCGGTCCGGCGGCTTGTGGCCGTCGACATGAGTCTTGATGTTGATAATGACTTTTTCGCCCATTTCCGTGCGGGCCTCATGTGTCGAGGACGACATATGGGGCAACAGCACGCAATTTTCGAGCCCGAGGAGGGCTGGGTCGACCGACGGCTCGTTCTCGTACACGTCGAGCCCGGCGCCGCCGATCAGCTTGGCCTCCAATGCCTTTGCCAGCGCGGTCTCGTCAATCACTTCTCCGCGGGAGGTATTGACGATATAGGCCGTCGGCTGCAGCAACGCGAGGCGGCGCGCATTCAACAGATGATAGGTTGCGGGCGTGCGCGGGCAGTTGATCGAGATGATGTCCATCCGCGCCAGCATCTGGTCGAGGCTCTCCCAGTAGGTCGCTTCCAGCTCTGCTTCGAGATCGGAGTCAACCCGGCGGCGATTGTGATAATGGATCGAAACGCCAAACGCCCTGGCCCGCCGCGCCACAGCCGAGCCGATTCGGCCCATACCGATAATTCCCAACCGTTTGCCAAAGACGCGATGCCCCATCAGCAGCGTTGGCGACCAGCCTTTCCAATCGCCATTGCGCAGCAGACGCTCACCTTCAGACATGCGCCGCGGCACGGCCAGGATCAAAGCCATTGTCAAATCTGCGGTATCGCTGGTCAGAACACCCGGCGTATTCGTCACCAACAGTCCGCGCGCCCGGGCTGTTTTCAGATCGATATGGTCAACACCTGCGCCAAAGTTCGCCAATAGCTTTAGCTTTGGTCCGGCTTGCGCTAATACCTCCCGGTCGATTCGGTCGGTGACGGTCGGGACCAAAACGTCGGCAGTCTGTACCGCTTCGATCAACTGTTTGGTCGACATTGGCTCATCTGTAGTGTTCAGACGGGTATCGAATAATTCCATCAAACGGGTTTCAACCGAGGCTGGCAATTTGCGGGTGACAATGACAAGCGGTTTCTTCGGAGCCATGGCAGCAACCCTTTTTGAGAACGGCCGGATACGCGGGGCGGTAGGTCGACGGGCAGCGGATAGCAGGCTGGTCCGACTATGTCTATGCATCGGCCTGCTGCTTTCGGCCTCTGCGGCGATGGCGGCAGACGCGGTTGGCCGGGATACACAGCTTCCCCTTCCCAGGTTTGTATCAATCGGCAAAAGCGAAGCCTATTTGAGGACTGGCCCTGGCAAGCAATATCCAATCCTGGTCGTGCTGCAGCGCCGCGGGATCCCTGTCAAGATCATTGACGAATACCAACGCTGGCGCAAAGTCGAATTGCATGACGGGGTCACCGGCTGGCTGCACAAGGTTTTGCTGACCCGCCGGCGGACCTTTCTGATCACCGCCCAATCCGCGCCTCTGCACGCCGAACCCAGCGAGACCGGGCCGATCATCGCGACTGCGGAAAAAAATGTGATCGCCGATCTGGAGGAATGCACGCCGCTCTGGTGCCGCGTCAACGTCGAAGGCTATGACGGATGGGTGTTGCGCACTGTAGGGTGGGGTGAGCTAAGCGAACCCCAACCGCGATAGTGCTCGCGCGATAAAGCATGAGGTGCCGCATATGACAGAGCCAGTAATCAAAGTCTCCTACGACGACCGCGGCGAGGCCGGGCGCATCGCCTGGGTGACGTTCAACAATCCGGAGAAGCGCAACGCGCTGGGCCTGGAGGGCAAGCAGCTGTTCATCGACACGCTGACCGCCCTGAAGCACGACGAGAGCCTGCGCGCGCTGGTGATCACCGGCGCTGGCGACCGCTCCTTCGTCGGCGGCACCAATCTGGCGGAGATGAAGGATTTCGACCTGAACCAGGCGGAAGCCTCGTCGACCAAGACCCATCGGGTCTGCGATGCGGTGCGCCAGTTTCCGGTGCCGGTGATTGCGCGGATCAACGGCTATTGCTTCGGCTCCGGCATGGAGATTGCGGCCTGTGCCGACATGCGTGTTGGAACGACCGGCGCGAAATTCGGCATGCCGGAGGTGCGCTTCGGCATCCCGTCCGGCATGGAGGCGAGCGTGCTGCCGCGGCTGATCGGCTGGGGCAAGGCCTGCGAGTTGGTGCTGACCGGCGACCATATCGATGCGGAAGAGGCTTATCGCATCGGCTATCTGGAGCGCCTGGTGCCTTATGCCGAGTTGGATGCCGTGGTGGAAAAGTGGGTCGAGTCGCTGCTGCTCTGCGGCCCACGGGCAGTGCGCATTCAGAAACGCCTGATCATGGACTGGGACCGCATGGGCGTGACAGACGGCGCGCGCGCCGGCATCCAGGCCTATGTCGAAAGCTACCGCACCGACGAGCCGAACCGCATGATGACGGCGTTTTTGAACCGGAAGCGATGACGAACTTCAATAGCCTTCACCCTGAGGTGCCGCTCGCAGAGCGGCCTCGAAGGGGCCGCGCCTTCGAGGCTCGTTGCACTCGCGCCTCAGGCTGAAGGTGGGGGATTGGTAGCCGACAATCTCCGTCCTTCACCCTGAGGGGCCGCTCGCAGAGCGGCCTCGAAGGGGCTGGACGTGGCACGGCGCCTTCG
>JAPOJR010000193.1 GCA_029978325.1 Alphaproteobacteria bacterium | reverse complement strand
GGCCGCCGCGGTCCGGCTGTCACGTTGCCCGGACCGCGAATGTGCGTTAACGCACATAACTGAAGCCAATTCTTGCTAGATTTTCGGGTTTCGCCGCCTTGTTGGCGTGGGGACGCCCGATTGGGAGATGGGAATGAAACTGTATGATGCACCGCTGGCGCCAAATCCCCGGCGTGTGCGAATATTCCTGGCCGAGAAGAACATCGAAGTCCCGCGCGTTGCTGTGGACCTGGGTGCCAGGGAGCATTGGGGCGAGGCCTTCAGCGCGATGAATCCCTTTAAGATGGTTCCGGTGCTTGAGCTGGATGATGGAACGTTTATCTCCGAAAGCATTGCCATCTGCCGCTATTTCGAGGAAATCCAGCCCTACCCGCCACTTTTTGGCGTGGGCGCCGTGGGCAAGGCGCAGGTCGAAATGTGGAACCGCATCATCGAGCTGGAGTTTTACCGCCACGTTGCCAATGCCTTCCGTCACTCGCATCCGCGCATGGCGGACCGCGAAGTGCCGCAGATCGCCGAACTGGCGGCGACAGCCCCGGGCAGGGCAATGGCGGCCCTCGCCAAACTCGACAAGGTCCTGCAGAGCCGGGAATTTATAGCCGGGAATGCATTCTCGGTTGCCGATATCACCGGTCTGGTGACGCTGGATTTCCTCAAGCTGGCGAAGCTGGAGGTCCCGGTAGAGATGGAAGCGGTGCGCCGCTGGCATGCCGAGCTCGGCACCAGGCCGAGTGCAAAGGCATAAACCTTACGGTATGACTGGCCGTGAAATGGGGCAGCTGGCGCTATAATTTGAAAAATTGTTTGGCAACGGCGGATGACACAACCTGATACCACAAGGAACCGGGGTGACTGCGAAAATTGAGCGAACGGAATAAAGAATGAAGGTCACTTTTGTCGGCAGCGGCGATGCGTTCGGAACAGGCGGGCGCGGTCATACGTGCATCCGCCTGGACAGCCATGGCCGCACCGTTGTAGTGGATTTTGGTGCGACAGCACTGCTCGGCTGGAGCCGTCTCGGATTTGCCACCGAATCTATCGATACCGTGGTGCTGTCGCATCTGCACGGTGATCACTTCGGTGGGTTGCCCTTTCTGCTTCTCGAAATGCAGTTCGTCGCCGATCGGCGCAAGCCGCTGACGATTGCCGGTCCACCGGGCACACGTGCTCGGCTGGAAATGGCGTGCGAGGTCTTTTTTCCCGGCATGAGCGCCAACCGCTGGAACTACCCATGGGCGGTGGAGGAAATTGCGCCCGGCAAGAAGACCGCACTCGATGGTTTCGAGCTCACCACGATGGAAATGCGCCATCCATCCGGGGCGCCTGCGACCGGGGTGCGCCTCAGCGACGGGGAGAAGACATTTGCCTATAGTGGCGATACCGCCTGGCATGATCGGATACCGCTGTTGGCGGAGGGGGTCGATTTGTATGCCACGGAGTGCTACTCCGGCGAGCGTTCCGTTCCCAATCACATTGACTGGCCGACGCTGAAACGCAATCTTCCGGACCTGAAAGCCGGCCGCATCGCGGTGACGCATATGGGCCCCTCGGCGCTTGCCTGCGTCCGGGACATGATTGCGGAGGGCCTGATCATTGCGGAAGACGGCAAAGTCATCGAACTCTGATACGGTCGATGCAATCGCCCTCGAACGCCTGGCAACGGACATAGCGGCGTGCCGGATTTGTCGAGACCATCCGCTCAACCGACCGCTGCCGCACGAGCCGCGTCCGGTGGTGCGTCCATCGGCGAGCGCGCGTCTGCTGGTTGCCGGTCAGGCGCCCGGCGTGCGCGTACATGCCACCGGACTGCCGTTCAATGACCCCTCTGGGGACAGACTCCGCCATTGGATGCAGGTCGATCGCGACACCTTCTACGATGTTTCGCGTATCGCTATCGTGCCGATGGGGTTCTGCTTTCCCGGCCATGACAACAACAAGGGCGATCTGCCGCCACGGCGCGAATGCAAAATGACCTGGCATGACAGGCTCTTCTCGCATATGCCACAGCTGGAGGTCATCCTGGCCATAGGCGCCTATGCCCATGCCTATCACCTGCCGCGTCTTGGCCATCCCTACAGCCCCGGCGCGCCAATGGCGCAGACTGTCGGGAACTGGAAATCCTATCTTGCCGGCACTCCGAAAGTGTTCGTTCTGCCGCATCCCTCCTGGCGCAATACCGGTTGGCTGAAGAAGAACCCGTGGTTCGAACAGGATCTGCTACCGGTGCTGCGGGCTCAGGTTGAGGCATGTTTATCCTGAATTGCGCCGGCATTTATGGTAGACGAAAATGCGTGGTGCGGTTTCCTCCATGTTCGACCGCGTCCGTTTCCGGGGAACCCGCCAGCGAGGCATGACATGCGAGGCTCGATGATACTGCGTAACCTGCCGGGCAACACTCGAATGCGGGCCGTTTTCCTTGCGGCAGCTATTACAACCGCACCGTTCGTTACAGCTTATTCGCAAACGTCTCTGCAAACACCAGGTGGTTTGCCCGCAACATCTCCCGGTCCAGCAAGGTCCGATAAACCGTCAACTTCCGGCCAGGCACAAACCTCGCCTGCGGGGCAACCGGGTAGCAGCGGATCCATTTCTCTGACTTTCGCATCGGACCTTCCCGCCAGCGCACGCCCGATCTTCGATGTGCGCAAGTTTCTGGAAGCAGACATGGTGCAGCGCCTGTCTCCCGGGGCGGCCAGGCTGGATTGGAAGACGGTAACGCCCGGCAAGGACGGCGTGCCGCCCGATGCTTTCGGTGCTGCCAGTTCAGGTGATGCCGATTTCGTGCTGGCCCACGTCGTCCATTTGCAGCAACGGATGCCGCTTTTGCAGGTGGCGTTTCAGGCGCCGTTCTCCGGCGCTTCGGCAGCACAAATGGCCCGGGTAATGGCGGGAGTATTCGATCAGGTTCCCGAGATGCGCCAGTCGTTCCTGCGCCGTAACCAGGTGCTGCTCGCACTGGTTGCCAGCGGCGAATATATTCTGGCGACGAAATTCCCCGTAACCGGGCTGGCGTCGCTGAAGGGCAGGAAAATCGGTGTGCCGCCTGCTGCGGTAGGATGGATCGAGGGGACCGGCGCGACGGCGGTGCTGGCCGAGCCGCGAGGCTATGCAAAAGGGCTTGCCACTGGCGCCTATGACGGGCTTTTCGTAGCTGCATCCGATATTGTGGATATGAAGCTGACCGGCTTTGCGCACGTGACGCGCGTCGGTATGGGCGCCATGCCCGGCTTCGCGATCGCGTACAACAAGCAGCAATGGGAAAGTCTGCCGGGAAATGTACGTGATGCTCTTTCCAGTGCATTTCGCGCCTATCAAGACCGCATGGGCGACAACCGGGTGCGATCGGAGGACAAGCTGTTCGAGGCGCTTGCCGAGTCCGGCCTGAAGGTCGCTGTTTTGCCGGCTGAGGATCGCAAGCTGTGGGCGTCCAGGTTGCCGGACATCCCCGCTCAATTGCCGGCCGCCATCAGGAAGAGCCAGCAGCCGGCAGAGGCGGTCATGCGCATTTATCTGGACGAACTGACCAGACAGAAGACTGACATGATGCGACAGTGGCGGATTGTTTCCCCACCTGCGAAGAAATCCGGAAAGGCACAGGACGACACCCCGGCTGAACCGGCTGGAGGCAAAGTGCAATAGCCTATTTGGGGTAATATATAATTATTTGGGCTTATCCTCCCCGGACCACATATCCGGAGCTGGATAGTTCTGTGGCCGGCTGTGCGACAAGGGCCGGGAACCGGGGAAAAACTTCTTAC
This sequence comes from Alphaproteobacteria bacterium, assembly GCA_029978325.1. Taxonomy (GTDB): domain Bacteria; phylum Pseudomonadota; class Alphaproteobacteria; order Bin95; family Bin95; genus JACKII01. The sequence goes on along the minus strand of JAPOJR010000193.1, from coordinate 2,307 downwards.
GGTGATCGCGTTACGCAGAGAATACTAACTTAATCTTTCCGGCTGTTTCGTTGACGGTAATCTTTCTTGCAACCCAAATTGGGAGTCGACCGGGCAATGAAGACACGCGCGCGGATGTTCTTTGCGAGCCTTGTGCTTGCCTTTGCCTGCCTCTTGCTCCCGGCTTCGGCACAAAACCAGCCACAACCGCCGGACGACAATTCCAACGCGCCTCAGAGTGCTCCTGCCGCAGCTCCCCAGCCCGACCGCTTCGCGTTCGTCGTCGGTAACGACTCCTACACAAATCGCCCGTTGGCAACGGCGTCCAACGATGCAAGCCTGATCGCGGAAGCGCTCGGTTCGGCCGGGTTTGAAGTCACCGGTGTGCGAAATCTGGACCAGGACGCCCTGCGCGCCGAATATCGCAAGTTTCTCCGTAAGGTGTCCGAAGCGGGTGCCGACGGTGTTGCAGCTGTCTACATGACTGGATATGGCGTCCAGTATGATGGGGAAAACTACATCGTTCCCCCGGGCGCGCAGATCAATCGTCCCAGTGATCTGGCGTTGAATGCCATCCGTGTGTCCGATCTGGTCAATCCGCTGGCTGGCATGCCCGGCAAGGTCAAAATCGCTATCATGGACCTTGCCTATCAGGGGCCCTATGGCGGCGGCAACGAACCGCTTGCGCCCGGACTGGCCCTGATGCAGGCGCCGGCAGATACCCTCCTGGCGATGAACGCTGCACCCGGCGCATTCGCGCCGGCGGCGAAGCCACCCTATGGCGCCTATGCAAAGGCGCTGGCCGAGCAACTTCTCGAGGCCGGTCTTTCGCCCAACCAGGTTTTTGAGAGTGTGCGGTTGAAAGTCTCCCAGGCGACGGGCGGCGGGCAGGTGCCTTGGCACAGTTCGCGGATTTCTGCGCCGTTTCAGTTCGTCGAGGGCGCTGCCAACAACGCACCTCCAGCTGCTGCTGCCAATCTAGACCGGATGCGCTCTGCGCCTCTGCGCAGCATGAAGGAGGCGGATGCCTTTGCCGCCGCGCTCGGGCGCGACACCTACCGGGGGTACAACGAGTTCCTGCGGGCCTATCCGCGTGGCCGCTACGCCAAGAAGGTTCGCGGCATACTCGCCGCGCGACGTGAAGCGCTTACATGGGAAAAGACCCGGCGCACCAATACACGCCAGGCATATTGGTCGTATCTGCGCCGTTACCCCAAGGGACCGCACGCTGCCGATGCGAGACGGCGTTTGCGCCGCCTGTCAGCGAGCCTGCGCCCGCCCCGAGATTTTGATCCGATCGAATACGATGTTGCGCCGCCTCCACCCTCCGAGCGCATATATTCGGAAAGCCCGCGACCCCGGTATTTCGAGGAGAGTGACGACCGGTTTGCCACCGATTTCGTTCCTGAATCCAATTGGCAGCCGCCTCCGCCTCCGATCTACACGCCGGGCATAGCCATTTTGCCGCCAATCGCAGCTCCAATGTTCGGACGAATCCGCTGCGTTATCGGCTATCGCTCGAATGGCAGCGCAGTTGTCCGGCGCATCCGTGCCCAGCAGTGCCCTCCAGTCCAGTTCGATAACAGGCCGATGCAAGGCGGTGGCGGCATGAAAACCTGCACGCTGGCCAATGGCCGTATCATAACTGTTCCCTTCAATCGCCGGTGTCCGCCTGTGCGGCCGATTCCCATTGGCGGCGGAACGAAAGTCTGCCCGCTCGGCGGCGGTCGGACGATCACGGTTCCAGTTAATCGTCCGTGTCCGCCAGTGCGTCCGAGACCGGGCGGGGGACCGATCATAGGTGTGCCGCCGGGCGGTCCCACCGGTGGCCGTCCAGGAACCCGCCCCGGTCAACCGGGCGTGCCGCCGGTTGGCATATTGCCAGGTGGTAGGCCGGGAGCAGGTAGGCCCGGTACAGGGCGCCCAGGTACAGGTGGGCCAGGTGCAGGGCGTCCAGGTGCAGGGCGCCCAGGTACAGGCCGTCCTGGCGCAGGTCAGCCCGGTGTTGGCAGACCAGGTTCAGGCCGTCCAGGCTCAGGGCAACCAGGGGCTGGTCGACCGGGGGCCGGTCGTCCTGGAGCAGGATCTCCGGGTGTGGGCCGTCCTGGAACCGGTCGTCCAGGTGTTGTCCGTCCCGGTGGCGGGCGCCCTGTTGGTGTACCTCCGGGAGGACCGTCCAGCGGACGTCCTGGAACACGTCCGGGAACTCGACCGGGTCAGCCCGGCGTGCCTCCGGCTGGAATTCTCCCCGGTGGTGGCAGACCGGGTGCAGGTCGTCCAGGTACAGGACGGCCAGGTACAAGCCGTCCGGGAGCAGGTAGGCCCGGA
>JAPOJR010000192.1 GCA_029978325.1 Alphaproteobacteria bacterium | reverse complement strand
CCGTTTCTGAAATATTTTCAATTTAATGGACGGGCGCGGCGGCTTGAAATTTGGGTGTATTCTATACTGAATTTAATTGTTCTTCCGATATTGGTTTATATTGATCAAATTAAAGATCTTTTCTTTATTTCGCGATACTTCGGTATGTTGTCTGGAACCTATTTGATATTTTTAATTGTGCCATCGTTTAGCCTTTGCATTCGAAGGTTGCACGATTTTAGAGCGTCCGGCTGGTGGGTTCTGACGATTTTCGTCCCCTTGGCTAATGCCATTTTGGTCGTTTTTTTGTTCTTTAAAAGCGGCCTTGCCGGGCCAAACCGGTATGGCCGCGACCCCAGACGTATCGACCCTCCCTTCCGATAGGGCGCTGCCCCGGCGCCGTTGAGCGTCAGGGCAGGCAAGGAGGGTGGCGCGGCCATCCGGTCGCCCTTGTTACCCGGCCGCTTCCTCAATCCCGCTGATCGTGGCACTGGGGGAGATGTGGTCCAGGCTGATTTTGCAGTGGATGACGACCGGGCCGTCGTGCGCCATCGCCTCGGCGACCTTGTCTTCGACTTCGGCCTCGGTCTCGATCAGGATACCGCGCGCGCCGAAGCTCTCGCCCCATTTCACGAAGTCGGGGTTCTGCAACTCGATGGCATAGCCACGGCCCGGAAAGCTGCGGGCCTGGTGCATGCGGATGGTGCCGTAGGCGCTGTTGTCCGCAATGAACAGCTTGATCGGCACGCCGTATTGCACCGCGGTCGCCAGTTCGTTGCCGGTCATCATCACGCCGCCGTCGCCGCAGAACGCCACAACCTGACGGCCGGGCGAGCAGATGCCGGCAGCCACCGCCGACGGCACGCCCGGCCCCATCGCGCCGACCGTCGCGCCGACGAACATGTTGCCCGGGCCCATGTTCAGGTACTGCGCCATCCAGCTTGAGAAGTTGCCGGCGTCGCAGGTAACAATCGCCGTATCCGTCATGTTCTTGTCGATGGCGGCGATGACGTTGCCGAACACCAGCCCGTCATTGGAGGACTTGCCGCGCCAGGTCATGTTCTCGCGGTGCAGGCCGTTCAGCTTCTCGACCCAGCCCTGCCGCGCCGCTGGCACGTCGCCCGGCCCGGCAGCCAGCATGGCTTTTAAGAACTGGTGCGGGTCGGCGGCAATGCCGATGGTTGGGGAGTAGGCGCGGCCCACCTCTTCCGCATCCGGCCAGACATGGATGAAGGGCTGGTCGGCGACCGGAGCCTTCGGGAAGGTGAAATTCTGGGTCATCGACGGCAGCATGCGCTCGCCCAGCACCAGGACGAGGTCGCTGGTCTTGAGCTGGTCGAGCAGCGCCTTGTTCGCCCGGTTCGGCAGGCGTCCGCCGGCGTTGGGGTGCTTGCTGTCGAAGGTGTGGAAGCGGCGCTGCGGTGTTGCGACGGGCAGGTTGAACGCCTCGGCGAAGCGCTGCAGGTCGGCGAGCCCCTCGCCATGCAGGCGACCGCCGGCGATGACGATCGGGCGCTCGGCGCTGCGGATCATCTGGAGGGCGGCCTCCATCTGGTCCGGCGCGACGCCCGGCGCACTCTTGGCGCGGGGATGGGCAGCGACGGCGTTGGCCTGGCCGTAGAGCAGGTCCTCCGGCAGGATCAGCGCCACCGGGCCGGGCGTGCCGCTCTGGGCGATGTGGAAGGCGCGGGCGGTGTCCTCGGCGATGTTTTCCGGGTGGATGACCTCGATCACGGCCTTGGCGGTGTCGGAGAAGGTCTTGGAATAGTTCATTTCCTGCAGGGCGAGACGATTGAGTTCGTCCCGCTCCGCCTGACCGATCAGGAACACCACCGGCTCCGCATCGTGGTAGGCGACATGCAGGGCGATGGCGGCGTTCATCGCGCCGGGGCCGCGGCTAACGAGACAGACGCCGGGCTCGCCACGGACGCGAGCGTGCGAGACGGCCATGAAGCCGGCCCCGCCCTCATGCCGGCAGACCACCAGTTTGATCTCCGGCCGGTCGCGCAGGGCGTTGGTCAGCGGCAGGAAGCTCTCGCCCGGCACGCAATAGATCGTATCGACACCGTGATTGGCGAGCGTATCGGCGAGGATGGAGGCAACGGGTTGGGTCATGGCGGTTTCTCTCTGAGCGGATGGTTTGGCGAGACAGTTTACTTCCTAACCCGCCGTCATTGCGAGCCCGCAACGCGGGCGTGGCAATCCAGTGGTTTGGAACGCGGCACCCCTGGATTGCCACGTCGCTACGCGCCTCGCAATGACGAAGGGGAGGCGAAGGGTGAAGAGGTCAGGCCGGTTGCAGGCCGCCGGGAAAGTGCGGAGCGATCCTCTCGACGAACAGGTCGAGCGAACGCCGCGCTGCCGCTGCCGGCAGATTGCCATAGGCAAAGCGGCAGAGCAGGTAGTTCGCGGTTGCCTCGCCAATCTGGGTCGCCAGCGTCTCCGCCACGTGTTCCGGCGTGCCGGCTACGGCGAAGCCCCGCTGTTTGGCTTCCTCGAAATCCTTGGGAAAGCGGATCGGGTCGGCGCCGTTATCGCGCCACAGCTTGGCGATGCTGGCGCGCCATTGGCCATAGGCCGGCCCGGCCAGCCGCTCGGCCTCTGCCTGATCCTCTGCGATGACCAGATGGCGGGAAAGGCCCATCCAGGCATCCGCCCGCCCGCCCGCCTCGCGGTAGGCGTCGAACACCGCCTTTGCCTCTGCCGTGCCGCCATTGCCGACGATGTTCATGCCGCGCGCTGCCGTCCATGCGCCATGGTCTGGCCGGCCGACGCCATACCAGAGCGGCGGATAGGGCTTTTGGATCGGCGGGATCTCCATCGGCACATTGCGATAGGTCCAGAACTTGCCTTCATAGTTCAGCCGTTCGCTGGTGAGCCCGGTCTTGATGATCTCCAGCGCCTCCTCAAACCGCGGTGGCGTGTCCAGGTGGGTCAGGCCGTAAAACGCCGTCTCGAACGCGACGATGCCGCGGCCGACGCCGATTTCCAGCCGGCCATTGCTCATCTGGTCGAGCATGCCGATTTCCTGGATCAGGCGCAGCGGCTGGTAAAGCGGCAGCGTGTAGACCAGCGGACCGAACCGCAGCTTCTTCGTCCGCGCCGCCACCGCCGCCAGAAACACGCTGGGGGAGGGGGCGAGGCCCAGTGGTGAGCCATGGTGCTCCGCCAGATGGAACGCATAGAACCCGGCCTGATCGTAACCCTCGACCAGAGCCAGCCGCTCCTCATAGTCGGAGGTCAGGGACCGGCCGCTCTTGTCCAAATGGTCGAACGTGCCGAAGCGGACAGGGACTGTAGACATCGAGCAATTTCCTCAGAGATACAAATCGTTACTGCGCAGCGCGCGCCGCCGTGATGGCTTGCCACACGCGCTCCGGCGTTGCCGGCATCTCGATATGCCGGACACCATAGTCCGAGAGCGCATCGACGATGGCATTGATGACCAGCCCCAGCGCCGGCGTCGTGCCGCCCTCGCCGCCGGGGCGAATGCCATAGGGGTGCGAGCTTGCGGGGATTTCGATCAGGTGGGTGTGGATAGGCGGCGTGTTGTCGGCGCGTGGCATGGCATAGTCCATGAACGACCCGGCCAGCAGCTGACCGCTCTCCGGATCGTAGTGACAGGTCTCCAGCAGCGCCTGACCCAACCCCTGTGCCACCGCACCCTGCGCCTGGCCATGCAGCACCATCGGATTGACCGCCAGCCCGACGTCATCGACGCCGGTCCAGGCGAGTATCTGCGTGTGTCCCGTCTCCGGATCGACCTCGACCTCGCAGACATGCGTGCCATAGGGGAAGCCGCCAACCCGGTTGACGATATCGCCCACACCCTCCAACAGCCCACGCAATTCCTCTGGCAGGCTGTTCAGCGTTTCAGCCGCATGCGCGACCTGCCAGAGATCGGCGGACCTGCCATCCTCGGCAGTGAAGGCGCCATCCGCGTATGACAGCGCATCCGGCGCGATTTGCAGCATGTGCCCGGCAATCGCCTTGCCTTTGCCGACAAGGTCCCGCACCGCATCGCCAATCGCGATACTGGCCAGCCGCATCGAACGCCCGGAATGCGAGCCGCCACCGGCGGAAACACGGTTGGTGTCGTTGGCGATATAGCGGATTTTCTCGAACGGAATATCCAGCCACTCGCAAACCAACTGCGGAAACGTCGTCTCGTGGCTCTGGCCGCTGCTCATCGTGCCCAGCACCAGCTCGACCGCTCCGTCATCGCAGACGCGCAATTCGGCCCGCTCCCGCGGCAGGCCGCTGGTGACTTCGATATAGTTGGCTACCCCTATGCCGCGGCAGAGCCCCCGGCGGGCCGATTCAGCCTTTCGCCCAGCAAAGCCCGCCCAGTCGGCAACCGCTAGAGCCTGCTCCATCCCCGCCGGATAGTCGCCATTGTCATAGGTGACGCCGACGGCGTTGGTGAAGGGCATCGCATCGCTGGCGACCAGATTGCGCCGCCGCAACTCCACCCGGTCAAAGCCGCATTGCGCCGCCGCCAGATCGATCAGGCGTTCGATGACATAGATCGCTTCCGGCCGTCCTGCACTGCGATAGACGGAAATCGGCGGCGTATTGGTGAATGCTGCGAACCCGCGGAAGTGCATGGCCGGGATGCGGTAATTGCCCTGCATGATCGACAGCCCCTTGCGCAGAGGCCAGAAATAGATCGTGTAGGCGCCCGAGTTCATCGTGTTCGCGCCGCGCATGGCCAGGAAATTGCCTTCCGCATCCAGCGCCAGTTCCGCCGTCACCGCCAGGTCGCGGCCCTGGTAGTCGGTCAGAAAGCATTCCTGCCGCGTTCCGACCCAGCGCACGGGCCTGCCGACCTTTTTTGCGGCCCACGGCATCAACGCGTACTCGGAATAGAAGGCGTTGCGCGTGCCGTAATTGCCGCCCATGTCGCCGAACACGGCCCGGCAGTTCTCCACCGGCACGCCCAGGATTGTGGCCAGCCGCTCGCGTGTCTGCACGACGCCGCGGCCGGATGCGGTGCGCAGCGTATAGAGCCCGGTCGCGGAATCGTATTCGCCCAGGGCCGAGCGGGTCTCCATCGGCACCCCGGTGATGCGGTTGACCCAGGTGTCCAGTCTGACGATGTGGGCAGCGGCTTCGAACGCAGCGGCCGTCGCTTCGGCGTCGCCGACCTCGCAGTTCATCGAGATATTGCCCGGCCGATGCGGCCAAATCTGGGGGGCATCCGGCTGTTGTGCCGCCCGCGCGTCGGTGACAATGGGCAGGGGCTCGTAATCGACCGCCACCAGTTCGGCGGCGTCGGTGGCTTGGTCGAGCGTATCGGCAACGACCATCGCGACCGGCTCGCCCAGGTAGCGGACGATATCGTTCGGCATGGTCGGATGGTCAGACATCTGCACGTCAAAGTCATCCACCAGACGCAGAACAACGTCGGGCGGGCCCTGCCATTCGATATTGTGGGGGATGTAGCCAAGCTTATCTCTGGCCACATCCTCGCCGGTCAGCACAGCCAAAACGCCGGGCGCAGCAGCGGCGGCCGCTGTGTCGATGCCGCGGATTCGGGCGTGCGGATGCGGCGAGCGGACCAGGACGGCATGGGCCAAGTTTGGCGGAGCAAAGTCTGCGATAAATCGGCCGCGTCCGGTAACCAGACGAAAATCCTCAACGCGCGGCCGGGACTCGCCGATGCCGCCAGATCGTTTCGTGGTGCGTGATGACAAGAAATTTCTCTTTTGCTGAGACCTGTAAGCGGAGTGCGCAAAAGCATGCCGTGAGAATGCCGTCAGCACAACGGCATTGGTGCGAGGGCGGCGCTGTCGTTACCGCGCCCTGTCAGAAGAATTAACACCTTACAACGGGAGATCGGCTGGGATCGGTATAAATTGTTGAAAAATATAGAATTTCAAATTTGCATAGGGATTGCTTATAAAATGATACATGGGAGCTACATCAATCATACCATATTAGATGATCGCCGATGTTCGATGGAGAGAGTGTCCCCCTCCGGATCGGCACGGCCTTCCTCCGCAACACGCCGTTCGTCACGGCCCTGACCGGCAAGGAGAAAGTCGAGTGCCGCCGTCTGCAAAACGACGCCAAGGCCAAGAGGAAT
>JAPOJR010000191.1 GCA_029978325.1 Alphaproteobacteria bacterium | reverse complement strand
TTGATCGGGGGAAGTTGCTCGCCATTCATAGAGTTAGAGCAGATTCACCCGATCCTATCGGATCGGGATCTGCTCTAAGCCTTCGAGGCCCGCTCCGCTCGCGCCTCAGGCAGACGGGCTATGAGATTGGGGCTACTTGAGCCGAAAACGCGGCTAGCGGTCAGACGCAGCCAGCCACCCAGATGTCATAGACAGGGTGATCCATGGCCGACACCGCCGGCGAAGACGCGAACATCCAGCCATAGAACGCCTGGCTCGGCCGCGTGTCGCGCCGTCCGAGGTCGGTAATTTCAAGGAAAGCGGCCGACTCCGGCGGTTCTTCCGGCGGCCGCACGCGACAGGCCTTAACCGTAATCAACAGCCGCCCGAATTTCATCGATTCGCCAACCGGAACCGTCAACTCGCTGACTCTCGCGGTGATCTTGTCCAAGCCGTGCAGTACCGCTTTGCCGCGATCAACAAAGGTCACGCCGGGACCCGACTTCAGAGCCTCGTTCGGAACGGCGCCCGCCGGCGCGGCGCTTTTCTTCGTTTCCGGCGTAGCTGCGCCGACGGCCAGCCACAACAACAGCAAAACCGCGGCGCGCCGCATCGCCATCACTTCTTGTCTTTGCTGCTGGTAAAGATCAGCTTGCCAATCAAATCTTCCAGGCTAACCGCCGGCTGCGTGTATTTGATCTCGCCGCCATTTGCCAGCATCGTCGTTTCCGCACCCGGCTCAATTGCCAGATATCGACCGCCCAACAGGCTCTCACTCTTGACCGCAATCGAGCTATCCGCCGGTATTTTGGCGCTTGCATCCAGCGCCAGCGTGACTTCAGCCAGGTAGGTCGAAGGGTCCAGTTTCAGGTCGGCGACTTTACCGACGTCGATGCCGCTGATCCGCACCGCGGCGCCGGTCGAAATACCGTCGGCACTGGTAAACTTGGCGATAATGCGCTGGCCGTCGCCGACCGAGGCGCCAGCGCCGGTCTGATAGCTGTAGGCCAAGAACCACACAGCAACACCCAGAACAAGGGCGCCAACGATACTCTCAATCCAATTGCGGCTCATCCTGGTCGCCCCCGCCTAATCACCCGGCGTCCAGGCCTCGTAATCGCCGGTTGCCGCCGCGCGCTGGCCACCGCGCGAATCATGCCCCGGCGGCCGGTATGCTTCGGCTGTGCCAGTACGGTTCGGCTGATGTGGCTTTTGCCATGCCCAGCGATGATCGTCGGCTTTAGGCGGCTGGTTGGTATAGCGGTGTAGCCAGGCATGCCATTCCGGCGGCACGGCGGACGCTTCCACGGCGGCGCCATCGGCGAACACGACCCAGCGCTTGGCCCGGGCAGGATCGCGCGGCGCCTTCTCCGTATAATACTTGTTGCCGAACCCATCTTGGCCGACGAGTTCGCCATTGCGCCAGGTGTAGAGCTTGGTGCCGATCGAGGTCATGTACGCTGTACCGCCAACAGGTGCCGAAAACGAAGTCCTACATATAGGCTAGCGCGCCAGATGCGTCCAGCGAGCCGCGCCGCGCGCCGCCGCGGCATGGGGCGGCAGCTTATCCCATACGCTCCCAAAGTTATCCCCCGCACCGATTCGCACGGAACCGGCAGAAAACCGCGTCCCATGCGATTCAATCCTCAAGGTTAACAGCCTGTGAACAGGCAAGCAAAAATCGCTGTTGGTAACAAAAATTTCTCCATTGCGCTCTGAGCGTTGGTTTGACACCATACTGCATATTGGGTCTTTGCCCCCTAAGCACACAAGTGCTAGGGTCGCCTTGTGCGAAGGGGCAACGCAACCACAAGATAGAGGAATAGGAAGAAAAATGCGTATCGAGCGCCGCTTCACCCGTGCCGGACAGTCGCCCTACGACCGGATCGAGTTCCGCAATGCGACCAGTGAAATTGTCAATCCGGACGGGTCTGTGGTGTTCAAGGCGGCCGATATCCGCGTGCCGGCGCATTGGAGCCAGGTGGCGGTCGACATCATCGCGCAGAAATATTTCCGCAAAGCCGGCGTGCCGAAAAAGCTGACCTGCGTTGAGGAAGACAGCATTCCCGCCTTCATCCGCCGCCGCGTGCCCGATACCGCCGCCATGGCCGATATCCCGGAAGACGAACGCTTTGGCAGCGAATCCGATTCGCGTCAGGTGTTCGACCGGCTGGCCGGCGCCTGGACCTATTGGGGTTGGCAGGGCGGCTATTTTGATTCGGAAGAGGACGCCCGCGCCTTTTTCGACGAGCATTGCTACATGCTGGCCATGCAGATGGCCGCGCCGAACAGCCCGCAATGGTTCAACACCGGCCTGCACTGGGCCTATGGCATCGACGGACCCAGCCAGGGCCATTTCTACGTCGATCCCGCCTCGGGCGAACTGAAACGCTCGCACTCTTCTTATGAGCGGCCGCAGCCGCACGCCTGCTTTATCCAGGGCGTAGCCGACGACCTGGTGAACGAAGGCGGCATCATGGACCTGTGGGTGCGTGAGGCCCGGCTGTTCAAGTATGGCAGCGGCACCGGCACCAACTTCTCCAATCTGCGCGGCGAAGGCGAAAAGCTGTCGGGCGGCGGGCAGTCGTCCGGCCTGATGTCCTTCCTGAAGGTGGGCGACCGCGCCGCGGGCTCGATCAAGTCGGGCGGCACCACCCGCCGCGCCGCCAAAATGGTCTGCCTCGACGTCGACCACCCGGATATCGAGACCTTCGTCAACTGGAAGGTGAAGGAAGAGCAAAAAGTGCTGGCGCTGGTCGCCGGCTCCAAGCTGGCGGAACGGCACCTGAAAGCCGTCATGCGCGCCTGCCATGACGAGGCCGAGGTGATCGAAGGCGACGCCGACGCCCATTTCGACCCGCGCCGCAACAAAGCGCTGGCGCGCGCCATCCGCGCCGCCCGCGCCTCCGAAATCTCGGAAAACTATGTCCAGCGCACGATCCAGTTGGCGAAGCAGGGCTTCAAGGACCTGGATTTCGCCACCTATGACACCGATTGGGATTCGGAGGCCTACCTGACCGTCGCCGGCCAGAACTCCAACAATTCCGTGCGGCTGACCAACGCTTTCCTGGAGGCCGCCGCCCGCGGCGACAACTGGAACCTGATCCGCCGCACCGACCGCAAGACCGCGCGGACGATCAAGGCCAGCGATCTGATGGACCAGATCAGCTACGCCGCCTGGGCCAGCGCCGATCCGGGCGTGCAGTTCGATACCACCATCAACGAGTGGCACACCTGCCCCGCCTCCGGCCGCATCAACGCCAGCAATCCGTGCTCCGAGTATATGTTCCTGGACGACACGGCCTGCAACCTGGCCTCGCTGAACCTCGCATCCAGCGCCTTCTACAGCGCCGGGGAGTTCAACCTGGAGGCCTACACCCACGCCGTCCGCCTCTGGACCGTGGTGCTGGAAATCAGCGTGCTGATGGCGCAATTCCCCAGCCCGGAAATCGCCCAGCGCTCGTATGACTTCCGCACCCTGGGCCTCGGCTATGCCAATCTGGGCGGCCTGCTGATGGCGTCCGGCCTGGCCTACGACAGCGACGAAGGCCGCGCCGCCGCCGGCGCGCTGACCGCGCTGATGACCGGCATCAGCTATGCCACCTCGGCCGAGATGGCCGCCGGCCTCGGCCCCTTCCCGCGCTGGGAGGAAAATGCGGAGCATATGCTGCGCGTCATCCGCAACCACCGCCTCGCCGCCCACGGCAAGCGCTCCGGCTATGACGGCCTCAGCATTCTGCCGGTGCCGCTCGATTCGACCCTGGTGCCTTACAAAGGCCTGGCGGAGCGCGCCGCCGACGCCTGGGACAAGGCCCTGGAACTGGGCGAGAAGCACGGCTACCGCAACGCCCAGGCGACGGTGATCGCGCCGACCGGCACTATCGGCCTGGTCATGGACTGCGACACCACCGGCATCGAGCCCGACTTCGCGCTGGTGAAGTTCAAGAAGCTGGCCGGCGGCGGCTACTTCAAGATCATCAACCGCATGGTGCCCGAGGCGCTGAAGGCGCTGGGCTATACCCGCGACCAGATCGACGCGATCAAGATCTACGCCACCGGGCACAACACCCTGCGCGGCGCGCCGCACATCAACCATGAAACGCTGATGACCAAGGGCTTCTCGCCGGAAGCGTTGGAGGCGGTCGAGGCGTCGCTCACCACGGCGTTCGACATCAAGTTCGTGTTCAACCGCTTCACCCTGGGCGACGATTTCTGCCGCGAGGTGCTGGGCTTCACCGACGAGCAGCTGGGCGACTATGGCTTCGATATGCTGGCCGCATTGGGCTTCACGTCCAAGCAGGTGCGCGCCGCCAATATCTATTGCTGCGGCGCCATGACGGTGGAAGGCGCGCCGGACCTGAAGGATGAGCACCTGCCCGTCTTCGACTGCGCCACCCCCTGCGGCCGCGAGGGCACCCGCTTCCTGTCCGCAGAAGCGCATATCGATATGATGGCGGCGGCGCAGCCGTTCATCTCCGGCGCCATCTCCAAGACCATCAACATGCCGAACAACGCGCTGGTCGAGGATTGCGCCAAGGCCTACCTGCGCTCCTGGAAGCTGGGCCTGAAGGCGAATGCGCTCTATCGCGACGGCTCCAAGCTGAGCCAGCCGCTGAACGGCTCGCTGTTGGACGATGTGGAGGACGAGGACGAGGCCGTTCTCAGCCACACCGAAACGGTCGAACGCGTGGTCGAGCGCATTGTCGAAAAAGCCGTGGTCATGCGCGAAAAGCTGCCGGACCGGCGCAAGGGCTATACCCAGAAAGCCGTCGTCGGCGGCCACAAGGTCTATCTGCGCACCGGCGAATGGGAAGACGGCAAGCTGGGCGAGATCTTCATCGACATGCACAAGGAAGGCGCTGCCTTCCGGGCGATGATGAACAACTTCGCCATCGCCGTGTCCATCGGCCTGCAATACGGCGTGCCGCTGGAGGAATTCGTCGAGGCCTTCACCTTCACCCGGTTCGAGCCGTCGGGCATGGTCGAAGGCAATGACGCGATCAAGATGGCGACCAGCGTTGTCGACTACGTCTTCCGCGAACTGGCGGTCAGCTACCTCGGCCGCGCCGACCTCGCCCATGTCGAGCCGGAGGATATCCGCCCGGACAGCATCGGCGAAGGCGAGGACGAGAGTGCGCTGGAAGACGACTGGAAGCACCGCCGCGCCGGCGACCAGGAAGCAACGCGGCGGCTGGCCAGCGCCGGCTACCTGCGCGACAACCTCTATGTGCTGAGCGCGCCCAAGGCCCGCGCCGCCGCCAGCATGGTCGCCACCGCCGCGGAGGCGGTGCAGGCCGCCAACAGCATCGGCATGGTCTCAAACGCCGGCGCGAGCGCGACCGTTGCCTCCATGGCCTCCATGGCCTCCGCCGTCGCGGTATCCGTGCGCAGCAGCAGCTCCGGCCCCAAATCCGAACGCGCCGCCCGCGTCCAGGAAGCCCGGATGAAAGGCTATGAAGGCGATAACTGCCCCGAATGCGGAAACTTTACGCTCGTGCGGAACGGGACGTGCCTGAAGTGTGATACCTGTGGGAGCACGACTGGGTGTAGTTGAGGGAGTCAAGAATAGGAGTTCTTTATTATGGCAGATAAACAAGCGGGGAAGTCACCCAACGGCCCCCAGTATGCGACGAATTCTCAAACTACGTCGCACCTTATGCCGACTGTGAAGCCACCCGAAGCTAAACCCAAAGAGCCAAGCGCATCAAACGCTAACTCGAACCGGCCCAACAAAGCTGGCCGAGGCTGAGATTGATAAGCGATGTCCAACATCTATGTGGAGAATTGAAAGCTGTTAGTGGATTGGCATGCAGCGACGCAATAGATGTTGGACTGTTACTAGTAGCCGTACTGGCGCTGTGGTGGAACGCTCGGTCCGCGGGAAGACAGGCAAAAGCTGCTGATTTCTCAAGCTATCTTCAGCTGACCGCTAGGTTTAGCACTGCATGGCGCCGGTATCTCGATGCTTCTGTTTGTGCAGAAAAAACTCCTAATGATATAGACAAGGCACACCGCCGCAGGTTCGAATTTACAGAGGTTCTAAATTTATTAGAAGGAGCTTGTCACCTTTATACAACTGGCAACTTACAGGGTGCAACTCGCGCAAT
>JAPOJR010000190.1 GCA_029978325.1 Alphaproteobacteria bacterium | reverse complement strand
ACGCATGTCGGCGGCGATCACCGACGCGCGCACCACCATTCCGCCAGGCCAGACCCGGGAATATTCCTGCTATGCCGGACCCTATACGTTCGACGGCAAGACGCTGATCACCACGGTCGATTCGTGCTCCGACCCGGCCCGTATGGGTACGCAACAGGTGCGTGAGGTAACGTTCGAAGGCGATCAGATGGTGTTGCGGCCGCCGTTGCGGTCGTATCTGGGCAAGCCAGCGGAAAGCCGCACGATCTGGTGGGACAAGATTTCCGACGTCTGAGCCGCTCCGCAAATTTTCTTTCCCCATTCCTTTTTTTCCCTACATCCCTTGTTTCTAGGTCCGGCCCATGCCCTCCATCCCTCTGCGCCACGGCGCTTTCCTGCCGCCGTTCCACCCGATGAACGAGAATCCCGCCGCCTGCATGGAGCGCGACCTGGAGTTGATGCAATGGCTGGACAAGCTGGGGTTTCACGAAGCCTGGATCGGTGAGCACCATTCAGCCGGGTGGGAATTGATCAGTTCGCCGGAATTGTTCATCGCCGTGGCGGCAGAGCGCACCAAATGGATCAAGTTCGGCACCGGCGTCATTTCGCTGCCCTATCATAATCCATTGATGACGGCGAACCGGATGATCCAGCTGGATCACCACACCCGCGGGCGGGTGATGTTCGGCGCTGGGCCGGGCCTGTTGGCGTCCGATGCGCTGATGCTGGGCATCGATCCCAACACCCAGCGTGACCGCATGGCCGAGGCGCTGGATGTGATCCTGCGCTTTTTCAAAGGCGAGATCGTGACCGAGAAATCGGATTGGTACACGTTCGTCAACGCGCGGGCACACATGCTGCCGTTTACAAAGCCCTATCCGGAGGTCGCTGTCGTGAGCGCGGTGACGCCTTCGGGGGGCCGTCTGGCCGGGAAGTACGACACCAGCATGATCTGCGTCGCGGCGACCAACCCGTTCGGCTATGACGCGCTGGCCGCGAATTGGAAGATTGCGAACGACGTAGCGGCGGAGCATGGCCGCACCATGGACCCGGCGCGCCTCCGCCTGGTCGGCCCGATGCACATTGCCGAAACGCGGGCGCAGGCAATGGAGAACGTGAAGTACGGGTTCGAGCCATATCTCAACTATCTGAACAACAACCAGCCGCGCTTCATCGTTCCGAAGGGGGAAGATCCGGCGACCTGGTTTGTCGAGAACAAGTTCGGTGTGATCGGCACGCCGGACGACGCTATCGCGATGATTCAGCGGCTCTACGACAAGCAGGGCGATTTCGGCGTGTTCTTGCAACAGGTGCACAACTGGGCCGATTTCGAGCAGACCAAACGGTCGTATGAGTTGTACCAGCGCTATGTCATGCCGCATTTCTCCGGTGACAACGTCCCGCGCATCCAGTCGTTCGACTGGTGCACGGAAAACCGCGATACGCTGGCGGAAAAGCGCTCGACTGCCGCAAAGGCGATGTTCGACAAGCATGAGGCCGAGCAGAAGGCCAAGGCAGCCGCCGCGCCGGTGGCGCGACCGAAAGATGGCAAGGAAGCCTGGTAGTTTAGCGCCGCAGCGATCACGTTTCAGGAGGATACCGCAATGCCCCAACCCACCGCTTTCGAAGAAGTCATGGCCGCCCGCGGCAAGGGTATGCCCGCCGCAGGCGAGGTCACCATTACCGGCCAGGACCCGGTCTATTCGACCAAGTTCAAGATCGGATCGACCTGTGCGGCGGTGCTGGGCGGGGTGGGTACTGCGGTCAACGATATCTGGGAACTGAAAACCGGACGCCGGCAGAAGGTCGCCATCGATGCCCGGCACGCTGCTGCCGGCTTGCGCAGCACAGATTATATGATGCGCCCAAATGCCAGCGGCGCGTGGGAGCCAGTCGTCAGCGCTTCGCAAAAGGCGATGCGCGCCATTACCCAACCCTGGCCAACCAAGGATGGCCGCTGGGTGTTGCCCCATTTCGGACTGCCGAACCTGCAGGCGCGTATGCAGAAGCTGCTGGGATGCGAAGCTAATCCGGACTCTGTGGCGAAGGCCGTTCTGAAGTGGGACGCCCTCGACCTGGAAGCTGCCATTGACGAGCATCGGGTGTGCGGCGGCATGGTGCGCACCAACGCGGAATGGCTAGCCTCCGACCATGGCAAGGTGCTGGCGGCGAAGCCTATTGTCGAGGTGATCAAGATCGGCGAAAGCGCGCCGGAACCCATGCCTGCCGGAGACCGGCCGTTGTCTGGTGTACGCGCCCTGGACTTGACCCGAATCCTGGCTGGCCCGATCTGCGCCCGCACCCTGGCCGAGCATGGCGCCGACGTGCTGATGATCGCGGCTGAAGGCATCCCGCAGATTCCCGAGCACGTCATGGACACCAGCCATGGCAAGCGCTCGACATACCTCAATCTGAAAAACCCGGAGGACAATGCCCGGCTGAAGGCGCTTGTGAAAGACGCCGACGTCTTCAGCCAGGGGTACCGCCCCGGCATGATTGCCGGGCTGGGATTTGGGCCGGAGGAGTTGGCAACCGTGCGGCCTGGCATCGTCTATGCCTCGATCAGTTGCTATGGCGCCGACGGTCCTTTCAGCCACCGCGGCGGCTGGGAGCAGGTGGCGCAGACTATGACTGGCATCCTGCACGAAGGTACGCCGGACCGCCCGCAATTGTTGCCGGCGGCGGCATGCGACTATACCACCGGCTATCTGGCAGCCTATGGTATCCTCCTGGCATTGGCCCGGCGCTCGACCGAGGGCGGCAGCTATCATGTGCGCGTATCGCTCTGTCAGTCGGGGATGTTTATCTACCGTCAGGGCGATGTCGGCTACCAGCCGGCCGGCATGGAGTTGAGCGACGCAGAGCTCAATGCGCTGCGGATTGAGAGCCAACCGGCGTTTGGGCCGCTGCGCCATCTGGGGCCATTGCTGCGTTTGTCGGAAACGCCGCCGCGCTGGGACCGTCCGACCCCGGTTCTGGGCGGCAACGCGCCCGAATGGCTTGCAGCCGGCGCGGGCGGGGCAAAAGCGGCAGCGGAATAGGCGTTTCCGGCGGTGGGGCAGGCGGCTTAATTGCGGCGAAGGCAAAAAGCCCTAAAGACGCATGGGCAAAACGTCTGTTAGGGTTACCGGACAGCGAAACACGCAGGGAAGTTCAAAGCAATGAGCGAGCAAACCTTTGATCTTGTCGTGATCGGCGGTGGTCCTGGCGGGTATGTCGCCGCAATCCGGTCTGCCCAATTGGGCCTGAAGACCGCCTGCGTCGAGCGGGAGCATCTGGGCGGTATCTGCCTGAACTGGGGCTGTATCCCGACCAAGGCGCTGCTGCGCTCGGCAGAGGTCTATCACCTGCTGCATCATCTGGATGAATACGGATTGGCGGCCGACAATGCCCGGTTCGACGCGGCCAAGGTTGTAAAACGCTCGCGCAATGTGTCGAAGCAACTGTCCGGCGGCGTCGCGCACCTGCTGCGCAAGAACAAAGTCACCGTGATCGACGGCGCAGCCAGGCTGGCCGGCGGCGGCAAAGTCAGCGTCGCGCTCACCAAAGGCGGCGAGGAGACGCTCAGCGCCAAGCACATCATCGTGGCGACGGGGGCCAGGGCGCGGGTGTTGCCGGGACTGGAAGCCGATGGCGACAAGGTCTGGACCTACAAGGAAGCCATGGTGCCGGAGGCTATCCCGGCGTCCTTGCTGGTGGTGGGGTCCGGGGCCATCGGCATGGAGTTCGCCAGCTTCTATGCCGATATGGGCGCGGCCGTCACCGTCGTTGAGGTCGTCGATCGCATCCTGCCGGTCGAAGACGAGGAAATCGCCAAGTTCGTCCACAAGGCGTTCGAGAAGCGCGGCATCAAGATCATTACTGGGGCCAAGGTCACCAACCTGGACAAATCCGGCGCCGGCGTGGTCGCCACGGTCGAATCGGCCAAGGGCGGCGAGGATGTCGCGGTGGAGAAGGTGATCATGGCCGTCGGCATCACCGGCAATGTCGAGGATATCGGACTGGAGGCGACGAAGGTTAAAGTCGACCGCGGCCATATCGTCATCGACGAGTGGTGCCAGACGGACGAGCCCGGCGTCTATGCCATCGGCGACGTCGCCGGCCCGCCCTGGCTGGCGCATAAGGCGATGCACGAAGGCGTCATGTGCGTAGAAAAGATAGCGGGCAAAGGCCATCCGCATCCGATGACGGTGACCAATATTCCCGGATGCACCTATTGCCGGCCGCAGGTGGCCAGTGTCGGCCTGACCGAGGCGAAGGCTAAGGAGCAGGGCTTTGAGGTCAAGGTCGGCAGGTTCCCCTTCATGGGCAATGGCAAAGCCATCGCACAGGGCGAGCCCGAGGGATTGATCAAGACGGTGTTCGACGCCAAAACGGGCGAGTTGCTGGGCGCGCACATGGTGGGCGCAGAGGTGACCGAACTGATCCAGGGCTACACCATCGCCAAGACCATGGAAACGACCGAGGCGGAACTGATGGGCACGGTGTTCCCGCACCCGACGCTGTCGGAAATGATGCACGAGGCCGTCCTTGACGCCTACGGCCAGACTCTCCACTTCTAGCCCCATGGATAACCTCACCCCCTCGCGCCATGGCCCGTCCGACCGGGCGGAACGCCATCCGGAGAAGGCGCACAAGCCCGACCAGGTCTCGGGCCGCAAGCCGTCATGGATTCGTGTGAAGGCCCCGGTCGGCAAGGTTTATAACGAGACCAAGCGGATCGTTTCGGAGAAGAAACTCGCCACCGTCTGCGAGGAGGCCGGCTGCCCGAACATCGGCGAGTGCTGGCAGCAGCGCCACGCCACGATGATGATCCTGGGCAGCGTCTGCACCCGCGCCTGCACCTTCTGCAATGTGGCGACTGGCAAGCCGCCGTCTCTGGACCCGCACGAGCCGGAGCGGGTGGCGGAAGCGGTGGCGGAGCTTGGCCTTCGCCATGTGGTCATCACCAGCGTCGACCGCGACGACCTTCCGGACGGCGGCGCCACCCATTTCTACCGCACCATCAAGCACATCCGCGCGCTCTGCCCGGAGACCACGGTTGAAATCCTGACCCCGGATTTCCAGGGCAAGAAGGGCGCGCTCGACATCGTCATGCGCGCGCCGCCGGACGTGTTCAATCACAACCTGGAGACCGTGCCCGGCCTCTATCCCGAGGTGCGGCCCGGCGCGAAATATTATGGCTCACTGAAGCTGCTGGACCAGGTGAAGGAGCGCAATCCGGCGGTCTTCACCAAGTCCGGCATCATGGTCGGCCTGGGCGAGACCAGACAGCAGGTGGCCCAGGTCATGGACGACCTGCGCGCCGCGGATGTGGATTTCCTGACCATCGGGCAGTACCTCCAGCCCTCGCCCAAGCACCACCGCGTCGCCGAATACGTGACGCCGGAGGATTTTGAGGCCTACGCCCGGATGGCTCGCGGCAAGGGCTTTCTGCTGGTGTCCTCCAGCCCGCTGACCCGCTCCAGCTATCACGCGGACAGCGATTTCGAGGCCCTGCGCGCCGCCCGCGAAGCCAAACTCGCCGCAGTGAAGGTCTGAGAGGCCCGGTTTGCCCACCCACGCCGAACGCCGATTCCTGCCCTACCCGCCGCAGCAGTTGTACGAACTCGTCGCCGACGTGCAGCGCTACCCGGAATTCCTGCCCTGGTGCACCGCCTGCCGCATCACCAGCCGCAAAGGCAACGTGATCACAGCGGACCTGGTCATCGGCTTCAAGATGATCCGCGAGCGGTTCACCAGCTGCGTCACGCTTTCCCCGACCGAGCGGATTGACGTCGAATACACCAGCGGCCCGCTGCGCTACCTCAACAACCACTGGGTGTTTGAGCCGGCGGAGGGCGGCTGCGTGCTGGATTTCTATATCGACTTCGAGTTCAAATCCCGCCTGTTCCAACGCCTCGCAGGTGTGGTGTTCAACGAGGCGGTGCGGCGCATGGTCGGCGCGTTCGAGTCACGGGCGCGCGCCGTTTGTGAGCCGGTGGCAAAGCTCGGGGCACCAACGCCGCTGCCCGGCGCGGCTTCGGGGGATTGAGGCAGCGCGGCGTGCACTCCAAGCCCCCGCAAAGTTCCATTTCCCTTCACCCTGAGGCGGCGCTCGCAGAGCGTCATCGAAGGG
>JAPOJR010000018.1 GCA_029978325.1 Alphaproteobacteria bacterium | reverse complement strand
GCGATGGCGTGGCTGGCGCGGTAGGCAGCGAGCGCGCCGGGGCCATCGCCCTGGTCGCGCAGCACGTCGCCGATCTTGTTGTGGCTGACGGAGAGGTCGCGCTGCCATCCGGCATGGCCCGGATCGGCCGCCGCCAGCTTTTCGGCGATGGCGAGGTCGGCGCGGAAGGCCGCGAGCGCGCCGGCGCCATCGCCCTGGTCGCGCAGCATGTCGCCGATCCTTTCGTGGCTGACGGAGAGGTCGCGCTGCCGCTCTGCATTTTCGGGCTCGGTCTCTGCCCGGGCTTGCATGGCGCGGCCTTCGATTTCCCGGAATTTCAGGGCTTCCGGCAAATTGCCCTGGCTTTGCGCAATGTCTGCTATTTCAGACGCCAACACGCCCCGCGTCCGCTCCTCCCTCTCCGGCAACCTTGCCAGCGCCGCTTCGAACGTCGCCCGTGCCTTCGCCACGTTGCCGGCCTGCACATAGAGCCGGCCCAGATAGATCGAGTCCCAGGGGTCGCTCCGGTCCAGCGCCACCACCTGCTCGTAGGCGGCCAGGGCCTTGGCGGTGCTGAACGGCCGGGCGAGTTCGCCGATGCGCCGCCACTGGGCCACGGCCTCGGCCTTCTGCTGGTCCGCCTGCGCCTGCTTTGCCGCCGCCAGCCCTGCCAGCACGGCCAGGCCTTCGTTGGCCTTGCCGTCCTTGATCAGTTGCAGCGCCCGCTCGGTCTCTGCCGCGGCGTCCGTGCCGGCCGCCTTGTCGGCGATTGCGGTGACCGCGCCCTCAGCCTTGCCCTGCACCGCCGGATCGACGGGCTGGCCTTCTGGCGTGGCTGTTTGGCGCTTTATCAGGTCGCTGACCGACGCCGCCAGGCTGGTCAGCGTCGCGCGCTCTTTTGCGATCCTTTCCTGTTCCTGGCGCAGCCGTTCATGTTCCGCGGCCAGCCGCACCGCCTCGGCCTTGGCGTGCTCCGCCGCCGTTGCCTTCTCCGCAGCCAACCGGGCTTGTTCCTGCCGCAGCCGTTCCGCCTCGGCCTGTAGCCGCAAGTCCTCGGCGCTGGGTCCGCAAGGCGAAATCGTCGACGGCAGCCAGGTCCAGCCCTGCACTACCCCGCAAACCGGTGGCGCAACGCCGGTCCAGAGCGTCACCCATACCGAGGCCGGCACCGCCGCCGCCCAGGCCAGGGCGCGGCAACGCCGCCAGAACTGCTTCGCCCGTTCGGCTCGTTGCCGCAATTGCTCGCCGATTGCGTTCGGATTTCCTATTGCTTTGCCTCCCCCGTGCGATACCGCGTGGACGCTGCGGCCGATTATCCAGCCAAATGCGCTGCGATCAAGGCCCGGCAGGATCGGGCCTGTCCACAATCCGCTTGCCTGGCCTGCGCAGTTTCGTCACACTTTGCAGCAATCAAGCCCATCTTCGAAGGATCAGAGGACATGCCCTCCACCCCCGACCTCGTCATCCGCAACGGCACCATTGTCGATGGCTCCGGCAGCCCCGGCTTTCAGGCCGATATCGCTGTCACCGCCGGCAAGATCAGCGCCATCGGCCAGAACCTGCCTGCGGGGCGGGAGGAGATCGATGCTGCGGGCAAGCTGGTCACGCCCGGCTTTGTCGATCTGCACACGCACTATGACGCGCAGGTGACCTGGTCCAGCCGCATCAATCCCTCGTCCTGGAACGGCGTCACCACCGTCATGATCGGCAATTGCGGCGTTGGCTTCGCGCCCTGCAAGCCGCACCAGCGCGAAAAGCTGGTGGAGCTGATGGAAGGCGTCGAGGACATTCCCGAGGTCGTCCTGACCGAGGGCCTGCCCTGGAACTGGGAGACGTTCGGCGAGTATCTGGATAGCCTGGACGGCAAGGCCTACGACCTCGACGTCGTCACCCAGGTGCCGCACGCCGCCTTGCGCGTCTACGTCATGGGCGACCGCGGCGTCGCTCGCGAGCCTGCGACCGCAGAGGACCGGGCCGCGATGGCCAAGCTCGCCGCAGAGGGCATCAAGGCCGGCGCGCTGGGCTTTTCCACCAGCCGCACCATCAATCACCGCACCGTCGCCGGCGACTATACCCCGACCCTGCACGCGGCGGAGCAGGAATTGGTCGATATCGCCAAGGCGGTCGGCGAGGTGGGCGAAGGCTGGCTGCAGGTCATCAGCGACTTCGACGACCCCCAGGAGGAGATGGCGACGCTGCGCCGGATGGCCAGCGAAAGCGGCCGGCCGATGACCATTACCGTGCTGCAACGGGACAACCGCCCGGAACTGTGGCGCGACACCATGAACGACATCGCCCGCGCCAATGCGGACGGCCAGAACATCGTCGGCCAGGTGCTGACCCGCCCGACGGGCGTCATGCTTGGCTTCGAAATCTCGCTGAATCCCTTCATGGGCTGCGAGACTTGGAAACGCCTGGCCCCGCTGGCCCATGCGGAGAAGATCGCCGAACTGCGCAAGCCGGAGGTGAAGGCGCAAATCCTTTCCGAACAGCAGGGCGATCACCTGATGCGCACCCGCGTCACCCAGTGGTCGCGCATCTTCCCGCTGGGCGATCCGCCGGATTATGAGCCAGCGCCCGAGAAATCCATCGCCGCCATGGCCGCCCGCGCCGGCCGCACGCCGGAAGACCTGGTCTATGACCTGCTGTTGGAGAATGACGGCAAGACCATCCTTTACCGGCCGCTCAGCAACTATGCCTACGGCGATCTCAGCCCCGTCATGGACATGATGCAGCACCCGAATTCGCTGGTCGGCCTGGGCGATGGCGGCGCGCATATGGGCGTGCTGACCGACGCCAGCGCCTTCACCTACATGCTGACCCACTGGACGCGCGACCGCAGCCGCGGCAAGACGCTGCCGGTGGAATGGGCAGTCAAGCGCCTGACCCGCGACAATGCGGAGGCCATCGGCCTGCTCGACCGCGGCCTGCTGGCTGTCGGCAAGAAGGCGGACATCAACGTCATCGACTACGACAAGCTGGCAATCTGCCCGCCGGAGGTGCTCTACGACCTGCCCGCCGGCGGCAAGCGCATGGTCCAGCGCACCCGCGGCTATGAGGCGACCATCGTCTCCGGCGAGGTGGTCTACCGCAACGGCGAGCCCACCAACGCCCTGCCGGGCCGGCTGGTGCGCGGCGCACGGGCGGCTTGAGCCGGCAGCCCTGGGGCGGGTAAGGTGACCGGCATGCGACCCACCACCCGCCTCGGTATGCTCACGCCATCGTCCAACACCGTGCTGGAGCCGGTGATTGCCGCGATGTTGCGCGACGTGCCGGACGTCTCCTGTCATTTCAGCCGCTTCCGCGTGTTGCAGATTTCGTTGGGCGAAGGCTCGCAGGCGCAGTTCGAGCTGGAGCCGATGCTGGCCGCCGCTGAGTTGCTGGCCGACGCCCGTGTGCACTCCATCTGCTGGAACGGCACCTCTGCCGGCTGGCTGGGCTTCGGCCAGGACCAGCGGCTGTGCGCCGCCATTACCGAGCGCACCGGCATCCCGGCGCACTCCGCCGTGCTGGGCTTTAATGCGCTGTTCGCGGAGCGCGGCGTGCGGCGGCTGGGCCTGGTCTCGCCCTATATCGAAGACGTGCAACGGCGGATCATTGCCAATTATGCCGGACTGGGCATAGAGACCGTGGCCAATGAACGCCTCGACATTGCCGAGAATTTCGCCTTTGCGGAGGTTCCTGTGGCAATCGTCGAGGCCATGTGCCGGCGCGTTGCTGCGGCCCGTCCCGACGGCATCGCCATCTATTGCACCAATGTGGACGGTGCGGCACTGGCGCCCCGGCTGGAGCGCGAGCTTGGCATTCCGATTTTCGACTCCGGCGCCGTCGCGGTCTGGGCCGGCCTGCGCGCGGCGGGCGCGGACATGACGTCTTTTGCCCGTTGGGGCCGGTTGTTCGAACAGAAGTGAGTTGCCCATGACCATCAAAGCCAACCCCGAGCGCGCCCTGCGCGACCTCTATCACCTGCGCAGCATCGGCACCTACAAGACCGGCGTGCATCGCCCGACCTTGTCTGAGGACGATCTGATCACCCGCCACTGGCTGGTGGGCGAACTCAAGGCTATCGGACATGAAGCCTGGATCGATGGCATCGGCAACGTTATTTCGAAAACGCCCGCGACCGGCAACAAGCTGCTGGCCGGCTCTCACCTGGAGACGCAGAGCCATGCCGGCTGGCTCGACGGCGCGCTGGGCGTGGTCTATGCGCTGGAAGCGGCGCGGGCGGTGGTCGAGGCCGGGCGCAAGGATATCGGCGTCGAGGTATTCGCCTTCGCCGATGAGGAAGGCCATTTCGGCAGCTTCACCGGCTCGCGCTCGCTGACCGGCGAACTCACGGAAGCCGACATCGATCAACGCGCCGACCGCACCACCGGCCGGCCGCTGCGCCAGGCTATCGCCGATGCGGGCCTCTCCGGTGTACCGCGCCACCGGGTCGATCCGGCGCGCTATATCGGCATGTTGGAGGCGCATATCGAACAGGGCGATTGGCTGGAGAGCCAGAAGCTGCAGGTTGGCGTCGTCACCAGCATTGTCGCCATTTGGCAGTACAAAATCGTGTTTGAGGGGGTGCAGAACCATGCCGGTACCACCCGCATGGCGATCCGCAAGGACGCGGGCGTCGCGCTCCGCCGCTTCTGCCAGCGCGTCGAGGAGCGCTTCCCGCAGGTTTGCGGTGAGCGCTCGGTCTGGACGGTAGGCAAGATCGACCTGGAGCCGGGCGCTCCCAGCATCATTCCGGGCCGCGCCAGCATGACCCTGCAATTCCGCGATGCCGACATGGCAACGCTGTTGCGGCTCGAACAGACCGTTGGCGAACTGGTGGACGAGGCGAACGCCGCCGGCCCCTGCACGGTCTCGTGGGAGACCATGAACAAGAACAAGCCGGCATTGATGGACGAGGGGATTCAGGCTGCGTTGGAGGCTGCGGGCGGGGTTTATGCACCGGGCAAGCATGCCCGCATGCCCTCCGGCGCGGGACACGACGCGCAGATGATGGCGCAGCTAATGCCGGCGGGGATGATGTTCATCCCGTCCATCGGCGGCATCAGCCACCATTGGACGGAGGATACGTCCGACGCCGACATCATGCTGGGCGCGCAGGTCTATGCCGACGCGGTCGGGCGGCTGCTGGCGCGCTAGATCGCCGTAAAGCCGCCGTCGATTACCAGTTCCGCCCCCGTCACGAACGAGCTTTCGTCACTGGCCAGGTACAGCACGCCGTTGGCGATATCCTGGGGAACGCCGCTGCGGCCGATGGGGGTGCGGTTGATCATCCAGTCGCGGACGGCGTTGTCCCTGAAGCGCTCGCGTGTCATGCCAGTTTCGATGAAGCCCGGATGGATAGTGTTGACCCGCACGCCGTTGCCGGCCTTGCCGCATTCCAGCGCCGCGCCCTTGGAAAACACGCAAACCGCGCCCTTGCTGGCGTTGTAGGCAACCGACCCGACCGCGCCGACCTTGCCGTAGATCGAGGAGATGTTGACGATGGAGCCGCCATTACCGGCTTCTTCCATCAATTCAATGCCATATTTGGTGCCCATGTAGACACCTTCGACGTTGGCGGCGTTGACGAAGCGCCACTGCTCCAGGCTGGTATCCTTCAGCAGCATGCCGTTGTTGCTGACGCCGGCGTTGTTGAGCACGATGTCCAGCCGCTTCTCCGTCGCGCGGATCGAGGCCATTACCGCCTGCCATTGGGCTTCGTCGGTGGTGTCCTGGGCCATAGAACGGGCTTTGCCGCCGGCGTCGATGATCATTTGCGCCGTTTCCGCCGCCGTCTCGCCACGCAAATCGGTAACGACCACGCTCGCGCCCTCCCGCGCCAGTGTCAAGGCAGATGCCCGGCCAATGCCGGAGCCGCCGCCTGTGACCAAAGCGACTTTTCCTGCCACGCGTTCAGCCATGATGGGATTCCTTCTGATAGGGTTTGCCGGTGCGAAGTCTAGGACGAAGCGCCACGCCTCACCAATCTGTTATTTTGGGCGGCATGTCCCGTCGGCTAGGTCTAAAACGATGCTATGTTTTGCTTGACACTTTCCCAGGAGCATTCTGCCCGATGTCGTCAATCGCCGCCGAACCGGCCACAGCGCCGCTCGACCCACGAAAATTCCAAGATCCTTTGCGGACGTTGGATGGGTCAGCGCGGGCCGCGGTCGCGCTCGAGCAGCTGGCGACGCTGTGGTTCAACACCGGCACGCTCTGCAACCTGACCTGCCGCGGCTGCTATATCGAGAGTTCGCCGACCAATGACCGGCTGGCCTACCTGACCCTGGCCGATGTCGCCCCCTACCTGGACGAGATTGCCCGCGATGGGCTGCCGACGGAAGAAATCGGCCTGACCGGCGGCGAGCCATTCATGGCGCCGGAGATCATCCCAATTTTGGAGGCTATCCTCGCCCGCGGCTTTCGCGCTTTGGTTCTCACCAACGCCATGCGGCCGATGATGAAGGTGCAGGCGCCATTGCTCGACCTGCAGCGGCGCTATGGCGACCGGCTGGTGCTGCGGGTCTCGGTCGACCATCACACCCAAGCGCTGCATGAGTTGGAGCGGGGCGAGCGGACCTGGCTGCCAACGGTGCAGGGTTTGGGCTGGCTGGCGTCGAACGGCTTTGCCATCCACCTGGCCGGCCGCACCTGCTGGGGCGAAAGCGAGGCGCAGGCGCGCGAAGGCTATGCCCGCCTGATCCAGTCCGAGGGATGGCCGGTCGACGCGCATGATCCCATGCAATTGGTGTTGTTCCCGGAAATGGACGAGACGGCGGACGTGCCGGAGATCACCACGGCTTGCTGGGGCATTCTGGACCAGGACCCCCGCGCAATGATGTGCGCGTCCAGCCGTATGGTGGTGAAGCGCAAAGGAGCAGCGCAGGCCGCAGTGATCGCATGTACGCTGTTGCCGTACGATCCACAGTTCGAATTGGGCCGGACGCTGGCGGAAGCAAGCGGCAGCGTGGCTCTGAATCACCCGCATTGCGCCAAGTTTTGCGTGTTGGGCGGCGGCTCGTGCAGCAAAGCAGCTTGACGAAGGCCGGCTCTGGGCGCTAGATGCTCGGACGTGGTGATTTGCTCGACCAGCTTGCGGCCACGCTAAACAACCTCGCTAAACGGTCGGGACGTCTGCGTGCCGGCCTGCTCTATGCGAGCGATGGCCGGTTTTTTTATGGCTGTGCATCGCTTTCTTAAGCAGACACTCGGATGGCGAACGCCCGACCATCATTGATGATGGAGATCGCCAAATATGACCAATCAGGACCACCTTGCCGGCTGTCGCGCCGAAACTCTTGCTATCCGCGCCGGGCTGAACCGCAGCCATAACGCTGAAACCAGCGAAGCGCTCTATATGAACTCCGGATTTGTCTTTGACTCGGCCGAGCAGGCGGATGCGGCATTTTCTGGCGACGTCGACCGTTACCTTTATGGCCGGTATGCCAACCCGACTGTCACCATGCTGGAAGACCGGTTGCGGGTGCTGGAAGGCGCTGAGGTCTGCCGCGCCACCGCCAGCGGCATGGCCGCGGTGTTCGCCGCCATGGCCAGCTATCTGGAAAGCGGCGACCGCGTCGTCGCCGGCGCGACGCTGTTCGGCTCAAGCCTGCACATCCTGACCAAAATCCTGCCGAAGTGGGGCGTGCATGTAGATCTGGTGCCGCCCGCCGATCTCGACGCCTGGCAGAAGGCGCTCAGCACGCCTGCCAAGTTGGTCTTCGTCGAGACGCCGACCAACCCGACCTTGGACATCGTCGATCTTGCCGCGCTGTCCAGGTTGGCCCATCGGGCTGGCGCGAAGGTGATCGTCGACAACGTCGTCGCGACTCCGGTCTTGCAGCGGCCGATGGATTTGGGCTGTGACGTTGTGGTGTATTCGACCACCAAGCATCTGGACGGGCAGGGCCGGACCCTGGGCGGTGCGGTGTTGTGCGATGCCGCGTTCGACAAGGATTTCCTGCAGCCCTTCCTGCGCCACACCGGACCCTGCATCAGCCCATTCAATGCCTGGGTCGTGGTCAAGGGGTTGGAGACATTGTCGCTGCGCGTGCGGGAGGTGAGCCGCACGGCCCAGACCCTTGCCGAGCGGCTGGAGGCGCTGCCGAATGTCACCCGCGTCGCCTACCCGGGACTAGCCAGCCATCCAAGCCACGCTGTCGCCAAATCCCAGATGCGTGACGGCCTGTTCGGCAGCGTTTTGAGCGTCGAGGTCGCCGGCGGCCGTCCGGCGGCGTTCGCTTTCCTGAATGCGCTGCAAATCGTCGATCTTTCCAATAATCTGGGGGACGCGAAGTCGTTGTCGTGCCACCCCTGCACCACCACCCACAGGGTGTTGACGCCTGAGGCGCGAGAAGCGGCGGGCATTACTGAGGGCCTCGTCCGGGTCTCGGTCGGCCTGGAGCATGTGGAGGATCTTTGGCGAGACCTGGAACGGGCGGCGGGCGCCGCCGCCGGTGCATTGCGCCAGGCGGCATAGCCAATCCTTGGCCCTGGGATCGGGCTGGCGACCTGGTCCCACTTGAGCCCGTGCGCGGGGCGCTCTACGATGGCGGCTTGTCCTAGTTCCAACTGGCGAGTGCCCTGCAGCCATGTACAGTCAAACCACACGCGGTCTGACCGTTACGGTACAACCCGAATATCTGGCTCAGGAGTCTCAGCCAGAGCGTAGTCGCTATGTCTGGGCCTATCACGTTCGCATCGAAAACCGCGGGCGAGAGACCGTTCAGTTGACTAACCGGTACTGGCGTATTGTCGACGGCGTTGGGCAGGTGCAGGAAGTGCGTGGCGCCGGCGTGGTGGGACAGCAACCCGTTTTGAAGCCGGGCGATGCATTCGAATATTCCAGTGGCACTCCACTTGCCGTTCCCGGCGGAATCATGTCGGGCACATACGAAATGGTGAGTGAGGATGGCGATGTGTTCGATATCGGGGTGCCGGCATTTTCGCTGGATTGCCCGGACCAAACGGTGCGGCCGAACTAGCCGTTTCGGCTAAACCCCGGCTGGCGAAAGACCCAGACCTCATGCTTGACTTCCGCCCTGTCCTGTTTGTTGTCGGCCTGTTGCTGGTGGCCTTGTCGGCCGCGATGTTGCTGCCCGCCCTTATCGAACTGTTCGATGACTCGCCCGAGTGGCGCGCGTTCATATTTTCTGCGGCAGCAACGGGGTTTTTCGGTGGCGCTCTGGTGCTGGCAACCGTCAGCGAGCGGGCCAAGCTGGGGCTGCGTCAGGCGTTCCTTATGACGAGCCTGTGCTGGCTATGCGCGGCATTGTTTGGCGCGTTGCCATTCGTCTTCCTTTCGATTCCGTTGAGCTTTACCGACGCCTTTTTTGAAGCCATGAGCGGCATCACTACGACCGGTTCAACGGTGATGATCGGGCTCGACCACGCGCCGCGGGGGATTTTGCTGTGGCGGGCGTTGCTGCAGTGGTTCGGCGGCGTTGGCATCGTCGTGACCGCGCTGGCGGTTTTGCCGATGTTGCAAGTCGGCGGCATGCAGTTGTTCCGGATGGAAAATTCCGATCGGTCTGACAAGGCGTTTCCTCGGGCCGCGCAATTGGCGGCCTGGATCGCAGCGGTTTACCTTGCGCTGACAGTGGCGTGGTCGCTCATGCTGTGGCTTGCAGGGATGGATGTGTTCGATGCTGTCGCCCATGCGATGACGACGATTGCAACCGGCGGCTTTTCAACCTCTGACAAATCCGTGGGCGCTTATCCGGATCCGACGATCCATTGGATCATTACCGTAGGAATGATTGCCGGCTCGTTGCCATTCGCACTCTATATGCAGGCGGCGAGAGGGTATACTAGGCCGCTGCTGCACGATACGCAGGTCCGCTGGTTTCTCGGGACTTTGGGTGTCGTTATCGCGGGCCTGTCGATCGGCCAAATGGTGTTTACCGGCGAGGATTTTGGCACTGCGTTGCATCTTAGCGCATTCAACGCCACGTCGATCATGACCGGCACCGGGTATGCGACGTCTGACTATGACCACTGGGGCAGCTTTGCGCCGGCGATGTTCTTTGTCATCATGTTTATCGGCGGGTGCGCCGGCTCTACCACCTGCGGCATCAAGATTTTCCGGTTTCAAATCTTGTTTGCAGCTGCAATCGTGCAGCTCAAGCAACTGGTGCAGCCGCGCGGTGTTTTTATCGCCCATTACAATCATCAGCCGATTTCTGCCAATGTCGTTGCTTCTGTGATGGCTTTCTCTTTGGTCTATGCAGCCGGGTTCGCGACCTTGACCATTGCGTTGAGCTTTATGGGGCTGGACTTCATCACTTCGACTTCTGGGGCGGCAACCGCAATCTCGAACGTCGGGCCCGGCTTGGGCGATATTATCGGCCCTGCCGGTACCTTCGTTGCCTTGCCCGCTGCCGCTAAATGGGCGCTGGCCATCGGTATGTTATTTGGCCGCCTAGAATTTTTCACGATCCTGGTGTTGCTGCTTCCGAGTTTTTGGCGCGGTTGATCCTATGTGCCGCTTTGCGCATCGCCACCGCCCGCCTGCGATCCGCCGGCGAAGGATCCGGGTCCGATGCTAGATTTTCGGCCTGTCCTGTTTGTCGTCGGCGCGCAGTTGGTTGTGCTGGCGCTCACCATGCTGGGGCCGACTGCGATAGAAGTTTATGCAGGCACGCCGGACTGGCGCGCTTTTGTTTTTGCTGGAGCTGCTACGCTGTTTTTCGGCGGAGCACTGGTGTTGGCGACCTACAGCGAGCGCGCCCGGTTGGGTTTGCGGCAATCCTTTGTGATGACGACCTTGTGCTGGGTTTCCGCAGCCTGTTTCGGCGCGTTGCCATTTGTGCTGCTGGGGCATCCGTTGAGCATCACTGACGCATTCTTCGAGTCGATGAGCGCGATCACGACCACCGGCTCTACCGTTATGGTCGGGCTCGACCATGCGGCGCCGGGTATTCTGTTGTGGCGCGGCCTGCTGCAGTGGATTGGCGGGATCGGCATCATCGTGACGGCGGTTGCAGTGTTGCCGATGCTCCAGGTCGGCGGCATGCAGTTGTTCCGCACGGAATCATCTGATCGATCTCAGAAAATCCTGCCGCGAACTGGCCAGCTGGCGGTTGGAATTGCGGTCGTCTATGGAGCGATGACCCTGGCCTTGGTCATCAGTCTGTATCTGGCGGGAATGACCCTGTTCAACGCGGTTATCCATGCCATGACGACCATTTCGACCGGCGGGTTTTCAACCACGGACCAATCGATAGCGGCTTACAGCAACCCTGCGATCCACTGGATTATCATCGTCGGCATGATCGCGGGCGCGATGCCCTTTCTGCTGTTCGTGTCTGCCTTGCATGGCAATGTGCGTGCCCTGGTGCAGGATACCCAGGTGCGTTGGTTTCTGGCCACGCTGGCGGTCGTGATTGCCGGTATTGCCATTGCCGAGGGGACATATGGTCATCAGCCGTTCTGGGTTGCGCTGCGCCTGAGTGCGTTCAACGTTACCTCGATCATGTCGGGGACGGGGTTCGCCACGGCAGAGTATGACCGGTGGGGAAACTTTGCCCCTGGGGTATTTTTTATGCTGATGTTCATTGGCGGCTGCGCCGGGTCAGCTTCCTGCGGCATCAAAATCTTTCGCTTTCAGATTTTGTTTGCCGCCGCAGGACAACAGATCAAGCGGCTAATTCGGCCACGCGGCGTATTTATCGCCCACTATAATCGTGCGCCGATTTCGGCGGAAATTATCGAATCTGTGATGGCGTTTTCGCTGGTCTACATGGCGTGTTTCGCCACACTAACAATCACCTTGGGCGTGTTGGGGCTGGATCTTCTGACAGCGGCCTCTGCGTCGGCGACCACCATGTCGAACGTCGGGCCTGGCCTGGGAGAGATCGTCGGCCCGGCTGGCACGTTCGCGTCGATTCCGGATGCGGCCAAGTGGATCTTGTCCGCTGGCATGCTGCTGGGCCGCCTGGAATTCTTTACGGTCCTGGTGCTGTTCGCGCCCAGCTTCTGGCGCGACTAGCCGTGCTTATTGTGCGGACGCGCTTTCAATGACAATGGCCTTGCCTGCGGCGGCGTCGAATTTCAGCCGTTCGACATAGTCCAGGTCACGGCCGGTTACGCGCAGGAACCGCGCGCCGTCGGGAAAGGCGATAGAATGAATGTCGCCGACATCGTACTTGCCGACCTCTCCCGGATTCAGGCGGTATTCCTTGACTTTCGCCAATGACGCATCGCCGCCACCAGTGCCGCCGTCCGTGCGATGCCACACTGTCATATCCGTGTAGCCAGTCACCTGACCGTACACTGCCCAGCTAGGGCCATGGTCGTGCGGTGGCGATTTTCCGGCTTTTCCGGCCACATGCGCCAAAACGATAAAGCCCTGGTTCGGCTCTTCATAGATGGTTCGGCGTCCGGCTTCCGCATCCTCGGGAAACGCCGAAGCGACGAAGGCTTGGTTCTGCAGCAACCGTTCGACCAATTGCCGGACTTTTTCGCGGCCCGTGGCATTGTTTTCCGCTTGGAGCGTCCCGCGGGCGTCAGCGATGAATTGTTCGAGAGTATACTGCATGGCATGCGCCTTTATAGTTTCCCGCAACCCTGAGGAACAGTGATGGGCCGCCTACTGTTCCGGTAAATGACTCCTGCGAGGGCGCCCCCGGGGCGTTGGCGCGCGTGCGCCTTGCCACCCCGGAGGCGTCAAGGTCAGGCCGGGGTGAAGCAGGCGACCGGGTGGCCGTCTGCCGCATTTTTCCAGACCAGTTTCACCTTCTGGCCGATCTTCACAGATGCGAAGTCGGTGTCGACGATGTTGCTCATCACCGTCACGCCTTCATCGAGCGTCACGTAGGCGATGCAGTAGTTCGGGTCGGCCCGCCACAGCGTCGAATGGCTGTAGATCGTGCCTTTGCCCGAAGCCTCAACCCAGCTGATGTCGGACGAGCCGGTCAGCGGCGAGTTTTTGCGCGGATACCAGAACAACTCGCCATTCGAGTTGTCCTTCGGGATCAGGAATTTGCCTTCCTTGCAGGCGTCCCACCATTCCTGGGTCTCAGGATTGATCGGCGGGGCGGGGATTTGACGTTCGGCCATTATTCGCGCTCCAGGATAATCGTTGCAGAGCCATGACGGGTACCGAGCGAGCCGCCGGTGCCATGGGCGAGGACCAGGTCGCAGTTCGGAACCTGTACCTTCGGGTGAGCTTCGCCGCGCGCCTGGCGCACCGCTTCCAGCACCTTGGTCAGGCCACCGCGGTTGGCCGGGTGATTGTTGCAAAGGCCGCCGCCATCGGTGTTGAACGGCAGCTTGCCGACGCCGCTGATCAGGTTGCCATCGCTGACAAAGGCGCCGCCCTTGCCCTTTTCGCAAAAGCCCAGGTCTTCGATCTGCTCCAGCACCGTGATGGTGAAGCTGTCATAGATCGAGGCGTACTTGATGTCGGAGGGCTTCACGCCCGCCTCGGCAAACGCCATCGGGCCGGACCAGCGGGCGCCCGAATAGGTCAGGTCGACCTTGCCGCCCAGGATGTTCTTCGGCGATTCGCCGGCGCCCAGCAGTTTGATCCGCGGACGGGACAGCGATTTCATGATCTCTGGCGCGACGACGACGATAGCGCCACCGCCATCGGTGATGACGCAGCAGTCGAGGCGGTGCAGCGGATCGGCGATCATCGGCGAGTTCACTACGTCCTCAACCGTCACCACCTTGCGCAGCAGGGCGTGTTCGTTGTGCTGGGCGTGATGGCTGGCCGCCACCTTGATCCAGGCGAGTTGCTCGCTGGTCGTGCCGTATTCGTACATGTGACGCTGGGCGCACATGGCGTACATGTTGACGACGGTCGTGCCGAAAATCTGCTCGAAGCCTTCGTCCGGCGCGCCGTTGAAGGCACGGGCGGCGGTGCCGGTCGCCTGGCCTTCCGAGTTCGGACGGCCTGCAAGCGTAATCAGGCAGACCTTAGCCTTGCCCATGGCGATCATGGCCGCGGCATGCTCGACATGCAGCACGTAGGACGAACCGCCGGTGTCGGTCGAGTCCATGTGCCGGACATTCGGCAGGCCGATGTACTCGATCATCGAAAGCGGGCCGAGGCCGGGGGCATCGCCGGCGCAGTAGTAGGCGTCCACATCCTGGAGCGTCAGCCCGGCGTCGGCGAGCGCACCGATGGCGCTTTCCATGTGGATTTGCGGGGTGGATAGATTTGGCGCTTTTCGCACGGGATGCTCATAGATCCCGGCGATATAGGCCTTGCCTTTCAAACTCATGGGCTGGGGTTTCCTCCTGGAATGGAAAGCTGATGCTTCTGGTGAAAGCGGCCACGAAACGCAGCGCTTGTCGGGCATGGTAGGGGCAAGATGCTACAGAGGGAAGTCCGCCCGTGCATTCCAGGCCAACCTTTTATTAGGGAAAACGCTAGGCGGCCATGCGGTCGGCGTTGCGGGCGGCAAGCAGCGGTCGCACCAGAGCCTTGAACCGCCGCGCCTCCTGGTCATGCAAATAGCCGGAAAGGCAGAAAGAATGGCATCCGGCGTCTATGAACTCCTGCAATTGAGCCGCGCATTGCTCAGGATTACCGACAACGGCGATCCCAGCCCCTGCCCGTACCCGTGAAACGCCGGTCCAGAGCGCCGGGCCGATCATTTCCGCCTGGCTGGCCAATTCCTGTACCCGCCGATTGGCCGCGGAGTTCGCTGTGTCGCGGCGAATTCTATCCCGGCCGCGGTCGGAACCGGCCACCACCAAGGCTCGGGCGGCCGACCATGCTTCAGCCTCGGTCTCGCGGCAGATGATTTGCAGGCGCATGCCAAAGCCGATGGCGTCGCGTCGCCCATGTGCGTCGGCCAGGTTACGGATATGCGCGATGTTCTGCGCGATCCGTTCCGGCGTATCGCCCCAGAACAGATGAACGTCGGAATGCTTGGCCGACAGCGCCGCAGCTTCCTCTGACCCACCGCCCAGGTAAAATGGCGGGTAAGGCTTTTGATAGATGCCGGGCACGATAGTTGCACCCTTTAGGGTGTGGAATCGGCCAGAATGGTCTAGTGGCCCCTTTGCGGTCCACAATGCCTTCATGATGTCGACCTCTTCGTCCATCAGGGCATACCGGTCTTCTTTGGCGTAAGTGATGCCGTCGGACCGGATTTCCGCTTCGTTTTGGCCGGCTATCAGGTTGATGGCGATGCGGCCTTCGGTCAGTTGGTCGAATGTCGAGATCATCTTCGCCAGCAATACCGGGTTGATATAGCCGGGGCGTGCCGCGATCAGCGGGCGAATGGTGCGGGTTTGGCCGACCAGATAGGCGCCGGCGACATAGGCTTCCCAACAGGTGGGCGTAACCGGGATCAGGATGTATTCGAACCCCGATTCCTCGGCGGACCGGATGATGTTGAGCAGCATTCCCTTGCTGGTATCGACCGATGCGTCAGGGTTGCCGATGGCGGTCGTGTCGCCGTGGGTGGGCAGATACCAGCCGAATTCCAATGCGCGCATCGTGGGCCTCGCAAGATCAGAAATGTAGACGACCAACCCGATGGGGCGACCGGATGGTGACTGTATCGCTGTTGATCCGCCGAGACTATCCCCTGGACGATCCGACGCTGTTGCACCTGTTCGGTTCGGGCGGATTCGCCGATGTTGGATCGACGGCGGTTTCCGTATGCTATTGCGGTCGGGCTCGCCGACAGCAGTATGCATTTGCCCATCGGCCCAAAGCAGAGATGTCCAAGACCATGCCGACTGACATCCCATCCGATCCGACGCCGCTGTTGCAGCGGGCCGCCCAGGCCCTGCAAAGGGGGGATCTTGCGACGGCGGAGCGCAGTTGCCGTGCAGCATTGAAAGCCGCGCCGCATCACCCCGGCGCACTGCACCTGCTGGGCGTTGTGGCGCGGCGTGCTGGCTATGCCGATGCCGCCATTGACTTGTTCCGGCAAGCCGTCGCCAAAGCGCCGGAATATGCTGAGGCATGGGCCAATCTGGGTCGGGCGCTTGCGGACCAAAACAAAACGGCCGAGGCCCAGCGCGCCTATGCTGCCGGGTTGAAGGCCCGTCCGGACTATTGGCCGGCGCAGAGCGGACTGGCTCAGGTGCTGGTCAAAGCCGGCGATGTCGACGGCGCCATCGATGTGCTGAACAGCGCTGTCGCGCACCATCGCGGCCACAGCGCACCGGCACTTGAGCTTGGCAATTTGCTGCAAAACCGGGGACTGCACGTAGAGGCCGTTCAAGCCTATTCTGTGGCGCTGGATCGGGAGCCAGGGTTGACGCCGGCGCTCAGCAACCGGGCGGCGGCGCGGTTGAAGTGCAGTGATCCCGCGGGCGCGCTGGCCGATGCCGAGGCTTATCTGGCGACCGGCGCCAAGAGTGCAAATATCGTCGCCTACAAAGTCTTGGCCTTGCAGTTGCTGGGACGGCAGGAGGCAGCGCGGCAATTGGCCGATATCGATACCATGGTCTATCCGGTCAAGCCGTCGGCCGACCGGGGCTTCGCGAAACGTCTGGAGGCCGATATCCGTGCGCATCCGAGGCTGATCGATGATTGGGATCCGACTTTAAGGGCTGCCCGTAACGGTCGAGTCGTTCAGGACCTGACTAAGGACCCGACGCCTACCATTGCGGCTTTCCTGCAAATGATCGGCGATGCGGTTGAAGGCCTGAAGGCACGCCTGCCGGATCAGCCCGGCCATCCGTTTTTCGGAGCCAAACCGAGCCGGTATCAAATGATTGTCTGGGCTAATATTTTGGGCACCGGCGGGCACCAGGCTGCCCATATCCACAACTATGGCTGGGTGTCCGGCGTCTTTTACCCCTCACTGCCGGACGATATCTCCGATGCCAGTCCCGCAGGCTGGATCAGTTTTGGCACTCCAGGGTATGGCCTGCCTGCGCGCCCGGACCAGCCGACGCGGGCTTTGAGGCCGCAACCGGGAGGGATGTTTCTGTTCCCCAGCTATATGTGGCACCATACCATTCCGCTGGAGACAGGCGCTGAGAGGGTGAGCATCGCATTCGATATCGTGCCGCGGTAGCGGAAATCTGCCCTGGAGAGCCTATATGGACATAGAGGCGGGATGTAGCTTTCGCCGCATGATAGCGTGGCACGAACGATCTGAGTTTGGGAACAGGAAGGCCGGTTGATGACAATGACAATTGAGGCGCCCAGCTGGCGGTCCCTGTTAGCAAGCGATGTTGCCGGCGACCGTACAACCCGTGCTCAGACGCTGTCTACGCTCAAGGATGCTTTGGCAGCGGCCGAGAAGGAGTTGCGCCAGCAGTTCGAGAATCGCGGCAGGGCCGAAATGCTGATGCCGGCGCGCTCCGCCTTGTATGACACTTTGATTTCCAGCCTTCTGGATCATGCCAGC
Source organism: Alphaproteobacteria bacterium (assembly GCA_029978325.1). GTDB lineage: Bacteria > Pseudomonadota > Alphaproteobacteria > Bin95 > Bin95 > JACKII01. The sequence goes on along the minus strand of JAPOJR010000018.1, from coordinate 18,467 downwards.
CGGTACAAGTTTCCGGCGGCCAATCCGACCAAGGGTGAAGCGCTGACCGCCGCGGCGGTCGGGGGGTATGGTCGTGGCGAGCTGGCGCCGTTTTCCGATATCGACTTGCTGTTTCTCCAGCCGGTGAAGACGTCGGCGCGCAGCGAGCAGGTCATCGAGTATGTGTTGTACATGCTTTGGGACTTGGGACTGAAAGTGGGCCATGCCGTGCGCACACCGGAAGAATGCGTGCGGATGTCCCGGGAAGACCAGACGATTGCAACCGCGTTACTGGAGGCGAGGTTCCTTTGGGGCGACAGCGCCATGTTCGATCAGATGCGCGCCGGCTTCTGGTCCAAAGGCATGGGGTCCGACGTCATCAGTTTCGTTGAGGCAAAGTTGGAGGAACGCGACGCCCGGCACCAACGCATGGGCGACACCCGTTATGTGCTGGAGCCGAACATCAAAGATGGCAAGGGCGGCCTGCGCGACCTGCATACGCTCTATTGGATCGCCAAGGCGTTGTACCATGTCGACAGTATGGATGAGTTGGTCAGCCAGGGCGTATTCTCCGGCGCCGAGGCCCGCCGGTTCGAGAAGGCCGAAGACTTTCTTTCCGACGTGCGCTGCCATCTGCACTATTGCGCCGGGCGGCCGGAGGAGCGCCTGACCTTTGACCATCAGCACGCTCTGGCGGAGCGGATGGAATATCATGCCCGCCGCGGCATGCGCCCGGTCGAGCGGTTCATGAAACATTATTTCATGGTCGCCAAAGATGTTGGGGATTTGACGCGCATCTTTTGTGCCGCTCTGGAGGCGGAACACAAGCGGCCGGGGATGTTCTCGCTGTCGAGATTGCTGTCGCACGAAAAAAAGCTGGGTGATTTTACACTGGCGCATGGGCGGCTTAGTCTGCGGCAGCCGACGGCATTTCGCGACGATCCGCTAAACTTGCTGCGCCTCTTTCATACGGCGCAACAGCATGAGGTGGACATTCACCCGGAGGCTTTGCGTCAGGTGCGCCGCGATCTGCGGCTGATCGACGATGTGCGCGACACGCCGGAAGCGAACCGCCTGTTCCTGGAAATGCTGACCCATCGCCGCGAGACCATCACGACGCTGCGCCGCCTGAACGAGGCCGGCCTGTTCGGTCGCTTTCTGCCGCCATTCGGGCGCATTGTGGCGATGATGCAGTATAACATGTACCACTCCTATACTGTGGACGAGCATACCATTCGCGCGATCACCGAACTTCGGCGGTTGGAGGATGGCCGGTTGAACGAGGAAGCGCCTGTGGCCAGCAAGGTGGTGCAAGCCGTACCGCATCGTCGGGCTCTGTATGTCGCTGTTCTGTTCCATGACATCGGCAAAGGCCGCGGCGGCGACCATTCGGTGATCGGTGCCGATCTGGTTGAGGAATATGGCCCGCGCCTCGGCCTGACTGCGGCGGAAACCGAGACCGCGGTTTGGCTGGTCCGGTACCACCTTGTCCTGTCCGATATGGCCCAACGACGGGACCCCAACGATCCCAAGACGATCCAGGACTTTTGCGAGATCGTGCAGTCGCCTGACCGCCTGCGCCAGTTGCTGGTATTGACTGTGTGCGATATTCGCGCCGTTGGGCCGGACACATGGACCGGTTGGAAGGCGGCGCTCTTGCGCGAGCTCTATTGGCGAGCCGACGAGCGGCTGTCGGGCTCCGGCAACATCGATTCCTTGCCGCACCGGGCCAGGGCCGCCAGGGAACAACTGGCGCATCAACTGACCACCTGGAGCGAAGCTGAACGGCAGGCGCACGTTGGCAAATTGCCAGACACCTACGCCGTTGCGTGGGATACGCCCACCCTGGCTGTTCACGCCGAGTTGCTGCGTAAGACGGAGCGCGAAGAAAATGGGCTCAGCATAGAGTTTCAGGATGATGACGAGAGCCAGGCGACTATGGTCACCGTCTGCACATTGGACCACTCCGGCCTATTCGCGCGGCTAGCGGGGGCCATGGCGCTGGCGGGGGCCAACATTGTCGGCGCCAGAGCCTTCACGTTGCATGATGGCTTCGTCATCGACACGTTCTGGGTGCAAGCTGGCGAAGGCGGTTTCTATCGCGACAAAAATCGGCTCAGCGACCGAGTGCGCAAAGTGTTGACCGGCGATGTTTCGTTGGCCGAAGCGCTGCAACAACCGCCAGCCTGGTTGAGCCGAACGGCGATCTTTAAAGTTGAACCCAGGGTCATTGTCGATAATGAGGCCAGCCGCTACTTCACTGTGATCGAGGTTAATGGCCGCGACCGACCGGGCTTCCTGAACAAGGTCGCCTGGACCATGACGCAATTGGGGCTGCAAATCGCTTCAAGTCATATCGCAACCTACGGCGAGCGCGCGGTCGACGTCTTCTATGTCAAGGATGTGTTCGGGCTGAAGGTCTCGCATGCCGGAAAGCGGGCGCAGATCGAAAAGGCGTTGACCGAGGCTATCCGCGAAAGCAATGCGTTGGTCACCAACACCGCCGCGTGAGGCCGGTAGGTGGTCGAAATTCAGCGCCTAATCATGGCCGACTGGTCCGCCGCCAATGGCCCAGGCCCGGTCCGGCCGGCCAAGGACCGCTGCTGGGTCGGGCGCCTTGACCTGACGGCAACGGAACCCGTCCTGGTCTATTGCCGGACCCGGACTGCCGCTCTGGCGCAAATCGCGGCATGGATCGGCGACGCGCCTGGACAAACATTAATCGGTTTCGATTTTCCGTTTGGGTATCCCAGCGGAAGCGGACTGCCAGGTGGCCGGGCGCTCTGCGAATTTCTGATGTCGCGAATTGCAGATGATGACCGCGGCCGCAACAACCGCTTCGCCGCGGCTGCTGCGTTGAACCGGGTGGTGAATCCAAAGGGCGAAGGGCCGTTCTGGGGCTGTCCGGCATCGCTGTCCGTCGCCGGTCTCTCGCCTTACAAGCCAAGGCCCTGGCCGGCGCATATTCCGGAATTCAGAATGGTCGAAGATGGGTTGAAGGGCATCGGCATTCAATCCGTCTGGAAGCTTGCCTATCCTGCCTCCGTCGGCAGCCAAGTGCTGATGGGCATGAGTGCGATCGGGCGGCTGCTTGCGCGCCCGGAAATGGCCAATGCGCGGTTGTGGCCGTTTGAAACTGCGTGGGAGGCGGGATTGCCGGAGGTGACGATCGCGGAGATTTGGCCCAACCTGTTCTACCCCGATTTGCGAGCCGACCCGCGGGTCGCGAAATATGAAATCCGCGATGCGGCCCAGGTTGCCGCAACACTCGTCGCCGTGCACGACGCCTGCCTGACGGGGCGAATCGCCGGGATGCTAGCGGCGCCGGCCGGCCTCAACGGCGATCAACGCCTTTGCGTAACCATGCAAGAAGGCTGGATCGTCGGCGCCTGAGGCGTACCGGGTGTGGCGTCGGGCCCGGTCCTGCACTATGCTCCGCCGCCTTTCCATAACAGTTCGAGGCAAAGGCAGACAGTATGACCGATGTGGGCGGAATTACCGCTGAGCAGCTCCGCAGCTATGTGGAGCGGATCGAGCGGCTTGAGGAAGAGAAGGCCGAGATCGCAGTGACCATCCGCGAAGTGTTTGCCGAGGCTAAGGCCAATGGATTCGACACGAAGGTGATGCGGCAGGTTCTGAAACTGCGCAAAATGGATGCCCAGGATAGGGCCGAACAAGAAAGTCTGTTGGACCTCTATCTGAGAGCGTTGGGGATGGCGCCAGACTTCACGTCCAACGAACCGGCTGCGTGAACCGCAAACGCCGGCCATCTCCGACGATTGAAATGCCGGACGGCAGGCCGCCGCCACGGCGCCGCCCAATACTTAGGTTTTTTCGCTGGCTGTTACGCTGGTGCGTCGTTTCGGGACTTTGGGCCACGGCGCTCGGCTTGTTGGTATTGACGTGGTTTGCCTATGACCTGCCGCCAGTCGAAGAGGCGACTCGTTTGCCGCGGGCGCCCAGCCTGACGATTGAGGCCCGGGACGGCAGTTTCCTTGCCGCGGTCGGTGACCTTTATGGCGAGCCAATTCGCCTGTCCGAAGTGCCGGCCTATTTGCCAAATGCGGTTGTAGCTATCGAGGACCGGCGGTTCTACGATCATTGGGGCGTCGACCTGCTGGGGATCGCGCGCGCCGTGTATGTCAATTTGGCTGCCGGCAAAGTGCGGCAGGGCGGCAGCACAATAACCCAACAGGTAGCGAAAAACCTCTTTCTGACACACCAGCGCTCGCTTCGCCGCAAGATTCAGGAGACTTTGTTAGCGCTGTGGCTTGAGTACCGGTTCAGCAAGGTCGAAATTTTGGAGACCTACCTGAACCGCGCTTATTTCGGGGCTGGCGCCTATGGCGTCGATGCAGCGGCGCGACGGTATTTCGGCAAGGGCGCCCGTGACGTCAGCGTGTGGCAAGCGGCTGTTTTGGCTGGATTGGTCAAGGCGCCGTCGCAACTTTCCCCGCTGACCGACAGCGATGCTGCGGAGAACCGCGCTATCCTGGTGCTTGATGCGATGGTGCAGTCCGGAGCCCTGACGGAGTCGGAGCATCGGCAGGCTGTTCTGACGGCAGAGCCGATCCGTCCGAAAGCTAGCGGCCATGCGATTGGCGGCCGCTATTTTATCGACTGGGTGCTGGAGCAGGCGCGGGGCTACCTTAACACGATCGATCGAGACCTGCTAATCCGTACCACTCTAGACCGGGCCATGCAGGACAACGCAGACGCCCTGATCAATATTAACCTGACCCTGCGGCCGACAGCGGCTAAGGCCTGGCCGGAACAGGCTGCGCTGTTGGCGATGAGCCCGGATGGAGCCATTCGGGCGATGGTGGGAGGGCGGGACTATCTGGAAAGCCAGTTTAACCGGGCGACGCAGGCCCGCCGCCAGCCGGGTTCGGTGTTCAAAATCTTTACATTGCTGGCCGCGCTAGAGGCGGGGTTCCAAGCCGATACCCATATGACTGACGCGCCGATCCATGCCGGGACGTATCGGCCAAGCAATTACAATGGCCGGTACTACGGCGACGTGACCCTCGAGACGGCGACGGCCAAATCGCTGAATAGCGTCACGGTCCGGTTGGCCGACCAGATCGGCTATGAGCGCGTGCGCGAGATGGCGCGCAGGCTAGGTATCTCCAGTCCGCTGACGGAGCAGCCCAGTCTTGTGTTGGGCACAAGTGGCGTCGAACTCGTCGAATTGACCGCGGCCTATGCTGCGTTGGCGAACGGCGGCGTCTTGGTGCGCCCCTACGGCATCGTCGAAATTCGCGACCGGGAAGGGAATGTCTTGTTCCAACCCTCCAGCCTGAGCGCGACACCGCAACCGCGGGTATTGGCGCCCGGCGTTGTTGGCGAGGCCGGACGAATGCTGGCGGCGGTGATCAGCGACGGGACCGGTCGGGCAGCGGCTATTGACCGGCCGGCAGCGGGTAAAACCGGTACGACCCAGAGTTATCGTGACGCCTGGTTCGTTGGGTATACATCGGATTTGGTTACGAGTATTTGGACCGGGAATGACGACAATTCACCGGTGGACGGCATGACCGGGGGCGGTCTGCCGGCAAGCCTCTGGTCGGCTTTTATGCGTGCGGCACTGGCCGGAGTTGACGCCCGTCCACTGCCTGGGGTGACGATCCCGCGACCGCCGCAGCCGGCACCGCAGCCAGCGGATCCATCCCAACAGCGCGTCGGCCAGACGCCAGCGTCGCCGCGGGGCCAGATGACCGGCGGCAGCAATCGCCAGGACTACAGCGCAAGCGAACGAAACGATCCGTAAAGAAGATCCCGATCCGGCCGGATCGGGATCTGGTCCGCAGGGGCTGCCCGTCCAGGTGATGCCCTGGACGGGCTAAGCCTTTCGAAGCGCCGCGTTACCCCGCAGCCGCCACCGCCCGCCGCGCCATAACCGCAACCAGATGGGCGCGGTATTCCGCATCGGCGTGCAGATCGCTGTTCATGTCGGCAGCGGAAATGACGCCGTCGGCAATCGCGCTGGGGCTGAAATTGGCTGCGAGCGCCGCTTCATACGCCGGCACACGGAACACGCCGCCATTGCCTGCGCCGGTCACGGCGACGCGAACGCCGCTTGCGGTCTTGGCGACAAAGACGCCGACCATGGCATAGCGCGAAGCCGGGTTCGGGAACTTGACATACGCTGCCTTCTGCGGAACCGGGAACGAGACCGCGGTCACGATCTCGCCTGCATTCAGCGCGGTGTCGAACAGGCCGGTAAAGAAGTCATCCGCCGCAATGGAGCGGCTGTTCGTCCTTACCGTCGCGCCGAGGCCCAGCACCGCCGCCGGGTAGTCCGCCGCCGGATCGTTGTTGGCGACCGACCCGCCGATGGTGCCGCGGTTGCGCACCGCCTGGTCGCCGATGCCGCCTGCCAGAGCCGCCAGCGCCGGGATGGCGCCTTTGACTTCGGCAGAGCCTGCGACATCCGCGTGGCGGGTCATGGCGCCGATAGTGACGGTGCCGCCACTGACGCTGATGCCTTTCAGTTCGGCGATGCCGGCGAGATCGACCAGGTCGCTGGGTGCAGCGAGGCGGGCCTTCATCGTTGGCAGCAGGGTCTGGCCACCTGCCAGCAGGGTGCCGTCCTCAGCCTTGGCGAGCGCTGCGGCGGCGTCGGCCAGGCTGGCCGGCTTTGCGTAGTTGAACGATTGCATGATTGGTCCAGCCTCCCGTTATTTCTTTGCCGCTTGGATGGCGCGCCAGACTTTGCGCGGCGTCGCCGGCATCTCCACGTGCTCGACTCCCAGTTCACTCAGCGCGTCGACAATGGCGTTGATTACGGCCGGCGGCGAGCCGATGGCCCCGGCCTCGCCGCAGCCCTTCACACCCAAGGGGTTGTGCGTGCAGGCGGTGATCTGGTGATCGACGGTGAACGACGGCATGTCGTCGGCCCGCGGCATGGTGTAGTCGTTGTAGGACGCGGTCAGCAGCTGGCCGTTGTCGTCATACACCGCCTGCTCCAGCAGCGCCTGGCCGATGCCCTGCACCAGGCCGCCATGCACCTGGCCTTCGACGATCATCGGGTTGATGATGTTGCCGAAGTCGTCGGAGGCATGCATCGAGCACACCTCAACCACGCCGGTTTCCGGGTCCACCTCGACCTCGCAGACATAGCTGCCGGCGGGGAAGGTAAAGTTGGCCGGGTCATAGAACGCGGTCTCTTCCAGGCCGGGCTCCAGTTCTTCCAGCGGGAAGTTGTGCGGCACATATGCGGTCAGCGCGACCGAGCCGAAATCGATCTGCTTGTCGGTGCCGGCCACCTTGAACTGGCCGTTCTCGAAGACGACGTCGTCGGCGGAAGCCTCCATCAGGTGCGCCGCGATCTTCTTGCCCTTGGCAATGATCTTGTCGACCGCCTTGACAATGGCAGCGCCGCCAACCGCAATCGAGCGGCTGCCGTAGGTGCCCATGCCGAAGGGGATGCGGGCGGTGTCGCCGTGGACGATGTCGATGTTCTCGATGGGTTGGCCGAGTTGATCGGCGACTACTTGTGCGAACGTCGTCTCGTGGCCCTGGCCATGGCTGTGCGATCCGGTCAGCACCGAGATGCTGCCGGTCGGGTTCACGCGGATGGTTGCAGCCTCATAGAGACCGGCGCGGGCACCGAGCGAGCCAACGACAGCGCTGGGGGCAATGCCGCATGCCTCGATATAGCAGGACAGGCCGATGCCACGCAGCTTGCCGCGGGACTTGGCCTCGGCCTTGCGGGCGGCGATGCCGGCATAGTCGCTGGCGGCCAGCGCTGCGGACAGCGTCGCTTCATAGTTGCCGGTGTCGTACACCAGGGCCACTGGGGTCTGATAGGGGAACTCGTCCGGCTGGATGAAGTTGCGGCGGCGGATTTCCGCCGGGTCGATTTTCATTTCCCGCGCGGCCTTGTCGATCACCCGCTCCAGCAGGTAGGTCGCCTCCGGGCGACCGGCGCCGCGGTAGGCATCCACCGGCACGGTGTTGGTGAACACGGCCTTGACGTTGCAGTAGATCAGCGGCGTCTTGTACTGGCCGGCCAGCAGGGTCGCGTGCAGGTAGGTGGGTACGCAGGGCGCGAACGTCGAGAGATAGGCGCCCATGTTGGCGAGCGTATCGCAGCGAAGACCCAGGAATTTGCCGTCCGCATCCAGCGCCAACTCTGCCGTCGTGACGTGGTCGCGGCCATGGGCGTCCGAAAGGAAAGCCTCAGTCCGGTCGCTGGTCCATTTCACCGGCCGGCCGATAACCTTGGCGGCGACGGTGACGATGGCTTCCTCGGCATAGTGATAGATCTTCGAGCCAAAGCCGCCGCCGACGTCCGGCGCGTAAACCCGCAGCTTGTGCTCTGGGATCGACAGCACGAACGCACCCATCAGCAGGCGGATGACGTGCGGATTCTGGCTGGTGGTGTAGAGCGTATGATCGCCGTTCGAGCGGTCGTAGTCGCCGATGGCGCAGCGAGGCTCCATCGCGTTCGGCGACAGGCGGTTGTTGGTGAATTCCAGGCGGGTGACGTGGGCCGCGCCCGCAAAAGCGGCGTCGACTGTTTCCTTGTCGCCCAGCGCCCAGTCATAGCAGAGGTTGCCCGGCGCCTCGTCATGCACCGCTGCCGGCGGGTTGCTGAGCGCCTGGCGCATGTTTACGACCGCGGGCAGTTCCGAATAATCGACCACCACTGCGTCGGCTGCATCGCGCGCCTGGGCCTTGGTGTTGGCGATGACGACGGCCACCGGGTCGCCGACATGGCGGACCTTGCCTTCGGCCAGGATCGGGTGCTTCGGCTCGACCATAGGGTCGCCGTTTTGGTTGTTGACCAGCCAGCCGCACGGCAGGCCGCCAAACGCCTCGAAGTCCTTGGACGTCAACACGCGGACAACGCCGGGCATGGCGGCGGCGGCGCTGCTGTCGATGCTGTTTACGGTGGCGTGGGCATGCGGGCTGCGCACGATCACGGCATAGGTCTGGCGCGGCAGCACCATGTCGTCGACATACTTGCCGCGGCCCTTGATGAAACGGAAATCTTCGCGCCGCAGCACGCGGGCGCCGATGCCGGCTACACTATCATTCATGATGTCAGTCTCCGGAGTTAAGGGTTAGCCGCGCATGCCGGCGGCGCCTTGCGCGACCGCCTTGACGATGTTGTGATAGCCGGTGCAGCGGCAGATATTGCCTTCCAGGCCCTTGCGGATTTCCGCTTCGGTCGGGTTTGGATTGCGCTTCGCCAGGTCCACCGCGCTCATGATCATGCCGGGCGTGCAGAAGCCGCACTGCAGGCCGTGGTTATCCTTGAAAGCCGCCTGCATCGGATGCAGGTCGTCGCCTTCGGACAAGCCTTCGATGGTGGTGACGCTGGCACCGTTCGCCTGCACGGCCAACATGGTGCAGCTCTTGGCGGCTTCGCCGTTGACGTGAACGACGCAGGCGCCGCACTGGCTGGTGTCGCAGCCGACGTGGGTGCCGGTGAGCGCCAAGTGTTCGCGGATAAATTCCACCAACAGCGTACGGCCATCGACTTCGGCCGATACCGTCTGACCGTTCACGGTCATCGAAACTGTGGGCATGCCTTCCCTTTCTCGATTGGTTGGGCGTTGCCGGTCCAGATCGGTAACGCCTGAATTTCAGCGCTGTTAGTTTCACGTATTTTGGCCCGGGCGCAAGGGGGTTGGGGGAGCGCCGTTCATTGATGGCGCAGAAACCGGGGATTGATTGCCATACCGGGCCTGCGGGTTTCATTTCGAGCCGAAGTGCCGCAGAATGCTCGTGATCCGGGCAGCAGTGAAGGAATGGGTCCGATGCGAGCATGGCTTTTGCGCGCCGCCGTAGTGCTGGTATGCCTTGGGGGAAGGTATGCCATCGCCGCCGGCGACTGCCCGGACCTGCAACCCGCAGCCCTGACGCCGTCCAACCCGGCGCTCTGTGCCGAGTTGCGATCGGTCGTCGGCCATCCGGGCGCGCTGCCGCTCAGCCAATACGAAGCCAAGCTCGAACAATTCTTCGGCAATTTCTGCCATCGTGACGAGGCCGCCGGCTGGAAGCGCGACAAGCGGGTGCGGGATACCGGCCCCTACACCAATATTTTCACCGATGGCGGGTGGCAGGGGCAGTACTACGGCACCCACCAGCCGGTCGTAATCTGGTATTCGCCGGATTTCTATGCCTGGCTGAAAGCTAACCGGCCGGCAGAGGGCTCTGGCCGCAAGCCCGCGGACACGCCGATCCCCGACGGCGCGATGATCGTCAAGGAAATGCTGACGGCGCCCGCCGCCCGATGCGCCAAGGAAGACCCGTTAACATTGCTGCCCTCGTCCGGCGCGGCGTTCATGGTTCGGGATGCAAAGGCCAGCCACGACGGTTGGTATTGGGGCTGGTTCGGTTGGGGCGCCGACAATATCGACTGGCCACCACGGCCATCCAATGGCCTGCCGTACCAGGGCTTCGGCCAGTATTGCATGAATTGCCACGCCTCCGCCGAAAGCCACCTGACCTTCTCTGCCCTCAACAACATCCAGGGCGAGTCGGGGGAGCCGCTGGCCTTCCTCAGCCAGGATTATGCACTGGCCCCGACGCCGCCGACCACCCATCACCGCGAGATCACTTTGCCCAAAGGGCCGGCGCCGCGCCTGGGCGAGCCGCTGCTCGCCTACAACGGCGCCTTCACTGCAACCTTCGGCAAGACCGTCGCCGATCCGCCGACCTGGGACACGGTCAGCAAATTTCCGTCGGCCAGCTATGACGTGGTCTGGGTGAAGAAGGGCAAGAGCGACGTGGCCGGTCTGGAGAGCCAGTACATCACGTCCGACCAATGCGTCGGCTGTCACGATGCCGGCGGCACCGGCCTGCAATTCGACATGACCAAGCCGCTGCCACTGACCAACGTGCACGGCTATCAGTTGGAGAACTTGTCGCCTTACGCCACCTGGCGGTCGTCGCCGATGGGATTGGCCGGTCGCGACCCGATCTTCTTCGCCCAATTGGCGAGCGAAGTGCAGACCTTTCACCCAGCCACCAAATACAACCCCACCACGCCGGCGCTGGTGGAAAACACGTGCCTTGGCTGCCACGGCATTCTGGGCCAGCGGCAATTCGAGCTCGACAACGTGCTGGCGGGTGGCAAACCGGGGGATCGGGGCGCGTGTGGGAATTTCACCCGCCGGATGGTTGCCGCCACGCCCTATCCGATCGGCAATCCGGACGCCCGGCATGCCGACTATGGCGCCCTCGCTCGCGATGGCATTTCCTGTGCGGCCTGCCATCATGCGGTGTTGGACCCGAAAGCGGTGGCGGAGGTGCAGGACCAGCCGCAGAACACCTGTGTCCAGGCACGGCAGGACTTGCTGAATCCAGGCCTGACCGGCTTTGCCCGCACCTTCACGGGCAGCTTTTTCGTTGGTCCGCCAGATGAACTCTATGGACCGTTCCCGGCGCCGAAGCCGGTGCCGATGCAGCACGCGCTGGGGATCACGCCGCAGCACGACAGCGGCTTTGCGTCATCGGAGCTTTGCGGGTCGTGTCACACCGTGCATCTGCCGGTGCTGCACCGCGGCAAGACGATTGGTCATGTTTATGAGCAGACGACTTATCCCGAGTGGCTGTTCAGCGCGTTCCGCACCGACGCAAAGCCGGCGACAGGCCTGATGTATCAGGCCGGAAGCGGGCCAAAAAGCTGTGGCGACTGCCATATGAAAACGCACGGTCCCGACGGTAAGCCCTTCGTCTCGAAGATCGCGGGCATTCAGGAACACACCAATTTTCCCGCCGCTGAGAATGCTTTGGGCGCGGCCGACATCGACTTGCAGCCGCGCGAAGGCTTTGCCCGTCACACATTGGCTGGCTTGAACGTCTTTCTGATCAACATGGCGCAACAGTTCCCGGATGTGTTCGGCATCGCCACCATTGCCCCGATGTTGACTAGCAAAGGCCTGCCGCCGCTGCTGCGCACCGAACAGGCGATGCTCGACCAGGCCGACCGCGAGGTCGCCGGCATCGACGTGGTGAAGAGCGGCGTGAAGGACGGACTGCTGACGGCGACAGTGGCGGTCAATAACAAGGTCGGCCACAAATTCCCGTCTGGGGTCGGCTTCCGGCGCGCCTTTATAGAGTTTCGGGTGCTGGATCGGCTAGGGCGGACGCTCTGGGCCAGCGGGCGGACCAACGCGGCGGGGGTGATTGTGGACGGCGAGGGGCAGCCAATTGCTGGCGAACTCTGGTGGGCGGATGATTGCAGCGCCCGCCTTTCGCCGGGCAAGCCGCAGTTCCAGCCGCACTTCCAGCGGGTGACGCAACAGGATCAGGCGCAAATCTATCAGGAGTTGACGACGTCGCCGGCCCCGGTGCTGGACCCGCAATGCGGCGGCGATCCGGTGGCGGGCGGCGATCTGACCACCAGTTTCCTCTCGATCTGCGGGGTGGTGAAGGACAACCGCCTGCTGCCGGACGGCTTCCTGCCGCTGGCGGAGCGGGTGAAACTGGCTGAGTCCATCGGCGCGAATGCCCAATTGGCAAAGGAGGCCGGGCCGCATCATGTCGGCGACGACCCGCACTACCAGCCCGGCAGCGACCGCAAGGGCGGCGACGCATTCGACTATGTCGTGCCGCTTTCCGATCTGGCTGGCGAGCCGGTGGCGGTGCAGGCGACCCTGCACTACCAGGCGACGCCACCGTTCTACCTGCAGGACCGCTTCTGCACCGCCAAGGGCCCGGACCGCGACCGGCTGTATTTCCTGGCTGGGCACCTGAACCTGGAGGGCTCGGCGGCAGAGGGCTGGCGCTTACAGGTGGTTTCCAGCGGCGTCAGGCCGATTGGGGAGTAGGGGCGGGCGTAAAAATAGCTGGACATATTTCGTTATTTCGCGTAATGACGAAATATGAAGATTGAAACACTCGATCCCGCTGCCGAACGAATGGCCGCGCTCGGCCACGCCGCCCGCCTTGCTGCTTTCCGCCTGCTGGCGCGCCGGGCGCCGCAGGGCGTGCCGGCGTCTGAGATTGCCGATGCGCTTGGCGTTGGCGCCAGCACGATGTCGAGCCATCTGGACCAGTTGGTGCGCGCTGGCTTGATCGGGCGGACCCGCCATGGCCGGTCGATCCACTATGCGCTCGATCTGGCGGCTGCCGGCGATCTGGTGGCCTATCTGCTGGGCGACTGTTGCCGCGGCCGCCCGGACATTGCCGAACGCGCCCTGCCACAGGAGGTTTCCCAGGACATGCCCCCGACCAAATTCAACGTGCTGTTCGTTTGCACCGGCAATTCCGCCCGCTCGATCTTTGCCGAGGCGATCCTGCGTCGGGACGGACAGGGGCGTTTTCAGGCCTTCTCTGCCGGCACCCGCGCCTATTCCGAACTGAACCCGCGGGCGCTGGCGATGCTAAAGGCGAACGGCTATCCGACCGACGGGCTATGGGCAAAGAATGTCTCGGTCTTTGCCGGTGACGATTCACCCCGCTTCGACTTTGTCTTTACCGTATGCGACCGCTCCGCCAACGAAGATTGCCCGCCCTGGCCTGGTCAGCCGATCTCTGCCCATTGGGGCGTGCCTGACCCCGTTGCCGCCGTTGGCACCGACGCGGAGAAGGCGCAGGCCTTCAACGACGCCTTCCGCATGTTGCGCCAGCGGATCCAGACCTTCATTGCGCTGCCGATGGCTTCGCTCGGCCGCATCTCATTGCAACGGATGGTCGATGATATCGGTCGCGACAAGCCGCTGCCCGCTCCCTTCGCCTGAGGATATGCCTTCTATGCCACGCATCGCGATCAACGGCCTCGGCCGAATGGGAAAGCTGTTGCTCCGCCGCATGGTGGACGAGGGGATGGCCGGTCAGATTGTGCTGGTCAACGACAAGGCCGGCGATCCGGCCACCCATGCGCATTTGTTGGAGTTCGACAGCGTGCATGGCCGCTGGGCTGGCCCGGTTGGACATGACGGGACCCATTTGGAGGTCGCCGGCCATCGCATCCGCTGCACCACAGAAAGCAGCATCAAGGGTCTGCCGCTGCCGGAGCTGGGCGTCGATCTGGTGATCGACTGCACCGGCACGTTCAAGACGCCGGCCAAGGTTCAGCCCTATTACGACGCCGGCGTGCGCAAGGTCGTGGTGTCCGCGCCCGTGAAAGAAGAGCCGGCACTCAATCTGGTCTACGGCGTGAACCATGATCTGTATGACCCCGCCCGGCATCATCTGGTGACGGCGGCCAGTTGCACCACCAACTGTCTGGCTCCAGTGGTGAAGGTGCTGCACGAGACGATCGGCATCCGCCATGGCTCCATCACCACGGTGCACGACGTCACCAATACCCAGACGATTGTGGACAAGCCGCACAAGGATTTGCGTCGCGCCCGCTCTGCCCTTGGCGCACTGATCCCGACCACTACCGGTTCGGCGACGGCGATCACGCTGATCTATCCGGAGTTGAAAGGCCGGCTCAACGGCCATGCCATCCGCGTGCCGCTGCTGAACGCCTCGCTGACCGACTGCGTGTTCGAGATGGAGCGGGAGACCTCTGTGGACGAGATCAATGGATTGTTTGCCGCCGCTGCCGGGGGAGAGCTGGCCGGCATTCTCGGTTATGAAACGCGGCCTCTTGTAAGCCAGGACTATGTCAATGACCCGCGTTCGGCTATTATCGATGCGCTCAGTACGATGGTGGTGAATGGTACCCAGGCCAAGATTTACGCTTGGTACGATAACGAGTGGGGCTATGTCTGCCGTCTCTGCGATATAACGCGGATGGTGGGGGACAGGATGTAGCGCATGACCAACGTCACTACCTCACCCGACCGCAAGAACGCTCTTGCGGCCTATATCGCGGTCACGGCGGCGTATTGGGCGTTCATGCTCACCGACGGCGCCCTGCGGATGCTGGTGCTGCTGCACTTTCATACGCTCGGCTTTTCCGCCGTCCACCTGGCCTATCTGTTCCTGCTGTATGAGTTCATGGGCGTGGTGACGAACCTCTCGGCGGGTTGGATTGCGGCGCGGTTTGGGCTGACGACAACGTTGTATGCGGGCCTCGGCTTCCAGATCGCGGCGTTGGTGGCGCTGTCGCAACTGGATGCGGGCTGGCCGCTGACGATTTCGGTGGTGTTCGTGATGGCGGTGCAGGGCATCTCCGGCGTCGCCAAGGACCTGGCGAAGATGAGCGCCAAGAGCGCGGTCAAGGTGCTGGCCCCCTCGGACGACAACAGTGCGCTGTTCCGCTGGGTGGCCGTGCTGACCGGCTCCAAGAATGCGGTGAAGGGCCTGGGCTTCCTGCTGGGCGCGGCGCTGCTGGCGCTCTGGGGCTTTCAGGCTTCGGTGATCGGCATGGCGGTCGTGCTGGCGGCGATCTTTGCTGCGGTCGCCGCTTTCATGCCGGCAGGCCTGCCGCAGGGCAAGAAGGACGCCAAGTTCAAGGAAGTGTTCTCCAAGAACGCCAATATCAACCGCCTCTCCGCCGCCCGGCTGTTCCTGTTCGGCGCGCGCGATGTCTGGTTCGTGGTCGGCATTCCGATCTACTTCTATAGCGTGCTGTCGGATGGTTCAGAGGCCGGCAATCGCGCTGCGTTCTTTGCCATCGGGACGTTCATGGCGGCCTGGATCATCGGCTATGGCGTCATCCAGGGCTTTGCCCCGAAAATCCTGCGCGCGCGGGAGAAGTCCGTCGCCGATGCGGTCGGCCTGGCCCGGTTCTGGGTCGGGGTGCTGCTGCTGATCCCCGCGCTGCTGGCCGCGCTTGTGTTCTTCGCCGGCGGTGAGGCCGCAGACTGGCTGACCGTGGTGCTGGTGGCCGGCCTGCTGGCGTTCGGGGCGGTCTTTGCCCTCAATTCCTCGCTGCATTCCTACCTGATCCTGGCGTTCACCAAGGCAGAGCGGGTGACCATGGATGTGGGCTTTTACTACATGAGCAACGCCGCGGGCCGGCTGGTCGGCACTTTGCTGTCGGGTTTAAGCTATCAGGCGGGCGGACTGCCGGCGTGCTTGGCGTGCGCGGCGCTGATGGCGGCGGCGAGTTGGTGGTGCGCCAGAAGGCTGGAGCGGGGTGTTGCGCCTTAAGCGTTAGACCAACGGCACAGAGTTTCCACCTTCCTTCATCCCTTCATCAAGACAATTCCGCAAGCCAGCCCCGCACCACCCTTCACCCTGAGGTGGCGCTCGCAGAGCGCCCTCGAAGGGGCAATGCCAGAGCGTGGTATGCCGCCTTCGAGGCTCCGCTTCGCGTAGCACCTCAGGCTGAAGGGCTGAGATTGTCGGCTGGCATTAACCTGCCTTCATCTCGAGTGCGCCCGCAGGGCGTGTATCGAGGGATGCACTCCAGGCGCCTCTCGGTACGGCCCGATGGGCCTACTCAAAGTGAAGGTGAGAGAGTCGTTTGCAATTGCCTTAAGCCTTAGACCAGCGAGTTGTCCACGCACTCGCCAAACGGCACATCGCCCTTGATCGTGCCCGTCGTCAGCATCGCCCGCTTGAGCCAGCCGACGCCTTCCTCCGGCAGCGCGCCCGTCGGGTTGTAGAGCTTGTGTCGCAGGTAGCGGGCGACGGCGGCCTCCAGCAGTTCTGCCGGCTCCTCCGGGAAGTATTTTTGCAGGGTCGGCACCGCCGCGCCCGGCCCTTCCGCATACAACTCCTGCACCGCACGGCGGCAGGCGGACGCCATGGCGCGGAAGTCCTCGCGCCGGCGCGCCAGCGTTGCCTTGGTGGTGTAGAAGCAGGTGTAGGCCGCCGGTCCCCGGTCCGCCGCGGTATAGATCACCCGCGCGCCGTCCTGACGGCTGCCGCGCTCCGCAAACGGCTGGAAGGCCATGAAGGCGTCGATCTCGCCCGCCGCCAGCGCCGCCTCGTTCTGGCCCATGGTCCGGCCCTCGACCACGGTGATGTCGGCGACATCGACCCCGGCGTCGACCAGGTCCTGGCGCAGGCAGACCCACGGCGTCGGCACCTCACTGACCACGGCGAGGCGCTTGCCTTTCAGATCGGCCAGCGAGAAATCCGCGCCAAAGCCCTTGCCGACCAGGAAGAACGGGTCGCGCCCGACCACCTCGCCAAAGCAGACCAGGCCGCAGTCAGGCTGCTGGTCGATGGTGCGCATGACCCGCAGCGGCCCGCCCCAACAAAGATCCACCTCCCCCGACATCAGCCGGGGCAGCGTATCGCCCGGATCGGGAGATTCGACGAACTGAACTTCAACGCCGGCGTCGGCGAAATAGCCCCGGTCCACGGCCATGTAGAACGGCGCGTAGAACACGGCGCGCAGGTTTTCGAGCAGGGTGATCGGTTCGGACATGGTAGGTCTCCAAGATTTGTGCGTGTCGGAACTTCCCAAACATCCTTCAGCCTGAGGCGCGAGCACAGCGAGCCTCGAAGGCGGCGTGCCGCGTTCTGTCTCAAGCCCCTTCGAGGGCGCTCTGCGAGCGCCGCCTCAGGGTGAAGGGCAGAGGAATTTTCAAGCAAACGCCTTCATGATCCGCGCCCAATCCTCCAGCGCATCTTCCGCGCCGGGGATGAGTTGGATGGTGAACTGGCTGTAGCCGGCATCGCGCATGGCGGCGACGTCGTCCTTGATCTCCGCCTCAGTGCCGGTGAATGAGGTGTAGCGGATCAGGTCGGCGGTGGCGTAGGCGCGTTCCTCCGGGCGAACGAACATCAGGTGGCCACGGTGGTTAACCAGGTAGCGATCCGGCTCCTCCGGGTCGAAGCTGGCGGCGGTCTGCACATAACGCTCGCGCAGGTCAGCCAACGCTGGCGGCAAGGTCTGCGTGTTCGGCAGGCCCATTACCGCCTCATCGACGGCGCGGTGCAGTTGCACCATGGCGCGTGGCCCGGCCTGTTGGATGGCGCGGTCGGAGTTCGCCGGCTCGCCGTCTTTCAGCACGCAACCGAGGCCGAAATGCACGGAGTAGAGGTCGTCCGCGGCGTTCCCCGCCGCGGCCCACGAGGCCTGCATGTCCGCCAACTGGGCGTTGCCGGCCTCCGGTCCGTTGGAGAAGGTCATCCAGTCGGCCTTCATCTCCGCGGTCAGGCGGCGGCCGCGCGGGCCGAAGGCAGAGATGGTCAGGCGGATCGGGTCGTCGGTGTTGATCGCGCCCGCTTCCGGGTTCAGGAACTTGATGCGGGCGGGCTTGCCCTCGAACGTGGTCTCGACTTTTTCGCCGGCCAGCAGGCCATAGACGACGCGGATATACTCCTCCATGTCGGAGAGCTTCATTGCGCCAAAGCCCATGGCGCGCCGGCCGGTAAAGCCGGTGCCGACGCCGAAATCGATGCGGCCCGGGGCCATTTGGTTCAGCGTCGCAAACGCATTTGCCGTCACCGCCGCGATGCGGTTGGACGGGATCAGCACGCCGGTGCCGAGGCGGATTTTCGAGGTGTTCACCGCCGCCGCACCCATGGCGACAAAGCAATCGGCGCTCAACATCTGCGTGTCATAGAACCAGGCATGGCTGAAGCCCAGTTCCTCGGCCCGCTTGGCCGTTTTCCAGCAATCTGCCGTCGTAGCGAGGGCGATTCCGAAATCCATTCAGGTGTTTCCTTTCAAG
>JAPOJR010000189.1 GCA_029978325.1 Alphaproteobacteria bacterium | reverse complement strand
TTCGTGCTGGTACCAGCCGTGATAGGCATGCACATCCAGCTGCTCCACAAGCACCTTGGCGATCAACGGCGTTCCCCGTGACATTCACAAACTCCCCTGCCTCACAACTACCGGAAAGCCGGCATCGTGATTGGTCCGGCTCGGCATTCCATTCGTCCCGCTGATAGCACGAATGGATCGGAAAAATCCGCAACAACCCGACCGGATGGCTTCCGAAATGTCTCAGCAACCGTACATCGGTGCGCCCAAACACGGCAAAAAACAGGTATAATCGAGAACACAGCCGCAAACTATTCGAACGCCGCATGCACGCGCAACATTGCAACCACATGAAAATTCGGGGTTGTTTTCCCACTTAAGCGGATATTACCCATATCGCCTCGCGCGACAAGAAATGGTCTTGAATGACCGGCACACAAGCGCCCGGAACGGGGGGCGTTCCGAAGCGCCGTTTCGCAGCGCTCAAAAAGCAACAAGAGGTATTCATGACATCATTGGGCATTTTGCTGCGCGCTGGCGCAGTCTTTGGAATTATTGCGGCAGCATTCACTTTTTCAACCAATCCATCAAAAGCCGAAGATGCGGCGGCATTTTTCCGCAAGGACAATACCGGATGGAATGCTGGCCGATCCGATAGCGCAAAGCCAGCGACCAAAGCCAAACGGCGCGCTGCCAAGCCTCAGCGCAAAGGCGGTGGCGTCGCCCTGAGCGGCTCACGAGCACGCTTTGCCGCGGCCGCCCGCCGGCATGGCGTTCCAGTCCGGTTGGCGCTGGCGGTCATTGCCACGGAAAGCCGCGGCAATTGCCGTGCTGTCGGCCGCCGCGGAGAACTTGGACCGCTGCAGATCAAGCCACGCACTGCGCGCGGCCTCGGCTACCGAGGCCCGGCATCGGCGCTTCGCTCCTGCGGCGCAGGCCTCTACTGGGGCATGAAGCATCTGGCGATTTCCTACCGCAAATGCGGTTCTGCCGTGCTGCACAACAAGGGACTGGCTGGTTCTTGCAGCCACACAGCCTATTCGCGGAAGGTGATCCGGCTGGCCAGCAGGATCTAGCCTTCGCGAGCGCTGCTTCCGAGCAGCGCTGCACGCACCTTCAACGCGTCCACATGTACCGGAACATTGTGGACGCGTATGATGTCGGCGCCCTGCTCTATGCCGAACAGGTTGGCAGCAAGGGTTCCGGGATCACGCTGGCCGCCAGCAGGGCGTCCCGTCGCATTGCCGATCATGCGCTTGCGCGACAACCCAAGCAGCACTGGCATGTCGAAATGCCGCTTCAGCTCGCCCAGCCGGCGCACCATCTCGAGGCTTTGGTCATTCGTCTTGCCGAAGCCTATGCCGGGATCGAGAATGATGTGGTCCTGAGCAACGCCGGCACCCAGCGCCAGGTCGACCGACCGGGACAGAAAGTCCCTGACCTCTGCGAACATGTCGACAGACGGATCGTCCGTCTCGCGATTGTGCATCAGCACGCAATGAACGCCATTGGCAGCGACGACGCGCACCATCTCCGGATCGAACTGGAAACCCCAGACATCGTTGACGATACGGGCGCCGGCATCGATAGCCGCGGCAGCAACGGCGGCTTTCATCGTGTCGGCGGACACCGGCGTTCTGGTGCTTGCCGCTATGCCCCTGATCACCGGTAGAATTCGCTCCAGTTCTTCTTCAGCCGAGACAGGAATTGCACCCGGGCGGGTGGATTCGCCGCCCACATCGACGATATCCGCGCCGTCTTCAACCATGCCGATGCCGTGATCAATGGCTCGCTGCGTGTCGGCGAACCGGCCGCCATCGGAGAAGGAATCGGGCGTTACGTTGACGATGCCCATGACCAGTACCCGTGATCCGAGCAGCGCACCGTCGAGAGGCGTCCCCGCGACGGGCCCACTTACTGTTGTTCCGTCTGGCCGCATTTCAATCGTCGGAGCAGGCTGCATCTGCGGTTTAGGAGGCGTGATGTCGCGCGCCTTTGCCGGATCCGGTTCACTGGCGCGCTGCTGCTCTTCCAAGGCTTCGCGAACTCCGCGAATGCCCCGGCCCAGCGCGTATAGATATTTGTCAAACATGGACCGTCAGGCCTCAATGTTGTGCCGTTTACCCGACAGATCAGCGCGGGAAAGGCCAGCGCGCTTCCGGAGCGCCGGTCTGCCCGCGATGGCGCAGGAACGCATCGGCCAGGACGATGGCCATCATCGCCTCGCCGACCGGAACGGCCCGAATGCCGACACACGGATCATGCCGTCCCTTGGTGCGAATATCCACCTCCTGGCCAAAGCGGTCCACTGACTTCCGGTCGGTCAGGATGGAGGATGTCGGCTTGACCGCGAAGCGCGCGACGACCGGCTGGCCGGTGGAAATGCCGCCCAGGATTCCGCCGGCATGATTGGACGTATAGGTAGGGAAACCCTCATTGCTGATACGCATTTCGTCGGCATTTTCCTCACCGGTCAGTTCCGCAGCTGCCATGCCATGGCCAATTTCGACGCCCTTGACCGCATTAATCGACATAAAGGCCGAAGCCAGTTCCGAATCCAGTTTGGCGTAGATCGGCGCTCCAAGTCCGGGGGGAACACCTTCAGCGACCACTTCGATCACTGCGCCGCAGGAGGAGCCGGACTTACGGACGCTGTCCAGATAGTCCGCCCATTCCGTTGCCGCCCTGGCATCCGGGCAGAAGAAGGGATTGCGATCGACCTCGGCCCAATCCCATCTGGAGCGATCGATCCTGTGCGGGCCGATCTGCACGAGTGCGCCGCGGATTCTCATGCCCGGCACGACCTTGCGGGCGATGCCGCCAGCGGCGACGCGCATCGCGGTTTCGCGGGCGCTGGAGCGGCCACCGCCGCGATAGTCGCGTATGCCGTATTTGGCGTCATAGGTCACATCGGCATGGCCGGGCCGGTATTGGTGCCGGATTTCGCCGTAGTCCCTGGAGCGCTGGTCGACATTTTCGATGATCAGCCCGATGGCGGCGCCGGTTGTGACCTGCTTTCCTGTCTTTTCATCCACCATGACCCCGGAAACGATCCGCACCTGATCCGGCTCCTGACGCTGGGTAGTGAAACGGGACTGCCCGGGACGGCGCTTGTCGAGCCAGCCCTGCATATCGGCCTCGGTCAATTCGATCAGCGGCGGGCATCCATCGACGACGCAGCCAATCATTGGCCCATGACTTTCGCCGAAGGTGGTGACGCGGAAAAGGTGACCAAATGTATTATGGGACATGGGTTCAAGCCGGGCTGTGCAGATATTGGCCTCTCAGGACCGAATGGCTTGTAGACCAGTTTGGCAAATGTGGGAAATAGTCGTGGAACAAGCTGCCCGGACGGGCCGCCTTGCGAATCAGCCTGGCAGAACCCACATACTGGATGAGACAAAAATGCCGCGCTCGATATGAGGCAGCAGAAACTGGGCTCCTACAAGACACATGCGTTTGCGGTGGACATATCCCGCCCGTCACCGCGCGGCGCAGCAATGGCAAGAGAATGGCAGCACGCGACCCCTACAGCGTTCTGGGCGTTACGAAAACGGCCAGTGCCGCCGAGATCAAGAAGGCCTTTCGGACCCTGGCCAAGAAGTATCATCCCGATCAGAACAAGGATGATCCCAAGGCGAAGGAGAAATTCGCCGAGGCCAATCAGGCCTATGAGGTCATCGGCGAGGACGAAAAGCGAAAGAAATTCGACCGCGGCGAAATTGACTCCGAGGGAAAGCCCCGTGGTTTCGAGGGCTTTCATCCCGGCGCGGGCGGCTATCGCACAAATACAGGTCCCGGCGGCGCCCAGCATTATGAATTCGAATTCGGTACCGGCGGTTTTGGCGGCCGTCCCCGAGGAGGCATGGGTGGCGGCATGGGTGGCGGCATGGGTGGCGGACCCGGCGGCTTCGGCGCCTCGGATTTCTTTTCCGACCTGTTCGGTGGCGGACGCTCAGGCCCGAGGCAAGGTGAAGATCTGAATGCGTCCCTGCGGGTCACGCTGGAAGAATCAGCGCAAGGCGCGATGAAACGGGTCATCATGCCATCCGGCAAGTCGCTGGATGTGAAAATCCCGGCGGGTATCGAGTCGGGCAAGCAGATCAGGCTGAAAGGCCAGGGCCAGCCCGGACCAGGTGGCGGCCTATCGGGCGATGCGCTTGTCACCATCCAGATCGCGAAACACAAGCTTTTCGAGATCGACGGCCGTGACCTGCGGCTGGAACTGCCGATCACGCTCTACGAAGCAGTACTCGGCGGACCAGTGGAAGTTCCGACTCTGGGCCGACGGCTGGAACTGAAGATTCCTGCCGGCTCCAGCAGCGGCCGCACCCTGCGCCTGCGCGGCAAGGGATTGCCGGATACAGGCGGCAAGAGCGCCGGCGACCTGCTGGTGACGCTGAAAATAGTCCTGCCTGAGGGCAGCGACAGCGACCTCGACGAGTTGATGCGCAAGTGGCAGGCGTCCCGACCCTACCGGCCGCGCGACAGCATGTAAGTGTCGCCCGGGACGGCCATAGCCGGCGTCACGCTTGGTGGCAGCCGGCCAACTTCGCTCGCAGCACCAGCAGCGGGGTCACTATATCGTGGACAGGCGTTGCAATGCCGGCCTGCCTGGCCAGGTCCTGCGTTATCAGATAGGCGCTGTCGATTTCCATGAATCTGCCGCGTTCAAGGTCCTGCAACATGGACGGCTTGTGCGGAATCGTGTTCGGATTCTTGCGCATCGCATCCGGATTGAACGGTATATCGGCAAAGCCATGGGCGCGGGCCAGCGTATTGGCCTCTCCCTGCAGGCCAATCGAGACCTCGAGCGTCTGCGGATCTCCCTGAACCTGGGCAATCGTGCCACCGGTCAGGGCGGATGTCGCGAAATTGCCCGCGATGGTCATGAATTTCGTCCACATCGGCACGCGCACATCGGGAGCAAAGACCACCTCCCATTCCTTGATGGCCAGATCATGCACCAGCTTTTCTGCAACACCGACCTTCTCCGGCAGGGCGTGACCAAGGGCAAACTTGCCGTCAGCCCGAGCATTGACCACACCCGGCTCGCGTATTTCGCCGCCCGCCCAGGCGACAAGACCCATGGCCCGGTCCGCTCCGATGGCCCTGTGCAGCGCCCCGTCTGGATCGAGCCGGCTCATGTCCAGCGGCTTGCCGGCAGGCTGAAACCCGTCACCGTAGAACCAGAAGATTCCGTTGACGGAAAAGGCCACCTGCGTGTCAGGCCCCAACAGCGGCCCGATGGTCGCGGCGACCTGCGGCAAAGCGGGCGTCTTGGTGCAAACGATGACGAAATCCTGCGGCCCGAGATCTGCCGGATCGTCGGAGGCCATGAGTTTGAACGTTTCCCGTCCGGCCGGAGTCGCCACGGTCAGGCCATTGGCCCTGATCGCTTCCAGATGCGGCCCGCGGGCGACAAGACTTACCTCGTGACCGGCGCGCGAACAGGCTGCAGCCAGAATTCCGCCGATTACACCGGCCCCAAAGATACAAATTTTCATGGATCAGCGCCCTTCCAATGCTTTCGTGAACATTCTTCCCCAAAAGTAACATCAATTGAAGCCGAATCTGCGCGTGGCGCCGGCAAACCAACAATCTGGACGGCCTGCCAGTATTGCCTAAATCACCACTTGCCCTTAAACGGCAGACTACGTTCATTCACGATCATTGCACTTAACGGGAACAGGTATGTCAGCGACAGATACTTCGACTTCAACCCCGGCTAGCGCCTCGGGCGGCATTCTCGTCGGCAAACGCGGGTTGATTCTTGGTGTAGCCAACAACCGCTCGATTGCCTGGGGCATAGCAAAGGCATGCTACGATGCCGGCGCCGACCTGGCGTTCACCTATCAGGGCGATGCTTTGGCAAAGCGCGTCAAGCCGCTGGCAGAGGGTCTTGGCGAACGCGCCTATGTTGCCGGGCACTGCGATGTAACTGATGCCGCGTCCATGGACGCCGTGTTTGCCGAATTAGCCAAGAAATGGGGCAAGCTCGACTTCGTCGTCCACTGCATCGCCTTCTCCGACAAGGACGAATTGACGGGCCGCTACGTCGACACGACGCCGGACAATTTCACCAAGACCATGTTCATCTCGGTCTATTCCTTCACCGCCG
>JAPOJR010000188.1 GCA_029978325.1 Alphaproteobacteria bacterium | reverse complement strand
ATGCATTGACCGTCAATCGTTTAAAGCGGTATGCACCTTCGAGACGGCCCGATGTGCGGGGCGTTCAACAAATTCCGGTGATGCCGCTGGGCGTCAAAGGATCAAACTTCAACGATAGGTGTTGAATATGAAAAAGAACCTCCTTGCCACCAGCGCGCTGATTGCCGCCGGTGCTTTGGCTTCCCAGGGTGCCCTCGCCGAAGCCAAGCCGATTTCGATCAATGTTGGCGGCTACTACGAGCAGTGGGTTGGATTGATTTTCCAAGACGCCGATGGCGATAATGGCAACCGTTATGCCAACGCCCTTGACGTTCAGGAAGACGGCGAAATTCATTTCGTTGGCTCGATGACCACTGACAACGGCCTGACCTTCGGCGTCAACGTTCAGCTCGAAGCCGCCACCTCCGGCGACCAGATCGACGAAAACTATTTGTTCGTCCGCGGCTCGTTCGGTGAGATCGTCCTCGGTTCCGAGAACGGCCCAGCCTATGCCATGCACTATGGCGTTGACATCGACCAGGGCTATGGCCTGGAAGAGGGCGACACCGCTTTCTATTGGTTCAGCGGCGGTACGTCGAACCAGCTGAACACCAGCCGTTTGGCGACCATCGACAACGATGCGCAGAAGATCCGCTGGATTTCCCCGCGCATGTCCGGCATTCAGGTCGGTTTCTCCTATTCGCCGGATGCGAGCCAGGACCGTGATGGCCAGGTGCCGAACGAGTTCCAGAACGCTGGCCTCACCATGGAAGACGTGTTCGCCGCTGGCATCAACTTCGATCAGAAGTTTGACGACATGCGCGTCCGCGTGTCGGCTACCGGTCAGTATGTCGGTGACCACAACGGTCTAGCCACTGGCGGTGAAGACTCTGTGTGGGCGACCACGTTGGGTCTCCGCATTGGTGCAGGTGGCTTTGAAGCCGCCGTCGCCTGGGGCCATCACAACGGCCAAAGCGTCGTTGGCGGCGACAGCATGGACACCTTCGCGGCTGGCATCTCTTATGTAGACGGCCCGATGGGCGTGTCTTTGACCGGCGCATACGGCACAGCCGAACGTGCGGCTGGTCCGGACGCCAACCAGATTGTGGTCCAGCTCGGCGCTAGCTACAGCGTCGGCCCGGGCGTCGCGATCAAAGGCACCGCCGTGTACGCTGGCAGCAGCGATCTGATCAACCCAAACGTCGACTTCACCGGTTTCGGCATTGTCGGTGGCGTTGCGCTGAACTTCTAGTTCAGGCTGATGCTTCTCGCACTTCGGTGCGAAGCGGAACGGGCGGTCTTCGGATCGCCCGTTTTGCGTTTTGGCCCAGACCTCTTACGACCCATCGGGGAGACCTGCCACGTGGCCGACACCGTGCAAAGTCAGACGCGGTTCATTGCCTTCCGCGCCGCGTCCGCCTTTCGCTTTGGCATTCCCAATGCCTCGAAGCGCGCCGATCAGGCCGGCAAAGCTGGCGCTATTTACCTAACCAACGTGCAGCAATTCGCGGTCCAGGCGCTGCAATCGAATCCGAAAGTGCAGCTGGCGACCGAAACCGTGCGCCTGCCCTGCCTGTCGATCGCCGATTGGGCCAAAACCGATTTTACCGCCAAGACTCTGTTGGTCCTGCTGCCGACCCAGGCCCTGGGCGATTGCACCCAGGCAACCATGGCATTGCAAGCCCTGCTGGAGCAGCGCCGCCCCCGCACGATCACCGTCGCCTGCGCCGGCGCAGCCTATGACATCATCGCCAGCAACCCCCGCCTGGACGTGCGCTCGCTCTGGTTCGAGCATGGTGAGGTTGCCCGGTTCGACTATGTCCTCGACCTCGGTCACATGTCCGCGACCTGGGACATCGATACCTCGCCGGTCGATTTCGAAACTTCGATGCTGGAGGCGTTCGGGATCGGCCCCAGCGACGCCTATTCTGCCCAACCGCGGGCATTGCCGCACGGCCGGAAACCGAAAATCGGCATTCTGCCGCTGGCCAGTTCGCCGTTGCGCACATTGCCGGTGGCAACCGTCAGCGCCATCGTCAGCGCCCTGGCGCCGCATGGCGACCTGACCGTCTGCCTGAACAGCAATCAAAACCAGGGCCGGTTAATGGCCTCCGCTCTCTCAGGGATTCGCAGCCAAGACCTGCGCATGCTCGACAATTTCGCCACCATCGCCGACCTGGTGGCTGCGGTTCGTGGATTTGATTATGCCGTCTTTGCCGACAGCGGCCCGGCCCATATCGCCAAGTTGTTCGGAACACCGGGCGTCGCCATCTACACCTCAGCGCCCAGCGAAGTGCTGCAAGGCCGGTTCCGCAACCTGACCGCTTACGACACTCCCTTTTCAGGCCCGCATTGCCAGGCGCCCTGCGGACTGGCCAAGGTCCGCCAGGCAACGGACGGGCGGATCGGTTGCATGGGCAGCCTGCAGGTTCCACTCGCAGACCTGCCCAGCGTACCCCGGTCGGCCGATCCCAAGGCGGTGCAGCGCCTGATCGAACATCCGGTGCCGTGCGTCGCCGCGCTCGATTCGGCCAGCCCGGCGGTCGCGGCATTTATCGAGGCCGATTTCCGCCGTGCACTTGCCGGCAACGGGCATGACTGAGCCGCGCGTCCGTGGCATGGTGGACCGTAACGGCGGCTATTGACCCGCAAGGCCGGCATCCGCACGCTGCTCCCCGAACAACCGAACGAGGTGCGCACCCATGCCGTCACAGCGCCAGGATGGCTCAGCCTATCACCTGCCCAATCCGCAATATGAGGCCGGGCTGACCCGCGTCGAGCGCGGCACGCCCATGGGCGAACTGTTGCGGCGGTATTGGCATCCGGTCGGCCTGGCCAGCGATGCGACGAGCCGGCCCAGGCCGGTTCGGATCCTGGGCGAAGATTTGATCCTGTTCCGCGATGGCGGCGGCCGCGCCGGCCTGCTCTATCCCCGCTGCTGCCATCGCGGCACCACTCTCTATTACGGCAAGGTCGAAGAGCGGGGCATCCGGTGTTGCTATCACGGCTGGCTGTTCGATGCAGAGGGCCATTGCCTCGACATGCCGGTTGAACCCGGCAACGGCGCCTCGTTCAAGCATAAGGTGCGCCAACCTTGGTATCCGGTGGAGGAGCGCTATGGCCTGATCTTCGCCTATCTCGGACCGCCGGAGCACAAGCCGCTGTTGCCGCGGTTCCAAGTGCTGGAAGAATTGGACGATGGCGAGTTCGTTGAGGCCGATGATCAAGGCATCGGCACCGGCGGCGGCCCGGTTGCGCCCTGTAACTGGCTGCAACACTTCGAAAATGTCATGGACCCGCTGCACGTGCCGGTACTGCACGACGGTTTCAGCGGCACGCAATTCGTCGGCGCGATGGGGATCGTTCCGGACGTCCGGTTCGAAACCTTCGCGCTGGGCGTCCGCTCCTACCAGGTGCGCAAACTGGACAACGGCGGCACGCTGAACCGCATCTCCGAAACCGTGCTGCCGACCGTGCGCGTCGTCGCCAGCCCACGGCTGACGCCCGGGCGCTGCGAAAGCATCGGTTGGACGCTGCCGATCGATTCCGAGACCTACACGGTCTATACGGCGGCACGGGTGCGGGAAGCCGGCGTGCTTGGCCGGATCCGGTCGCGCTTTGGCGGACGGCTCTGGTCCGAACTGACCGAGCGCGAACACCAGGATATGCCCGGAGACTGGGAAGCCCAGGTGGGCCAGGGCCGCATCACCTTCCATTCCGAGGAACACCTGGGCGCAAGCGACCGCGGCGTGATCATGCTCCGCAAAATGCTGCGCACCGAAGCCGCAAAGGTTGCCGCCGGCGGCCATCCTGCCGGCGCTGCATTTACTGCTGGCAGCGAGTGGATCGAATCGTCTGCGGGCAATTGGTTCGCTTCGGCGCAATAGGCCGGCAGGATGCCTGCCGGGCGGACTGCAACCCGGTTGCCGCCGCCCGGGCTTGCCCGCTATCGTGCGCTCAGTCGCAACCGAACCAATCCAGGAGCCTTCGGATGAAAGGGATTACATTTCTCGGCAATCGCCAGTTGGACGTGGTCAACTTTCCCGATCCGACCCCCGGCCCGCGCGACGTGATCCTGGAGATCAAGGCCTCGGGCATGTGCGGCACGGACCTTGGCGCCTACCGCAGCCCGAACGGCCGTGTCGCCGTCGGCGCCACGCAGGTCGACGGGCCGGTGATAGCCGGGCACGAACCGTGCGGAGTGGTCGTCGCCGTCGGCTCCGCCGTTACGGACCGCGAGGCGCGCATCGGCGACCGGGTGATGGACCACCACTATGACGGCTGCGGCGTCTGCCGGCATTGCAGCTCCGGCTGGACGCAACTGTGCCTGGACGGCGCTGTGGCCTATGGCTACGGCGGCCATGGCGCGCATGCGAAGTATATGCGGGTCGCGGCCCATTCGCTGGTGAGCCTGCCCGACGCAATCTCATTCCCCGCTGGCGCAGCCATTGCCTGCGGCACCGGCACGGCCTATGGCGCGTTGAAGCGGCTGAGCCTGGAGGGCGACCAGACGATTGCGATCTTCGGACAAGGCCCGGTCGGCCTGTCCGCCACCGTGATGGCCGTGGAGATGGGCGCGCGCGTCATTGCCGTCGACCTGTCCGCCGACCGCCGGCAAATGGCGCTGGAGAAAGGCGCGGACGTCGCCATCGACCCGACGGCCGTCGATCCGGTGCAGGCCATCATGGACCTGACCCATGGCGAGGGCGCTGACAGGACGATGGACTGCACGTCGTCTGCCGACGCCCGCCGCGCCGCTGTACGCTCAACCCGCGTCTGGGGCACGTCCTGCATGGTCGGCGTCGGTGGCCAGTTGCAGATCGAAGTCATGCCCGACCTGATCTTCCGGCAGGTCACGGTCGTCGGGCATTGGACGTTCTCGAAAATGGGCCTGGCGGATTGCGCTCGCTTTGTCGCCGACCGCAAGCTGGACATCGACAGCCTGTTCACCAACCACTGGGACATTGCCGACGCGGCGGAGGCCTATACCCTGTTCGACCAGCAAAAGACCGGCAAAGGCGTCTTTACCTCGTTCGATTGATCGGCAGGCGGCGGACAGCAGGGTTGCCGACCGCTGCGGCGGCGCTAGGATCGCTCGCACGCTACGCACGATGCGCCCTGTTTCAAGGAAAGCCGCCCAAACATGAAGATCGACCAAGCCGCGTTGGACCTGCTGTTTCTACAAGCCCGAAGCCAGAATGGCTGGGCCGAGGACCAACCCGAAATCACCGATGCGATGTTGCAGCAACTGTTCGACATCACAAAGTGGGGCCCGACGTCGGCCAACTGCTCGCCTGCGCGGTTCGTATTTGTTCGCTCAAAAGAGGGCAAGGAGCGCATGCGGCCCGCGCTTTCCAGCGGCAATATGGAAAAGACCATCGCCGCACCGGTGACGGTCATCGTCGCCTATGACGGCGCCTTTTATGAAAAGCTGCCGCAGCTGTTCCCACACAGCCCGGATGCAAAGAACTGGTTCACCAGCAGCGAGAAACTGGCCCACGAGACCGCCTTCCGCAACGGTACGCTGCAAGGCGCCTACCTGATGCTGGCCGCGCGGGCCATGGGGCTGGATTGCGGCCCGATGAGCGGCTTCGACAACGCCAAGCTGGACGCCGCCTTTTTCGCCGGCACCACCTGGCGCAGCAATTTCCTGGTGAACCTCGGCAAGGGCGACCCGAGCAAGCTGTTCGGCCGCCATCCCAAACTGGCTTTCGACGACGCCTGCAGCATTGCTTGACCCCGGCTAGGGCTCAAACCCGCTGAACTGCCTCACTTTACAGGCCGGTGCAGCAGGGCTGACGCGGGCCGAAGTTGCCTAAATGCCGGCCCGTGCTTCTGGAGCAACTCCCGATCGAATCAGATCGGGATCTGCCCGAGCCTATGCAAAAAACGCTATGCTGCAATGCAGCAAGTAACATTGTCAGCGCCGTGCGCAGACCAATCTATGTGCCATGGAACGATCCTGAAAGGACAACTTACCATGGGCACAATCTCCAGTTACTCTCCGTCTGTAAAAGCACCGGAACTTTCGACCGATATCTGGTCTAAATTCATCGATATCCTGAAAAAATGGCAAAAACGTCGCCAGGAATTCGCCGATTTGACAGCAATGTCCGATTACCAATTGCAGGATATCGGGTTGACGCGCAACGACGTCTACCGGGAATTCTATAAGCCGACCAGCCAACGGTCCTAACATCTACACCCCCG
>JAPOJR010000187.1 GCA_029978325.1 Alphaproteobacteria bacterium | reverse complement strand
GCGCCAAGGGCGTCGGCGAGGCAGGTGCAACAGGGTCTGTTCCGGCAATCACCAATGCGGTCATTGATGCCTTGCGCCCGCTTGGCGTCAACGAACTCGATCTGCCCTACAATTCTCACAATGTATGGAAGGCTATTCGAGCGGCGAATGGAACGTGTGATGCCTGAGGTTGTCATCCCGCATGAGCGTCGCGAGATGCGGGACCTTTTCTCGTGAACAGGATGATCCTGGCGCTTCAACCAGGACGGCAGGATGACACCATGACCCAACTGACCGGAAAATGTGCAATCGTTACTGGCGGCAGCAATGGCATTGGCGCAGCAACCGTGCGGATGCTGGCGGAAGCCGGCGCGCGCGTCATGATCGGTTACTACAATGGCGCGGATCGTGCTCAAGCACTGTGCGCCAGCCTCCCCGGCGCGGGGCACGCGATCCAGCAGATCCGGCTGGAGGACAAGGCAAGCACCGCCGCCGCCGCAAGGGCTGTTGCCGAACAGTTCGGGCGGCTTGATGTTCTGGTCAACAGTGCCGGTTTCACCAAACCCATTGCCCACGCCAATCTCGAGGCGCTGGACGAGGACTTCATGGATGCCATGCTCGCAGCCAATTTGCGCGGGCCATATTCGATGATGCGCCAGTGTGCGCCGCTGCTGAAAGCCAGTGGCGACGGTGTTATCGTCAACGTCTCGTCCATATCCGGCTTTTCAGGGTCCGGCAGCAACATTGCCTATTGCGCGTCAAAGGCCGCGATTGACACGATGACTTTGTCGCTGGCGCGGGCGTTGGGACCGGAAATCCGCGTCATGGCGGTATCCCCCGGTGCTGTCGCCACCGATTTCGTCGCCGGACGCGGCCGGACGGAGCTTGAAAAGCTGGCGCAGGCAACGCCGCTGAAAAAGGTCACCGAGCCGGAAGATGTTGCCCTGGCGATCATGGCCTGCATTACGCACCTGAAGGCTTCTACCGGCGGGCGAATTATAGTTGATGGCGGGCGTTTCCTGGTGTGACCGCACCTCCGCCGCCTGATGTTGAATCGTGCGACAAGGAGAAAGCGCGATGGTGGAATTTTCAAGTTCAGCCGAATTGCGTGCGGAAGTCGCCCAGGCTTGCCGGGTGCTGGCGCGCTTTCGCATCGTTGAAGGTTTCGGACACATCACCTGCCGCGTGCCGGGAACCGATCTGATGATGATAACCCCGCGCAAGGCGCTCGGTATTGTCGAGCCGGACGAGCTTGTTGAATTCGACCAGAATGGCAACCGCGTCGGCGGTGGCGATCACCCGCCGCTGGAATTCCACATGCATCTGGCTGTTTACAAGGCGCGGCCCGATGTGATGTCCATCGCCCGCGGCCACCCGCGGAATGTCGCGGCCTATTCCGCCGCTTCCGAGCCGCTGCGCATTGCCCATGGGTTCGGCGCCAATCTCGGTCATGTTGTGCCGGTGCATGACGAACCCTATCTCGTGACCAATCCGGAGTCGGGCGCCCACGTTGCAGATGTGCTCGGCGACTGCCAGGGGGTTATCCTGCGCGGCAACGGAATGCTCGCCGTCGGGCAGTCGATCCCGCATGCCTGCGTCAACGCCATATTCATGGAGGAGGCCGCGGAAGTGCAACTCAAGGCGCGGGCGGCAGGCATGGAGCCGAAATACTTTACGCCGGAGGAGGCGACGCGCCGCAATGGCGACGACAGGGTGCATGAGCCCGTCCGCGGCTGGGAATACTATCTTGCGGTCGCGGAGGGCCGCATTACCCTGTAGCCTAGACGAGTGGCGGAGCAGGCGGCGGCCTGATAGCAGCAGAGAGCAGTTCATGACCCGGCTCTTTCGGATATTCCTTGCAGGCCTTCTGGTCCTCCTGCCGATCTTCATCACGGTGGTGATCGTGATCTGGCTTGGCCAGTTTCTGTTCACCTATGCGGGGCCCAACAGCTCGTTCGGCAAGTTCATCGTTTCGCTGGGCTTCGGTTTTTCGCCATCTATTGCGGTGGCGTATCTGCTTGGCCTGTTTATTGTGCTGGCGTCGATCCTGCTGCTTGGGTCGCTGGTGGAATCGGGAGCAAGGCCGCTGCTGATCGGCTGGGTCGAGCAGGCCATGCAGCGCATTCCGTTTGTCTCGCGGATACTCGACCTCGCCAAGCGTATCGTTGGGATATTCTCGCCGGAACAGTCCAGCGAACTACGCAACATGCAGCCGGTCTGGGTATTTTTCGGCGGGGAAAACGGTGCAGCGGTGTTTGCCCTGATGCCGACGAGCGAGCCTGTCACAGTCAATGGCAGGCCCTATGTCGGCATCATGGTACCCAGTGCCCCCGTTCCGATCGGCGGTGCGCTGGTTTATGTGCCCTTGGATTGGGTGTCTCCGGCCGAGGGCGGGGTCGAAGCGTTGATGAACGTGTATATCTCCATGGGTGTGGTGCCGCCACCGGATGTCGTTGCCGCCGTGGCGCGCAACGAGGAAAAACGCGGTCAGGGAGAGCTGCATGCACACGATAAACGTGCTCGGGATACAGCGCCTGAACGCTGACGACGCCCGGCGCATTGAGGCGGTTGATCAGCGTATCCGCTATACGGACGCCTGTGACTGGTTCGATGGCGAAATCAGGGACACCTGGAATGCCTACGCCTCGGCTCACTATCTCGTCCCCGAATCTAACGGTCAGGGCACGCGCGAAGAGCGCGACCGCCTGCTGGCGCAAGCCGAAATCATCTATGGTGGCTGGCCCTATCCGCTTGACCTGCGCGCCCGCTCGCCTAACCTGAAATGGTTTCACCAGCGCGCCGCGGGGGCAAGTAACCTCCTGCTCGGTGACCTGTGGGGCAGTGATGTAATCGTGACGACAGGGCGCGGGCTCGGAAACACAAGGGCCATGTCCGAATATGTGCTGGCTGGCATCCTGCATTTCACGCGGGGTTTCAATCGCGCTGAAACCGACCGCACGGCGCGGCAATTTACCAAGCACAGCTACAGGCCGCTTTCGATTCTCGGCAAGACGATATGCGTCATTGGCGCCGGTGGCATCGGTCAGGATGTTGCGCAACTTTGCGCTGCGGCCGGCATGCGCGTGGTGGGAACGCGCCGCAGCCCGGCGGCCGGGGTTCCGCCCGCGCCCTTCGCGGAACTCGCTGGTCCCGGTGACCTGGACAGGCTGCTCGGCGAGGCGGATTTTGTGGCGGTTTGCTGCCAGTGGACGCCGGAAACGACCCATCTCATCAATGCGCAGCGCCTGGGCGCCATGAAGCCCGGCGCCATACTATTGAATGTCGCACGCGGCGAGATCATCGACGAAGCGGCGCTCCTGGAAGCTCTGAAAGCAGATCGCCTGCGCGGCGTTGCGCTGGATGTGTACGACGGCGAATTCGAACGCGACCCGCCGGAAGAACTATGGACCGATCCGCGCGTCCTGATCACCCCGCATGTTTCGGCCGGAACCGACCGGCAGACCAGCGCCTCGGTCGAACTGTTCCTGCGCAACCTCGGCGCCTATGTCGACGGCAAGCCGTTGGAGAATGTGCTCGATTGGGCGCGGGGGTACTGAAGCGTTCTCCTGACGGTTTGCGGCGGGAGTGAATGCGCGATAAACCTGCGCCGCAGAAAATAAAGTGCGCGACGGAACAACGACAGAGACGGACATGCCAATCGCCAATCCGCCGGACGGGACAGAGTTCGATTACATCGTTATTGGCGCGGGTTCTGCCGGCTGCGTGCTGGCCAACCGGCTGAGTGCCGATCCCAAGAATCGCGTTCTGGTGCTGGAGGCGGGCGGCAACGACAACTGGATCTGGTTCCATATTCCGGTCGGCTACCTGTTCGCGATCGGTAATCCGCGGTCCGACTGGATGTTCCGCACCGGCAAGGTGCCCGGTCTCAACGGGCGCGACCTGGCCTATCCGCGCGGCAAGGTTATTGGCGGCTGTTCGGCCATCAATGGCATGATCTACATGCGCGGGCAGTCGACGGATTACGACGGCTGGCGCCAGCTCGGTCTCGAAGGCTGGGGCTGGGATGATGTGCTGGAACTCTACAAGAGCCACGAGGACCATTTCGGCGGCGCCAGCGACCTGCATGGCGCGGGCGGCGAATGGCGCGTCGAGCCGGCGCGCATCCGTTGGGAAATTCTCGACAGGGTGGCCGAAGCTGCCGTTGAGACCGGCATTCCGCGCACCGACGATTTCAACACCGGTAATAATTACGGGTCGTCCTACTTTCAGGTCAATCACAAGACCGGTCGCCGCTGGAGCGCCGCGCGCGGCTTCCTCAAACCGGTGCTGAACAGGTCCAATCTCACGCTGATGACCGGCGTGCATGTCGAAAAGGTAATTGTCGAAGGCCGGCGCGTAACCGGCGTTCGCCTACGTCAGAGCGGAGCTGTTAAAACCATGCACGTGGCGCGCGAGGCGGCATTGTCGGCTGGTGCGGTCGCCAGTCCGCAGATCATGGAACTGTCCGGCATCGGCGATGCCGACCGCCTGCGCGGGCTCGGCATTGAAACCATCCATCATCTGCCGGGCGTCGGCGAGAACCTGCAGGATCACCTGCAGCTGCGGCCGATCTATCGCGTCTCCAGCGTCCGCACGCTCAACGTCGATTACCAGTCGCTGATGAAGCGTGCCTGGATGGGGATCGAATATGCGCTATTCCGCAAGGGGCCGTTGACCATGGCGCCCTCGCAACTCGGTATCTTTGCAAAGTCCGGCGAAGACTACGACATGCCGAATGTGCAGTATCACGTGCAGCCGCTGTCGCTCGATAAGTTCGGCGATCCGCTGCACACCTTCCCGGCTGTCACCGTCAGTGTCTGCAACCTGCGTCCGACGAGCCGCGGCTCCATCCACGTGACGTCGAGCGATCCTCTGGTCCAGCCTGATATCGCGCCCAATTATCTGGCGACCGAGGAAGACCGCCGTGTCGCAGTCGACTCTATTCGCCTGACCCGGCGCATCATGTACGCTCCGGCGCTGAAGCCCTACGATCCGCAGGAATACCAGCCCGGAGATCATCTGACAACGGACGAGGAACTGGTGCGTGCGGCCGGCGACATTGGTACGACAATCTTCCATCCCGTGGGGACGGCGAAAATGGGGGCGGACAGCGATCCCATGGCAGTTGCGGACGCAAGGCTGCGCATACGCGGGTTGGACGGCTTGCGCATCGCAGATGCCTCCGCGATGCCGACGATCACATCCGGCAACACCAACTCGCCGACGATGATCATTGCCGAGAAGGCTGCCCGGATGATGCTGGAAGACGCCCGAGCCTGACTTCCCGGCCGGTCGAAAGATGTTGCCAATCCCCAGTTTCGGTACCAAACTGCGCAAATAAGAAATTGCGCCGGGGTCAGAACCGGACGGGAGGCATCATGTTTGCAAAGATCAATCACGTTGCAATTGTCAGCGAGCGCTATGCTGAGCTTGCCAAATTTTACGAAGCCCTGTTTGGCATGCGCACCTCGCCGAACACGCGGCCGGCCCGCGCCACCACTGTAGGCGATGGCTATGTCGGCCTGAACATCAATCCGCGCCGCGCCGGGCGCCGCGCCGGGCTCGACCACTTTGGTATCGAGGTGGAGGATTCCGAAGAAGCCTTCAACCGTATCGGCAGGAAATACAAGTCGGTGAAATGGCTCAAGCGCCCGTCAACCCGGCCGTTTGCCGGTATCACTACCCACGATCCCGATGGCACCATGTTCGATATTTCCCAAAAGAACATGGCCAATCGCACGTCTGTCTATGTCGAGAATGACGGCAACGCCAACAAGCGACATGTGGATCACGTCGCCTTCCGCACGATGAATCCCGATGACATGGCCGAGTTCTACGCCGATGTATTCGAACTCGCTCCAGCCAATATCGATCGCAAGCCCGGCGACAGGAACCATTACCTGACCGATGGCCACGTAACGCTGGTGATCATGCCGTGGGACATTACGGATTATGACGGCACCGGCATCATCACCCAGGGCATGGATCACTTCGGCTTCCGCGTCGACAGCATCGCCGACCTGAAAACCGATCTGGAACGCATTGCCGGCGACAACCCCCGTATCGCGCCCGAGCCGCTTGCAACAGGCGCTGAGGGAAAGGCGCTCGCGGACCTGTTCGCCCGATCCTGTTCGTTGGGGCAGTTCCAGATGACCGATCCCGACGGCACGTTGATCGATGTACACGAGGGATAGACAAAAGCAACGGCCGGAGGCGCACCGCGATCCGGCCAT
>JAPOJR010000186.1 GCA_029978325.1 Alphaproteobacteria bacterium | reverse complement strand
CACAGCGGCGTGGTCCTGACAGAAGCCTGACGGAATGTGATGCGGGTGTATATGTATATGACGGGCATCCGTCAAGCGCGCGCAACTCGTCCGGAAAGCAATTGTCGCGCACTTCTCCTCGCGAGGCTCGGAAGGCTGCCGCAAGCCGTTCACGATTCAGTCAGATTTTACTTCTATTGGTACGAGTTTGAAATGGTTAACTCTGATTCTGTTTGGATGCGCCAATGATCGCCAGTGTGAACTATCCGTTAAGAGGTATCAGTCTTGCCACGGCGCTTCGGGCAGCCGGTTGCGCCGCCCTCATGGTTGGCCTGCTAAGCACCGGCGCTCAGGCGCAAGCACAGGGGCTTTCGGCGCGCTATTCCGTGAAGATGCTCGGTCTCACCCTTGGGCACGCCAGCCTTTCGGGTGTATTCGGACCGGCCGCCTACAAGGTGGAGGCCCGCGCCCGGCTGAGCGGCATTGCCAAGGCGATCACCAGCGCCAAGGGAGCCGCGCAATCGACTGGCATCATTCGCTCCGGGCGGGTCCTGCCCTCGGGCTATGCAACTACATCCTCGAATTCCCGCGAAACCCGCACTGTCCGCATGGGCATGAACGCCGGCAACGTCCGCGCCGTCGACATCAGCCCGCCGATCCCGGAACGGCCGGGCCGGGTTCCGTTGTCTGGCGGTCACCGCCGCAATATCATCGATCCCCTCAGTGCACTCGTCTTTCCGGTTTCCAGCAAGGGGCCATTGACCGGAGCCGTCGCCTGCAACCGCACGTTGCCCGTATTCGACGGCTATACGCGCTTCAATATCACTCTCCGTTACGCCGGGACGCGTAACGTCCAGACCAAGGGCTATGCCGGCCCGGCCTTCGTGTGCAAGGCGCGATACGTGCCGATCGCCGGCCACCGGCCTGCACGCGACGCAACGAAGTTCATGGCGTCGAACAAGCAGATGGAAGTCTGGCTGACGCCATTGGGCGCCTCGCGTGTCATGGCCCCCTACAAGATCGCGGTCCAGACCATGGTCGGCATGGTGGAGATCACCGCCAACCGCTTCCTGATCTCCGGCGACAGCGGAACGGCGACGGTCTCCCGCTAGGATCTGCATCGATCCGGACCAATCATTGCTTTACTGACTTCTTCAAGCCCGGCGCAGCCATCGCAGCGCCGGGTTTTGCATGTCTGCGCCCGTTCAGCGGCGCCGCCCCGAGGCCGAAATGCCCGTTCTGACGATGCCGCCGAGGGGACGTGTCATTTTGAGTTGCAGGGGTTAACAGACCCGGTCCTGCCGTTTCCGCTTCACCGCCATTCAAGCCGGATGGCAGCGCACCACAATAGCGTCCGGCGCAACCGGTCGGCGAAATTGCGTCCAATCCAGCTGGAACAAACAGCGTAACCGGTAACGCAAGCGATTCGTGCCCGGTTCGTTTCCCTTGCGTACGAAAGGTTAATAGCAGGGCGAGGGGCCGGGCCATTGTAGCGGCATTCTTACACACCCGGCAATCGGCAGAGCGGGCCAGCTTTGCGATTGACAAAAAGACCAATTGGAGTCCGTCCGGGATTCGCCGCATGAGCCGAACCAGATTCGGATTTTCACAAAATATGGTATCGAAACAACAAGTGCATCCATATGTTGTAGGAACAAAGCAGGACTCATGGCGAGTCAGCGATTCGGACGCGTTTCGTTCCCTCCCTGTTCGATTCCTTGCCGTAGCGATCGGAACACAAGCGCCTGGTTGATCCGGGCCACTCCCGGACAGGCTGGCAACCGCCGGGGCAACGCTATATCTTGTGGCCAGTGCGCACGGAGGTGCGGGCGTAGCTTGCTAGGCCGGGAACTTGTGTCGCAAACTGATACGGATTGAACTTTTCGGTTTACCGGAGCCGCTCGTCGCGGTTGGATGCCGAACCCGAAGCAGCGCGCGCCAGCGCAGGTCTACCAGCGCGATGGAACCGGATAACAGCTGACCGCGATGAACCTTCACACGCTAACGAGCAAGATGCTGCCGCCAGCGGAGCGCGCCCGGCGGGTTACCGCCGTGCTTGGGCCGACCAACACCGGCAAGACCCATCTGGCGATCGAGCGAATGCTCGGACATTCCAGCGGCATCATCGGCCTGCCGCTACGGCTGCTGGCGCGCGAAGTGTACCAGCGCGTGGTGGAGAAGGTCGGCGCCCAGCATGTGGCGCTGATTACAGGCGAGGAAAAGATAAAGCCGCCGCGGCCGAAATACTGGATTGCCACCGTCGAGGCCATGCCGCGCGAACTCGACGTTGCCTTCGTTGCCATAGACGAAATCCAGCTTGCTGCCGACCTCGACCGCGGGCACGTGTTTACAGACCGGCTGCTGAACCGGCGCGGCTATGAAGAAACCATGATCATTGGCGCCGAGACCATGCGGACGGTGATCGAGCGGTTGTTGCCGGGCGTGCGGATTGTCTCGCGGCCGCGGCTGTCGCATCTGGCGTTTGCCGGCGAACGCAAACTCTCGCGGCTGCCGCGCCGCAGCGCCATCGTCGCCTTCTCGGCGGAAGAAGTCTATGCGATTGCCGAACTCATCCGGCGCCAGCGCGGCGGTGCAGCAGTGGTCATGGGGGCGCTGAGCCCGCGCACGCGCAACGCGCAGATCGACATGTACCAGGCAGGCGATGTGGATTACATCGTGGCGACCGACGCCATCGGCATGGGTCTCAACCTTGATGTCGATCATGTCGCCTTTGCTGGCGACAAGAAATTCGACGGCTGGCAATACCGGCGGCTTAACCCGGCCGAATTCGGCCAGATCGCCGGGAGGGCCGGCCGGCACATCCGCGACGGCACCTTCGGCTCGACCGGTCGCTGCCTGCCTTTCGAGCCGGAACTGGCCGAGGCAATCGAGAACCATCGCTTCGATGCAACGCCGATGCTGCAATGGCGCAACAGCGAGCTGGATTTTTCGTCCATCCAGGCGCTGCAGAAATCCCTGGACCGGGAACCCGGCGAACCGGGGCTGACGCGCGCGCCGCTGGCGGAGGACGTCATGGTCCTCGATATTCTTGCCCGCGACGAAGGCGTGCAGCGCAATGCCAAAACGCGCGCCGATATCGGCCGGCTGTGGGACGCCTGCCAGGTGCCGGACTATCGCAAAGTTTCACCATCGGCCCATGCGGACCTTGTACTTACCTTATTCGGCTTTATTGTACGCGCCGGCCATGTGCCCGCCAGCTGGTTCCAGAAGCATCTGTCCATGTTCGACAGGACCGACGGCGACATAGATGTGCTGTCGGCGCGGATTGCGCAGGTCCGCACATTCAATTACATCGCCAATAGACCGGACTGGCTTGACGATCCGGAGCATTGGCAGAACGTCACCCGTCAGGTAGAGGACAATCTGTCCGACGCCCTGCACGAACGTCTGGCGAACAGGTTTGTGGATCGCCGCACCAGCGTGTTGATGCGGCGCCTTAGAGAGAATGCGATGCTGGAAGCGGAAATTACACCAACGGGCGACGTGATGGTCGAGAGCCAGCATGTCGGCGTATTGCACGGTTTCCGTTTCACAGCGGACCCGCAGGTGGAAGGCGAGGCGCTCAAGACATTCAACGCCGCTGCGCAGAAAGCCCTTGCAGCAGAGATCGAAGGCCGCGCCAAGCGCGTGGGCGATGCCGTCGACGAGGCATTCGTGCTGGCGCGCGACGGTTCGATCCGCTGGCTCGGCGAGGTTATCGGCCGGCTGTCTTCCGGCGACCATATTCTCAAGCCGCTGGTGCGCGTGCTTGCCGACGAGCAATTGAGCGGTGCGGCGCTGGAAGGCGTGCAGCGGCGGCTCGATTTGTGGATCGCCCAGCACGTCCAGAAGCTTCTGGGGCCTGTGCTGGCGCTGGAAACCGGCGAGGGCCTGGAAGGGCTTGCCCGCGGCATTGCCTTTCAGGTGGCCGAAGCGCTTGGCGTTCTGGAGCGCCTGAAGGTGGCCGGCGAATTGCGCGAGCTGGACCAGTCCGCGCGCGGTTCCCTGCGCAAGCTCGGCGTGCGCTTTGGCGCCTATCATATTTATCTCCCGCAGCTGCTCAAGCCCGCGCCCCGCACACTGGCAGCTCAACTCTGGGCGCTGAAGAACGACACCGGCGATTTGGCCGCCGCACTCGACGAGGTGGCGCATCTGGCGATGTCAGGCCGCACCTCCTTTGCCGCCAATCCGGAAATCCCGCGCGACCTGTTTCTGGCCGCCGGCTTCCGCGTTTGCGGCGCCCGGGCCGTGCGCGTCGACATTCTCGAGCGGCTCGCCGACCTGATCCGCCCGGCGGTCGCCTACCGTCCCGGACAGAGCGTTGGCGAAGCGCCTGCCGGGACCGCCGACCGCGATGGCTTTGTTGTCACCGTGGCCATGACGTCGCTGGCGGGATGCTCCGGCGATGACTTCAACGGCATTCTGGAATCGCTCGGCTACGCGATGGAAAAGCGCAAGGGCCCGGCTATCACGGTTCCGCTCATCGAGGCGGCGCCGCAAACTCCGGTCAGCGCTGCGACAGAGGCGACAGACGCGGCCGAAAGCGGAGAAACGGTCACCGAAACGCCAACGGACACACCAACCGCCGATACCGAAAGCACGGGGCAAGATACTGCGGAAACGGCCAGCGGGGAAACCGCGTCAGCGCCCGCCGAGGCGCCGCAGGTCATCGCAGACGCTGCGCCTGCCACAACGGACGACGTCCAGGAAGCCGCTCCTGTCGGCGAACCGAAGACCGAAGAGGCTGCGGTGGCTGCAACGGAATCTCCGGAGCCGCCAGCGGACGCACAATCTGAAGCAGATGCCAATACGACAGGTGCTGCCGGAACGGGAGATGCTCCGGCTGTCGAAACGGACTCCGGCGAGGTTAGCGTATCCACCGCTGCGGCAGACGATGAGACATCCACCGCAACTGAAGGCGCGACAGCGGCCACTGAACCTGAGGTTGAAGCTGCCGAGGAACTGATCGAGGTCTGGCGGCCCAAACGGGCCGGTCCGCGGCGTCACGACAACCGTAACCGCAATGCCCGGGGACGCGACCAGCAGGGACAGGACCAGCAGGGGCGCGGCCCCTATCGCGGGCGGCGCGGCGGACCGGGAGCAGGCGCGCCCGTCCAGGGCGGACAGGCTGCCTCCCCAGAACCCGGAGCCGGAGAGGCCGCTGGCCGCGAAGGCCATAACCGCTTCCGCAAGCGCCACGATGACGAGCGGCAAGACCGCAATCGTGGTGGCCGCCCGGGCGGCAAAGGGCAGGACGGCAAGGGACAAGAGGGCAGACGCCAGCACGGCAAGCGCTTCGAAGGCGGGCGGCCGGGCGGCAACCGGCGCGACAACGATCAGCGCGGCAACCGGGCATTTGCCTCTTCCGAACGCCCGCGTGACCGCAATCGCGAGCCGGATCCGGATTCGCCCTTCGCCAAACTGATGGCGCTTAAACAACAGATGGAAAAGAAGGACGGCAAGGATTGAAGTCCGGCCGCGCGCCCGGGAACATACCCGACGCCGGATCCCCCGGTGGCCGCCAGCGGCTGGACAAATACTTGTGGTTCGCCCGCGTGACCAAGACACGTACGCTGGCGGCCAAGCTGGTCAGCAGCGGACAGGTGAGGATAAATGCGGAGCGGGTCACCAGTCCGTCGAAAGCGGTGGCGCCGGGCGATGTCCTCACCATCACGCTGGAGCGGGCGATTCGTGTCCTGAAAGTGCTGCAGCCAGGCAGCAGGCGCGGCCCCTATGAGGAGGCGCGCCTCCTGTATGAGGAGATCGTCGAGGAGACAACGGCGGCGCCTTCGCCGGAGACTGTTTCGGGTCCGCGTCCCGATCAGGGCCGGCCGGGCAAGCGGCTGCGGCGTCAGGGCGCCGACATGAAGCGCGGTATGTAGAACGAATCACTGTATGCCGCTGTTGCTGTGCAGGCTTGCACGATGGCCGCAAAGCGGTTAGCTACCAGCATATTGTTTCACGTTCAGAAGGCGTCTGTCCCCATGACCTATGTCGTCGTCGAAAATTGCATCAAGTGCAAATATATGGATTGTGTCGAGGTTTGCCCGGTGGATTGCTTCTACGAGGGTGAAAACATGCTCGTCATCCATCCCGATGAATGCATCGACTGCGGTGTGTGCGAGCCGGAGTGCCCTGCCGAAGCAATCAAGGCCGACACCGACGACGGCCTCGAAAAGTGGATGGAACTGAACGCGGAAATGTCGAAGACCTGGCCCAATATCACCATCAAGCGCGAGTCGCCTGCTGACGCCAAGGAATTCGACGGCAAGCCTGGAAAATTCGATGCGTACTTCTCCAAGAATCCCGGTGAGGGCGATTAGGCCATATTTGCCGTAAGGCGGGGTATTAA
>JAPOJR010000185.1 GCA_029978325.1 Alphaproteobacteria bacterium | reverse complement strand
TAAGGAGACATTACCAAGTTGATCCGCTATGCGATGTGCAAATTCACCGATGTCCAAGGTTTAGGAAATGGCGGCCCAACTCGACGAACTCGACCGGAAAATCCTTTCTGCAATGCAGGAAGACGCGACCCGGCCATTGGATGAACTGGCGCAATTGGTCGGCTCGTCCCGCACGCCGGTCTGGAACCGGATCAAGCGGTTAAAGGCGAATGGCGTGATCAAGCGCCAGATCGCCGTGGTCGATCCGGAGGCGCTGGGCCTCGACGCCTGCTTCTTTGTTTTCATCCGCACGTCGGAACATGACGCTGGCTGGCTGCAACGCTTTCTTGAGGCTGTTCAGAGCAGCCCCGCCGTTATCGAGGCACACCGGCTCGCGGGCGAGGTGGACTATATCCTGAAGGTCCGCGTGCCGAACCCGCGCGCCTATGATGAGTTCTATCGCGAGCTGATCCGCCACGTAAAAATCTTCAGCGTGACCTCCACCCTGTCGATGGAGGAGATCAAAAGCGACCACGGTCTGCCGATTGCGGTGGAGTGAGGGGCCAAGTTTGGCATAGAGTTGCACCCGGCCAATTCAGACTAGTCCTTTGACAGGAAACACACCCATGCCCCGCCCCGACACCACCATCGCCTCCGCCAAGGTCACGCTGCTGCGGACGCCTTTCCTGGAGCAGCCGAAACTTTCCGCCAATTTCACGCGGGACCGGGAAATCTTGGTTCTCGAAATCGAGACCAAGGCCGGTCATGTCGGCCTCGGCTATCAGCTCTTCCTGCGCGATGGCTTCCGCACGGTAAAGATGGCTCTGGAAGAGCAATACCTGCCGAAAATCATCGGCCGCGATGCGACCGAGGTCGAGGGACTTTGGCGCGAGATGTATATGGGCTCTATCGCCGATGGGCGGATGGGGGCCAATCTCTATGCGATCAGCGCGATTGACGTGGCGCTCTGGGATATTGTCGGGCAGGCGGCGGGGCTGCCGCTGCATCGGCTCTGGGGCCATGTGCGCAAGGAGGTGCCGGCCTATGGCTCCGGCTGCTGGCGCGGCATGGGCGGCGAGGGCATGGCGGAGAAGGGCGCGCGGTTTGTCTCTCAGGGCTTCAAGGCGATCAAGATGCAGGTGGGCCATATCTGGACCGATGCGGAGGACGTCGCCAACGTCGCGCTGATGCGGGATACGGTCGGTGACGAGGTCGACATCATGGTCGACGTCAACATGGCCTGGACCGCCGACAAGGCTATCATCATGGGCCACAAGCTGGAGGATCACGGCATCTACTGGCTGGAGGAGCCGGTAATCCCGATGGACTTCGCCGGCTATCGCCGCATCGCCAAGGCGCTGACCCGCACCCGTGTCGTCGGCGGCGAGAGCCACTATACCCGCTATGACCTGCAACCCTTCTTCGAAGACCCCTGCTGCCCGATCCTGCAGCCGGACGTGGTGCGCGGCGGC
Source organism: Alphaproteobacteria bacterium (assembly GCA_029978325.1). Lineage (GTDB taxonomy): Bacteria > Pseudomonadota > Alphaproteobacteria > Bin95 > Bin95 > JACKII01. Next base: position 4,989 of record JAPOJR010000185.1, on the reverse strand, counting down.
CTGACCGAACTGCGCAAGATTGCGGTGATTGCCGATACCTGGGGCCTGAAGATCGCGCCGCACCTCTATCCCGAACTGATGATCCACCTCTGCGCCTCGATCCCGAACGCGGAGATCATCGAGGATATGGGCCTGATGGACGGCATCTTCGTCGATGCGCCGGCGCCGGTGAACGGCGTCATCACCGCGCCGGAGACGCCCGGCCACGGCCTGAAGATCAAGCCGGAAATCATGAAAGACGCTGCGGTCTGACGCAAAAAAGGGGAGGTTAGCCCCTCCCCTTTTCAACTGGCGGCAATGGCGGCTGCGCTAGCCAACCAGTTTGACGTCGGCCCAGGCCTCGATCTGCTGGGTGATGTCATCGAGGTTGGCGCTTTCGCCCAACTCGTAAGTGCCGGCCTGCAACATGCCGCGTACGACGTTCGCGATCAGCATCGGCGCGCCGGCGTTGATGCCCAGCTTCGCGCCCAGGCTCACGTCCTTCAGCATTAAGCCGATGGCGAAGTTGGAGGCCTGCTTGCCTTCCAGCATCGCCGGCAGGGTCCGCTCCGTCGCACCGCTGCGGCCGGAGGACTTGTTGATCACGTCCGACATGGTTTGCAGCGACAGGCCATATTTGCGCCCCACCGCGACAGCCTCATACATGGCCAGGCGGTTGCAGGCGGCAATAGTGTTGTTGACGATCTTGACCACATGGCCGTTGCCGATGGCGCCGCAATGCATGACGTTCGGGCTGATCGACAGGAAATAGGGCTTCACCTTCTCGAACGCCTCCATCGGTCCGCCGACCATGATGGCGATGGTGCCGGCGTCGGCGCCCGCCGGACCGCCGGAGACTGGAGCGTCAATCAGGGTGATGCCCTTCTCCGCCAGTTCTGCCGCCATGGCGCGGGTCTCGTCCGGGTCGCCGGAGGTCTGGTCGACCAGGATTTTGCCGGGCTCCAGCCCCTCAATCAGCCCGCCAGGGCCAAAGATGGCCTCGCGCACGTTGGAAGACCGCGGCAGGCACATCAGCACGATGTCGCAAGTCTGCGCCAGCGCCGCGCCGTTCTGGGCCGGAATCGCGCCATTGTCTGTAAATTTCTGCACCACATCCGGGCGCAAGTCGAGAACGTGTAATTTGTGGCTGAGCATCAGACGCCGAGCGAGTGCGCCACCCATGGCGCCGAGGCCGACATAACCGATATCCATTGGAACACTCCTGTTGAGAACCTGAATTGCGGCCGCCGGCTCAATATCAAACCGGTGACCGTCCAAGATGCACTCTAGCTCATCGGAAGCGCTTGTCATTAAGATCGGCGCAAAGGAGACGCATCATGAAATTCGGCGGCATGGTCGCGACCAAGATCGACGACTGGCAGGTTTTCCCGGAACTGGAGGCGCTTGGCTATGACCATGGCTGGGCGCCGGACAGCCAGATGATCTGGTCGGACAGCTATGCGACGCTGGCGCTGGCGGCACACCATACCTCGCGCATAAGGCTTGGCACCGGCGTCGCTATCGCCGGGACGCGCCTTGCGCCGGTGACGGCACACTCCATCGCCTCGATCAACAAGTTGGCGCCGGGGCGGGTGTTTCTCGGCATTGGCACTGGCCACACTGCCATGCGGATCATGGGACAAAGGCCGATGAAGGCCTCGGCGTTCCGCGAGTATCTGCGCGTGTTGCGCGCGCTGCTGCATGGCGAGGAGGTGGATTATGCCCTACCCGGTGGCGGAGCGGCTCAGCTGATCCGTTTCCTGGACCGTGAGTTGGGGAGTGTGAACACGGAGCAGCCGGTGCCGATCTATGTCGCCGCAAACGGACCGAAGGCTCTGGCTGCCGCGGGCGCATATGGCGATGGCCGCATCTGCGCCGGCAATGAGCCGCTGGGCGTGCTGGCCCGCAACCTGGAGCGGGTGCAGGCCGGCGCGGCGGAGGTCGGGCGGATCCTGCCAGACGATTTCCACACCGCCGCACTGACCTTCGCTTGCGTGCTGAAAGCAGGGGAGAAGCTGGATTCGGAGCGTGTTATTGACGAGGTCGATGCCGCCGTCGTCTCCACCCTGCATTACTGGTACGAGCTCTATCAGGAGTGGGGGCGGGACGACTTTGTCTCCGACCGGGTGCGCGGCGTGTGGGAGGATTACAAGCGGTATGTCGAGACCACCATGCCGCCGGAGCGCCGCCACCTGATGCTGCACACCGGCCATTGCGCCTTTTGCCCGCCAGAGGAACGCCGCTTCATCACGCCAGACCTGATCCGCGTCGCCGGCGGCCTTGTCGGCGAGCCGGACGAGATCGTCGAACGCCTCGGCCAACTGGAGGCCGCGGGGCTGAAGGAGGTAACGCTGTTGCCGCCGGTGGCCCGCATGCGCCAGAACTTCCAGGATTTCGCCGAGCAGGTCATGGCGCGTGTGCATTGAGATCACCTGAAGGATCATGCAATGAGCATTAACCAATACCCCGATCGCAGCCGCCTGATCTCCGTCACCGAACTGGCCGCGGTGCAGGGCGATGTTTCCATCCTCGACCTGCGCCCGGCGGAGGATTTTGCGCTGGGGCACATCGCCGGCGCGAAGCATCTGGATATCTACAGCTTCAGCCTGAACAACTCCGCACCGGAGCCGTTGGAGGCCTTCCTGGCGATGTTTCAGGGGCCGTTCGGCGCGCGCGGGCTGTCGCGGGAGAAGCCGGTGGTGGTCTATGATCATGAGAGCGGCGAGCGGGCGGCCCGTGCGGTCTGGCTCCTGACCGTGCTGGATCATCCGGACGTCACGCTGCTGGACGGCGGCGCTGCCGCCTGGACTGCCGCGGGCCAGAGGCTGGTGCGGGTTGGAGAAGCCGAGGCGCCGGTCGATCCCGGCAAGGCGCCACCGACGCCGCCGCCCTTCGTCGGCGGGCGCCGGCTGGAGTTCCTGGCGACCCGCTTCGACGTTGCCGCCGCTATTGGCGACGCCGGCAAGGTGATCCTCGACGTCCGCCGCCGCTCCGAATACGAGGGCACGGAGAAGCGGGCGAGGCGTGTCGGCACCGTGCCGGGCGCGGTGCATGTGTTCTGGCGCGATCACCTGGACGAGCATGGCGCCTTCCGCCCGGCGGATGAGGTGCGCGCGCTCTATGAGGCCCGCGGCGTGACGCCGGACAAGGGCATCATCGCCTACTGCCAGGGCGGCTACCGCTCGGCCAACACCTTCCTGGTGCTGAAGGCGCTGGGCTATCCGGATGTGCGCAACTATGTCGGCTCGTGGGCGGAGTGGGGCAACCGGGACGACTCGCAGATCGTGTTGCCGGACTAGGCGCGGGCGGCTCGGGTCTGGTAGGCTGGAGAGCAACGAACCGCGATATCGAGGAACCCCTGCCCATGTCCGTCTCCTATCCTCCCTCCGCCGGCTGGCGCGACTTTCCCCGCTATCCCGACCCCGCAATCGAGGTGCTGGACCAGCGGTTTGCGCCGATCCGTATCTTCTCCGCCGCGGTCGAGCGGCTCTATACCGGCTGCCGCTGGGCGGAGGGGCCGGTGTGGTTCGGCGACGGGCGCTATCTGCTCTGGAGCGATATTCCGAACCAGCGCATCCTGAAGTGGGAGGAGGAGACCGGCCAGACCAGCGTTTACCGCAAGCCCTCCAACTGGGCGAACGGCAACACGCGCGACCGGCAGGGGCGGCTCGTCACCTGCGAGCATGGGCGGCGGCTGACGCGGACGGAGTATGACGGCTCCATCACCGTGCTGGCGGATCACTACCAGGGGAAAAAGCTGAACTCGCCGAACGATGTGGTGGTGAAGTCGGACGGCTCGATCTGGTTCACCGACCCCTATTTCGGCATCATGGGCCGCTATGAGGGCGAGAAGGCGGAGAGTGAACTCGCCTGGGCCGTCTACCGGCTGGAGCCGGAAAGCGGTGAGATGACGGTGATCGCCGACGATATCGACGGCCCGAACGGGCTCTGCTTCTCACCGGACGAGAGCATTCTCTACGTCGTCGCCAGCCGGTCGGAGCCGACGCGCACCATCCTGGCCTACGATATGTCGAGCGACGGCAAGAGCGTGCAGAAGGCGACCCGCCGGGTGCATATCGACGCCGGCCCGGGCGGCACGCCGGATGGCATGCGCTGCGACACGGATGGTAATCTCTGGTGCGGCTGGGGCATGGGCGCGGAGGGCCTGGACGGCGTCGCGGTCTACGCGCCGGACGGCGTCCGCATCGGCTTCATCCGCCTGCCGGAGCGCTGCGCCAACGTCGCCTTCGGCGGCCGTGAGCGCAACCGCCTGTTCATGGCGGCGAGCCAGTCGCTCTATGCGGTATATGTGAACGCGCAGGGCGTGGCGGGTGGTTAAAGCCTCGGACGATCGGTCTTGTCGCGATCCGGCATTCCGGGACTTTGTGGTTTCCGGCATTCCGACGCAACTGTGAGCGTCAACGTGAGACGAAAGTAGCGCCTTCGACTATTACCCTTCAGGCTTTATCGCTATCTAGAAGATTTGGGAGCTTGCCGCCAAATGGGCGAAATTTTGACGCTTCGAAATGTTAGAAAGTCATTCGGAGCCCAGATTGTGCTGCAGGATGTCAACCTGTCGGTTCCAGAAGGACGAATGAATGCGCTGATCGGCCCGTCTGGCGGCGGCAAGTCGGTATTGCTGACTGCTTTATCAGTAGCTGGTGTGTACTGGTTGTCTTACTACTCGCCTGATGGTACTAATGTTGCAGTTGCAGCGACAGGAGCGATTGTCTAATGTCAGTCATTCAAGGTAACGCTATCGAGAGTGGTCTTGCTGCTTACGAGATTCCTAACTCGCTGAAGTTTAACTCTGCTGACTCTGCGTATCTGTCTAGGACTCCTTCAGTTACTGGTAACCAAAAAGTTTGGACTTGGAGTGCTTGGGTTAAAAGGTCACAACCTACAACAGAAACCCCAATTTTTATTGTAGAAGAAGATGGTAATAATAGAGTACAGTTTAGATTTAATAGTGACCAAATTAGAATATATGATGTAACCTCTGGCTCAGTA
>JAPOJR010000184.1:6187-6441 GCA_029978325.1 Alphaproteobacteria bacterium | reverse complement strand
TCCACTTCAGCTACCCCGCCAGGTTGAGCAGCCCCCGGTGAGTGATCGATATTGAATTTTAGTGCATGGGCCGCTTTACCGGGACCGTCTCCCAGTCTGCACTGCGACATTGCGCGAACATCCAAATGGTGCAATGCAAAATTATTTCGGTTTCACTTGGGTCTTCGCATCCCCATCTCGACCTTGATGCCCGACTGACCGCGGCCCTCATGATGAGGACGTCCGCCGTCCGGTATTCTCAGAGGACATGCAAG
>JAPOJR010000184.1:0-6177 GCA_029978325.1 Alphaproteobacteria bacterium | reverse complement strand
CCAATCTTACTGACAACGGTCGCCAGATCATTGCGGAGATTGCGGGCCGCTATGGCCTGTCTCAAAGTGCGGTGGAACAAATGGCGCGGGCGGTATCTGCCGGCGGCGGAAGCATGGCTCAGTTCAATATTCAAGAGTTGGGCGGCAATGGCCAATGGATGGCCGGCGGTATGACCATGGTGGGCGACATGTTCAATTATGGCCTGCAGAGCACGGTCAGCAGTTTGTGTGGCGAATTGGCGAACGCCATGGCCAACGGTTCGTTCTTCAAGCGCCCAGAGACCATTGCGGGCTCCGCCTGGTGGCCACCAGAGCTGAGCCCGCCAAGTTCCGTCGGTGGGCAAAACCAGACTCGTTACGCCTATTTCCCGCAGGCACAACGGATTGCGTTCGATCCCGGCTACGGTCAACCCATCATCATTCTGGACACGCTTAATCACCAAATCGGCGGTTTCAGCCAGCAGCAATCAGGGCCGGGGGACCCCTTTGTCGGCATCACCTTCTCCAGCCAGTTTGGCCAGTTCGCATTGTCGTCGCTGCCTCGCGTTTCGCCTGAGACCGATGTAGAAGTCGGATCCCCAGGCAGCAACGAACCAGTATCAGCGCCCGAGTCCCAGATGCCTCTGACGTCCCAGACGATTGAGGCACCGCAGCCTACGGCTCCAGTCTCCGCTCCACCCATCTGTGTGCCATCAGCCTCGCCCGCACCGCCCTCTCCGACTGTATTGGCGACCAGTACGGCGGACATCCTCAACACGATAGAGCGTCTTGCCGCCTTGCGCGACGCCGGGGCTTTGACCGAGGACGAATACTCCCTGAAAAAGGCCGAACTCCTGGCCCGTCTTTGACCCTGCGGCTTCTCGGCAAACTTACTGTCGCGAAGGCATTAACAAGGTAGACCGAGGCGACTGAGGCGCCCCCCATACCATCGGCAAAAGAAAAGACGGGAAGGGTCAGAACCCAGCGCCGCTAGAGTATCCAATTAAAATCCAGGCCCAAAGCGAGCCAGACGCTCCGGATAGAAGCTGCCATTCTTATCTAACTTATTGAAAAAATTGGAGCGGGTGATCGGGATTGAACCGACGACATTCAGCTTGGGAAGCTGACGTTCTACCACTGAACTACACCCGCATCCGGTGCCGAGCATGTTAGGCTTTCCCGACACGCTCGGCAATGGAAACTCGACGGGCTGTGCCGCCGAAGCGCGGCTTAGACGGTGAAAACCGTTGAGCCCGTGGTCTTGCGGCCCTCTAGATCGCGATGCGCCTGTGCGGCTTCCGCCATCGGATAGGTCTGGTTCACCTTGATCTTAACCTTGCCGCTCGACACCATGTCGAACAGGCGCCCGGCCGACAATTCCAGTTCACCGCGGGTGCCCGTATAGGCGACCAGCGACGGACGGGTAACATAGACAGAGCCCTTGGCGCCAAGAATGCCCAGGTTGACGCCTTCGACCGGACCGGAGGCATTGCCGAAGTTCACCATCAAGCCGCGCGGCGCGAGGCAATCGAGCGAGCCTTCCCAGGTGGACTTGCCAACGGAATCGTACACAACCGGCACGCCCTTTCCGTCGGTGATCTCCCGCACCCGCTTGGCGACATTCTCGGTGTTGTAGTCGATCACGTGGCTATAACCGTTCGCCAGCGCCAGCGCACACTTTTCCGGCCCGCCAGCGGTGCCGATGGCATTGACACCCATGGCTTTGAGCCACTGGCCCGCAATCAAACCCACGCCGCCGGCAGCGGCCTGGAACAGCACTGTCTGGCCCGGCTTCACCTGAAACGTCCGGTGCACCAAGTATTCAACCGTCATGCCCTTTAACATCATCGCCGCGGCAGATTCGAACGGAATACTATCCGGAAGTTTCAGCAGCGAGCCAGCAGGCATCACGCGCGCTTCAGCGTAGGCGCCAATAGCGCCGGTGCCATAGGAAACGCGGTCACCCGGGGCGACATTCGTAACCCCTTCGCCGACCGCTTCTACTACGCCAGCGCCTTCTAGGCCGATACCAGACGGCATCGGCAACGGATAAAGGCCAGAGCGGTGATAGACATCGATGTAGTTCAGACCAACAGCATGGTTACGGACCAGCGCCTCGCCCGGACCAGGCGCAGCAAGATCCACCTCTTGCCATTGCAGAACATCGGGGCCGCCAGCGCTGGCGATGCGGATTGCATGGACACTCATCGAAAAAACCTTTGTCAGGGTGAATGATGTTGCGGACCGTACCCCCTGCATCAGCAGACCGCAATCGCTGCCACATAGCAGGATGGCGCCGGGTTAGCCAGAACCATGGTCAATTCAAACCGCTTTGGCGGGAAAGACACCGTCCATCCCGCCGGCTGCGGGGAAAGACAACGCCCGGCGCGGCAACATACAGGACAGCACAACGCCAGTTTCCGCCCGGTTTTGTAGAATCATTCGACCATGGTGCAGCGCTGACAACCGTTGAATCAACGTCAGGTTCAACTCGTTCTCGATCAACTGACGGTCAAGCCATTGCCAGTCGGATCGCAACCAGACCGAGAGCTTGATTGTGTCGGGGCTATAGGAGCAGGTGAGGACAATTTCAGCGCTGCCACGGTTATGGCGCGCGGCACACGACAGCAGATTGTACACCAGCTGGCGCAATCGGCTTTCTTCCGCCTGAACCGTCGGCGGCCCCTGCACCCTGACTGGATCGTATTCTATTCGGAGTTCGACGCCGTTGTTGGCCAATTGGGTACGCATGACCATGGCCACCGATTCGATCAGCGGACCCAAAGCGATCTCCGCCACATCCGAGCGTTGCAGATCTTCGCCGCCGGTCGATACCTCCAGAATGCTGTCGATCAACAAGGCCAACGTAGCGGACGCCTCCGTTATGCCCGCCAGATAGTCCTTTTGCGTGTCGTTCAAAGGTCCGCTGTGCGGTAACGCGAGAAGTTCTGCAAATCCGGATATTGAGGTGAGCGGCGTTCGCAGCTCATAAGATGCATTGGCGAGAAAATCGGTCTTCAGGCGGCTTGCTTCCTCCAGTGCCGCATTCCGATCCAATAAGGCCTTTTCGACGCTGTAGGTATCGGTGATGTCGCGGACGCTCATCAACACGCTGGCATCCGACAAGGGCGCAAACGCTACATCCAGTATGTGACCGTCCTCGGCAAACAGTCTGTGCCGGCTTGCCTGACGATCCGTCACCCCTAGCACGGCTTGGTTTTGAAACCCGCCCCACTCGGCCTTGGGTCTGAACTTTTCCTTGATCTGGCTCAGCAGATCGGTGATGTGGACGCCAGCATCCAACGCCCCGTTTTCAAGGCCCAAAAGTGTTTGAAAGACTGGGTTGAACACCGTGACCCGTCCATCGGTACCGAACGCAGCGACGCCATCCGCCAGTTGATCCAAGACGCCGCGCTGGACATTGATCAGTGTGTTATAGCTGCTCTCCAACGCCAACCGGTCGGTGACGTCCTCCCAGACAAACAGTAACCCACCCAGCGGATGCGGGGCCGCGATTTCGCGGAAGCAACGGCCATCCGGAAGATGCACCAGCCCTTCCTGAGATCCCAAAAGCGATTGAAAGCGGCGCTCGATCCGCCGGCGAAATTCCGCAAAGTCAGTCACCTCCGGCAACCGCCGTTTGCTGCGGAGAATCTCTAGTATGTCAGGCAACAGCGGGTTGGTGGACAACCAATCGACATCCAGCCCCCACATTCTGGCATAGGCGCGATTGAAAAAGCGGAGGCGCCTTTCCGCATCGAAAACCGCAACACCCGCCCGCAAATGCTCCAGAACTTCCTGATGGGCTTCCATATGCGCGACCAGGCTTGACTGCAGTGCATCGACGGCGGTCATCTCGTCGGCCCATCCTGCTATCCAACCGTCAGCAAGCGGCGCTTCGGAAATTTGAAACAGCCGCCGTTTTCCGTCTACTACGATCCCCATGCTTTCGGTTTGCTCAACCCCGGTGCGGCGGACCCTCCGCGCCAGCTCTCCTTTTTCCCAACCGTAGTCACCGATACTGAGTTCAAGCCCCATAACCGCAGCGGAGACCTGATCAGCCGCGCCGACGATGCGGGCGTAGGCACGATTGACGGATATGATCGAAAGATCCGGCGCGCGGAGCCACATCGGCCGGGGCACGCTATCCATAACCGCGCACAAGCGGTCGGCATAGGCGGCCCCAGGATTTAACCGTTCCGCCCTGGACAATGCGCCTGAGGATGTCGCGTTCACAGGCGCGGATGCAGGGCCGGGCCGCGATAGCCCAGACGTCAAAACCGCGATGCCCGCGCGGACGATGCGGCCAACGCCCCTTCCCACCTGCCGATTAGTCAATGGACAACACGCTTCAGATTGTCAAAATCACAACCATATTATGATATATAATATGTTAAGCAACTATTGATTTTATCGCGCCATCGATACGAAGCCCGGCGACAAAATCAGCCGCCGGGCCAAGGTGGTTACAGTTTGGCCATTTTCGCCGACACTAGCGTGAGGCCGGCGCCAAAAGCCAGCGGAACTAATACCGATAGGCCTCTGCCTTGAACGGCCCTTGCCGCTCGATACCCAAATACGCAGCCTGGTCGGCTGACAGGGTCGTCAGCTTGACGCCCAGCTTGGCAAGATGCAGGGCAGCAACTTTCTCATCCAAATGCTTGGGCAGAACATAGACCTTGTTTTCGTATTCGCCGTGGTTGTTCCACAACTCCATCTGGGCCAGAACCTGATTGGTGAAGCTGGCGGACATAACGAAGCTTGGGTGACCGGTGGCGCAGCCAAGGTTCACCAGCCGCCCTTCGGCCAGCAGGATAATGCGCTTGCCATCCGGGAACTCGATCTCGTCGACCTGCGGCTTGACGTTGTGCCATTGCATGTTGCGCAGCGAAGCCACCTGAATTTCGGTATCGAAGTGCCCGATATTGCAGACGATCGCCCGGTCCTTCATCGCCCGCATATGATCGATGGTGATGATGTCTTTGTTTCCGGTGCAGGTGACAAAGATATCCGCGGTGGCGGCATAGTCCTCGACTGTCTTGACCTCATAGCCGGCCATGGCGGCCTGCAAGGCGCAAATCGGATCGATCTCGGTCACGACAACGCGCGCGCCCTGGCTACGCAGGCTCTCAGCCGAGCCCTTGCCGACGTCGCCATAGCCGCAGACGACGGCAATCTTGCCCGCCAACATCACATCGGTCGCACGCTTGATGCCGTCGACCAGACTCTCACGGCAACCATACAGGTTGTCGAATTTCGATTTGGTCACCGAGTCATTGACGTTGATCGCGGGCACTTTCAACGTCCCGGCCTTCGCCATCTCATAGAGCCGATGCACGCCGGTCGTCGTCTCCTCAGAGACGCCGCGGACCTCCGCCATCAATTCCGGGTATTTGTTGTGCATGATAAGGGTGAGGTCGCCGCCATCGTCCAGGATCATATTCGGCTTCCAGCCGTTCGGACCGGTGATGGTCTGCTCAATGCACCATTCATACTCCTCCTCAGTCTCCCCTTTCCAGGCAAAGACGGGAACGCCCGTCGCTGCAATCGCCGCCGCGGCTTGATCCTGGGTGGAGAAGATGTTGCAGGACGACCACCGCACCTCGGCGCCCAACGCCGTCAGCGTCTCGATCAACACCGCGGTCTGAATGGTCATGTGCAGGCAGCCGACGATGCGGGCACCCTTCAACGGCTGTTTCGCACCAAATTCCGAGCGGAGCGACATCAGGCCCGGCATCTCGGTTTCCGCAATGGCGATCTCTTTGCGGCCCCAATCGGCCAGGCCAATATTGGCAACTTTATAGTCGGTCATCAGGTCAGGGCCTCCAAATTTCATGCGAAATTTCATGCAAAAAGCGACCCGGAATCACCCGAGTCGCAGAAGGATATCTTTATGTAGTTCCGCGACCATGCGACGTACAGTCGGCGCATGGTCGCGGTTGGTCGGTTAGCCAGAGATGTTGTTGATCATCATTTCCGGCAGGAACAGGACGATGCCGGGGAAGGCAATCAACACGCCGACAGTGATGAAGTCAGCGACGACAAATGGCCAGATGCCCTTGAACACGTCCGATAGTGGGATATCCGGCCTAACGCCATTGACGACAAAGCAGTTGAGGCCGATGGGCGGCGTGACCAGCCCGACCACGGTCGATTCGGCCAACACCGCCTTCGACGGCCGCCCGACCAATACCATCC
>JAPOJR010000183.1 GCA_029978325.1 Alphaproteobacteria bacterium | reverse complement strand
GATTATAACAATATCACAACCCGCAGCCGCTGCACCTGGACGAGGAGTTCGGCAAGCAGACCGAATTCGGCGCGCGCATCGTCAACTCGCTCTTCACCCTGGGCCTGGTCATCGGCGTTTCGGTCAACGACACGACGCTGGGCACCACCATCGGCAACCTGGGCATGACCGACGTTGCCTTCCGCAAGCCGGTGCTGCACGGCGACACGATCCGCAGCCAGACCACAATCCTGGAAAAGCGCGAGAGCAAGTCCCGCCCCGACGCCGGCATCGTCGTGTTCGAACACCGCGGCTTCAACCAGCGCGGCGAGGAAATCGCCTACTGCAAGCGCACCGGCCTGATGCACAAGCGCCCGAAGGCCTAGGGGCTGCCAAGGGCTAGAGCGTGGCTAATCCCCTCACCTGCCTGATCACCGGCGCGGCGTCCGGCATCGGCGCGGCCGTGGCCCGCCGGCTGGCCCGCCCCGGCCTGCGCTTGGTGTTGCACACCCGCAAGAACCAGGCCGGGCTGGAGGCTGTAGCGGCGGCAGCCGAAGCCGCCAAGTCCAGCACCCGGCTGGTCTACGGCGATCTTTCGGCCCCTGCCGCATGTGAAGCCGCTGTCGCCGCGTGCGGCGGCCAGCTCGATTGGCTGGTCAGCAATGCCGGCTTTTCGAACAACCGGCGCGTTGCAGACTTACCCGCCGACGCCGTGCGCCAGCAGCACGCCGGCATTACGGACGCCTTTTTCCAATTGATCCGCAACGCCCAGCCTTTGCTGCAAGCCAGTCCGCAAGGCCGGGTGGTGGCGGTGTCTTCCTTCGTCGCCCATCGCTTCCCACCGCAAGGGAACCTGTTTCCCGCCAGCGCTCAGGCCAAGGCCGGGTTGGAGGCTCTGGCAAAGGCCTTTGCCGCAGAGATGGCGGCGCACCGGGTCACGGTGAACGTCGTCTCTCCCGGCTATATCCAAAAGGATGCTGGCGCTCACGCCGCCCTATCGCCGGAGCAGTTCCGCGCTATGACAGAGCGGATTCCCTTCGCCCGCCTGGGCCAGCCGGATGATGTGGCAGCGGCTATCGCATTTCTGTTGAGCCCCGAGGCCAGCTATATCACCGGTCAGGTGCTGCATGTCGACGGCGGCATCGGCCTCGCCTGACGCCTCTGGTGCACGCTGGCATCAATCACGCGGCTGACAGGCCGCCCGGCCGCGCAGACCAGCGCACAGCAAATCCAGCGTTACGGCCAAATCCGCTTCGACACGGTCCAGGCCGTGCTGTGCCAATGCGAATGGGATATGAAAAAACTTCGTGCCCATCTGCACCGCCCGCGCCGCAGCTTCCGCATCGTTCACGTTGAATTCGCGATTGGCCACGCCCTCCCGCACCAAACCCGTCAGGCGGGCGAGATTGCGCTGCACATGTTCGCCAACGACCGCCTGGCCTTCTTCGGTCTCGCAGATCATCTCGGACAGTTCGACAATCTTTGGCGCCTGCCGCAATTCCCGCACCGTGTGCTCAACCGCAGCGGTGATAACAAACCGAACTCTTGCTTCCGCACATTGCGATTCATCCATTCCGCGTTCGATGCAGGCATCGACCTCGTCAAAAAACCGGGCAACCACCGCGTGACCGATCGCCTGTTTGTTGCGGAAATAGCGATACAGATTGCCCGCCGACATATCGCAGGCCAGGGCGATATCGCCGATATTGGTCTTCGAATACCCATAGTGTGTAAACAATTGCGTTGCCTGCCGGACGATTTCGTCCCTGGTCTCGTCCGCCGCTTCCGAAGCTTGAAGGCGCATCATGTTCTACGTAACTCACCAAAAATACGACAATCTCAACCGAACATACGTGTCCCGTCGCAGATCATACTCCAGATCGGACCGCTGGGTATTCAGAAACGCCTGCGCCTCCACTTCCGCTTTCCAACTACCGAACAGCCGCCGCTGCGCCTCCAGTCGGACGGAGGTTCCGCCACTCGATACATCGGTTGTACCGATGACAAGCAGCGAGGTATCGCGTTCGTCGTTTAAAGCAAGGCGAACGCCATAGATCGCGTCTTCCTCAAATGGAGTCAGGGCCTGTTCGCCGCGACTGTCCCACGCGCCTTCCAAAATTAGGCCAAGGTCGGCATTGCTGTCGGCCACGCCGAACAATGTGTACTCTAATCCGCCTGTTACAGCCACGTAGGCCGACTTGTCGCCGCTGCGGTCCAATTGCCCATGTCGTCCGATCGCCTCAAGCTTCCACAGCGTTGCATTGCTGGTGTATTGGCCATCGAAGCCGACCTGCGCCACCCGGGAATAGACCGGTTGAAGTGCGCTTGGCCCAAAAGCGGTAAATCCGGTTGGCAGAAAGGCTGCGTCGCGGCTGGTGCCGGAAAAAGCAGAGACCCCGAAGTCGACATCACCAATGACGTGCGCCCAGCGGGCCGCAAATGAAGGGGCCCACTCCGCGCCATCAACACGAATATCGGCGGATCCGGTATCGACCGGCAACTGGCCGCGCAAGCGCGCATTGGCTCCAGCGAACGTCGGCTTGCGGAAATACGGCAGGTAATACAGCGAGAACGCGCCCCAGTCCGTATGCCTGGTCAGGCGAAACATCGGTTGCCCCAGCTTGTCTTCCAGGTCCAGGTCCTCGACGCTGTCGTCACTGTTGACGATATCGACCAGGTGCACGGCCTCGGTCTTGCCCCAAAACACGAAGTCGAGGCCGACGGTGAACTCCCAGTCGCCGCTGCGGTAGTCGATCTTGGCCTCCCGCAGATCAAAGTGCGAGCGGCGATCGTCGACAGCATCCAAGCGGACAAATGGCGTCACCTTGGCGGTCAGGTCGCCGTCCATCCATTCCGCCAGCACTGTCGGCCGTATCGCGATTGAGGCGTCATGGCGTTCTTGCCCTGCGAATGCCGGCGACTGAACAAACAGGGTGGCTTCCGTCTCCGCCTGTCCAAAGAACTCCCATCGTTGCGGCTGGAGACTGCTGTCCGCCAAAGCAGGCCCGGACAAGCACACTATCCCCACAATCGGCGCCCAATATGCCAGTTTGCGCATCATCGCGTCAGCGCGCCATCCGCGGTAATACCTGGCTATCGAAATCGCGGTCGCTCAATCCGGTGCGGAATTCATACCGCTCCCAGACAAGGTCCGTCGATTTCCCGGTTTGGCTATTTTCCATCCGCTGACGGTCGGCACGCCAGTAGCGGTCCAAGTATTGTTTATATCCCGCAAATGTCAGCGATTTTTCCAACTCCCCGCGCCGGTTGAAGAAGTCGATCCGGTAAATCCGATAGTGTTGGTGATCGATCCACCCCAGCCTTTTCGAATACCCCGACCGCGGATTTTTCGGATAGCTTTCCACCACAAAGCAGGTGAGCCCGGTTTCGCCCGGGCAGGCTTCGTCCTTCAGGTATTTGTAGTCATAATCGCCGACTTCCTGGCTGCCCAAGTCCTCGTAGGAGAACTCTGACGACACGAACTTGCCAGTGCGGTTCGACGACGAAATGCGCTTCACCCGCTTGATCGCCGGCAGGAACAACCATTGGTCGTCATCGTCAGGCTCGATCTTGGAATGGGTCAGCAATGCTGTCCCGCGGATATCGCGCGGCGTGCTGAACACAATTATGCTTTTGTCGCCATTTCCAGGCGAGCGATCCTCCAGCGACAACGATTCGAACGAGCGTTGGCTTTCGGTGCCTTGCGAATCCCGCAGCACCATGGAGCCGATCACTTTCTGGTCGCCCCATCCATCGTCGCGCTTGTCCGCCTCAACGGCAATCGCCAAGCCTTTTTCTTCCGGAGATTGGGCCCAGGCCTCACCGGTGACCAGTGAGACACCACCAATTGCCAACATCGCCAAACCAGCCGCTACAGTCGTTTTCATATGTTTTGCTCCCATCTGTTCCGAGAATTTATCAAGCGAAATCAACAATGCTGGCAAAAGGAACAGATCCGCCAGCAGTGCAAACGCGATGGTGATCAGCGTCAACTTCGCCAGATCGCCATTCACGGCAAAGCCGCTGAACGACAGCACGAAGAACCCAGCCACCAACGCCAACGTCGTTACCAGCAAGGCCATCCCGACATTGTCAAAGACGTAACGCACCGATGCCTCCGGCGTCAGGCCACGGCGGCGGGCCATCTTGTACTTCACGAGGAAATGCACGGTGTCATCGACAACGATGCCGAGCGTCACCGCGATGACGACCGCAATCGCCAACGTGACATAGCCGACGGTATAGCCCCAAATGCCAAAACCGATCAGCGCCGGCACCAGGTTCGGCACCAGCGAAACCAGGCCCAGCCGCCAATCCCACAGCACCAGCAACATCACGCCGGAAATCAGGATCAACGCCACCACCGTGCCGCTCAACATCGCCCGCACATCGCGATGCGAAATCAGCGAGAACACATGGCTCAAGCCTGTCGGCGTTGTCTTCAGTTCCGGCGCATTGGCATCGAACCATGCATCGGCCCGGGATGTCAGCCCACGCATTTGCTGCGTCGTTACAAACGGCATCGAGGCATTGATGCGCAAGGTCGAACGGCTGACATTGATCTGGTCGGTCAGGTCCATGCCGTAGTTCAGTGACAGTTCATAGAGAAACAGGTATTGCGAGGCCTCCTCGCGCGATGCCGGCAGACGCAGAAAAGCAGGGTCATCCCCGTGCATGTTCATGTTCAGGCGCTTGATCGTGTCGGTAACGGTGCGCACGTGGGTAACTTCCGGCTGCGCCCGCAGCCAATCGGCGAAGGCCGCGACTTTGCCAAGGTAGCCGGGGTCGTTGATGCCCTGCTCTTTGCCGGAATCGATGGGCCATTCCAGCAGGTTCAGGCCGGTCAGGTGCCGTTCGATGAAGTCGGTATCCGTACGGAATTCATAACGCTCGTCGAAATAGCGGATGAAATCGTCCTCGGCCACGAGACGAGTCGCCCCGAATCCCAGGATAGCGACCAGGATCAACGACAGCGGCAGCACCGGTTTGCGGTACGCCACCACGAACGCGCCCAAGGCCACCATCCACTTGCGCGCGGTTGAGGTCTCGACCCGCTGCTTCATCGGCAGGAATGTCACCATTGCCGGCAAAAGCGTCAGGTTCAGGAACCACGCAACCAAGACGCCAAAGCCGACCACGTTGCCCAACTCGCGGAACGGCGGCGAGATGGAGAAATTCAACGAGAAAAAGCCGATGGCCGTGGTGATGCAGGCGACGGATATCGCCACCATGTGCTCGGACAATGCCCGCCGCGCCCATTCCTTGCGGTCCGACGTTTCGGCCATCGTCTGGCGCACGCTGGCCAGCACATGCACGGCGCTGGCGACCGCCAGGATGGCGATCATCAATGGCGCAATGACCGTCACCGAATTCAGCGCCGTTCCGGTCCATCCCAGGGAAGCCATGCCGGTCAGCGCCGAAACAACGATCACAATCAACGTCATCATCACCCCGACGATGCTGCGCAGCATCAGCCCAACGATCAACAGAATGACGGCGAACATGGCCGGCGTCAGCGTCGATCCGTCTTCTTCGCCGGACACGGCAAACTGGTTGTTGATCACGGTGCTGCCCGACAACTTGACATCCACATCCGGGAACGCGGCTTCGATCGCGTTCCGCAGGGCGAAGGCTTCGCCGACCACAGCGGGCACTTCCGTCGCCTTGTCGATTTCCGGCAATTTGAACAGCACCTGCACCTGAGCGACATGCCCGCTGGCCGAGGTCATAGAACTGACCAATTCGACCCGGCTTGTGGCAACCGCCCTGGCGTTCGCCGCCGCTTCTGGCGAGACGCTTTTTGGATCGACCGAGGCCAGGTCGCATTCCCCGCCCGGCCTTGGATCGCCATAGGGCAAATCCGGCACCAGATCCTTTACCGAAAGGTCGTCGCCGCTGGCTGTTGTGTTCTGGAAATTAGTCAGCGAGTTGACGCGCCGCACATAGGGCAATTGCCAGGCGCATTCGGTAATCCTGCCCTGCAATGCCAGCATCCTGGGCGTAAATGCATCGCCGTCTTTCGGGGCCAGCACGAACATAACGTTGTCATCTTTGGAAAACTGCGCTTCGAACGCGTCCAGCGCGACCCGGTCCGGATTTTCGTCGGAAAAGAACTGCCGGGCGCTGGGGTCGAAGGTGATCCTGCTCAAGCCAACGAATGCCAAGGCCAGCAAAAGCACCGTCAGGATTGGCCAGAGCCATCGCAGCGCGACGATGGCGCCCGAAAGACGGTGCGCAATCCCGGGCGCCGCCACTAACGGTTGTACAGCCGGATCCTTTTCATCTGTCGTCATGTGCCGGACCCTGTCCTGGAATTGGAAATAATGAATAATTTATAAATTTTTCATTATCTGAAGCAAAATCAATGGTTACCTCACCCTCATTTTTATCAATTATCTGGGCGAAAAGATCATAAAATTTATCATTATCATTTTTAAAAAATATTAAATCGTTTTTATTAATTTTTCTTGC
>JAPOJR010000182.1 GCA_029978325.1 Alphaproteobacteria bacterium | reverse complement strand
TTGCAGGCAAAGAGCCAATTACAGCGAACGCCAAATTTATCAGGCAGCCTTGGAGCGCCTGATGCGGGAACTGGCGGCAGTTGACCGCACGGATGAGGATACGGCGCAAGCCAAGCTCGAAAGCATTCTGAGTGCGGCTTCCAGTGCTGCAAAGGCTGCTGCTACCGATCCTGCTAGTGGCGATAGCGAATCCGATATCGACGATCAGGATGATGCAACGGAAGAAGCCGCATAGCGCGGCTTCATCGTCGGTGGGCGGGGATCAGCTGGATTTATAAGCGCTTCCCTGTAATTGGCTCTTTGCCTGCAATGCGCGCACCGCGGTCACCATAAATGCACAGGTTGGTGTCGGTACACCGACCCTCTGGCCTTCCGCTACGACGCCGCCGTGGATCGTATCGATTTCCGAGCGCCGACCTGCAAGGACATCCTGATACATGCTCGGCCGGGCCTTTGGCATTTTTGCAATAAAGTCGCTGACCCATTGGACGGGATCGTCGTAAAGCAGCTTGATGCCCTTGGCAGCCGCGACGGCCGATGTCTCAAGCACGCAGGCTTTGGATAACTCCCACGCCGGCGCGTTCGCTCTCACCTCGCCCGTGACCAGGCCGAAGAGCGAGCATGTGGCGCTGACAGCGATATTGGCGTTCAGTTTGCTCCAGACGACCGGCCAGATATCTTCGAAGACCTCGCAATGGAACCCGGATGAGGTCCAGACGCTGCGAACCTGCTCCAGGCGCTGGGTCAGGCCGCCTGTGGCTTCGGCGATATTGATGGCCGACATGCCATTGTGATGCGCGTGGCCGGGCCCGATCATGCTGGCGCCGAAGCCACCGGCGATTCCGGCAAGTACTCCGCCCTCATGTCCCTTTAGGAGCGCCTGAATTTTCTCGACATTGCCAAGGCCGTTTTGCAACGACAGTACGGCTGTTGCAGAGCCAATCATGCCGCGCGCGGCAGCCACGGCGGCATCTGTGTCATGGCCCTTCGTCGCGACGATCACCAGGTCGCAGACCCCGGCGGCGGCCGCATCGGAGGTCGCGTTTACCGCAACGGTCCGGTCGCCGGATGCGCCTTCAACCCGCAGGCCGCGGGTGCGCATGGCATCGACATGGTCCTGCCATTTGTCGAACATCCAGACTTCGTGGCCTGAATCGGCCATCAATGCGCCGTAGACCGAGCCCATTGCGCCGGCTCCGACTATTCCAACTTTCATTCTGGTTTGCGTCCTCCGGAGTGCGAAAATCCGGAGATTGGCGGAGCCGTTGCGTGGTGGCCAGCAGAAATTGTGTCGGCTGCTGTCTGGTCGGGGTCAGGCCACGGGATTCTGCGGCCCGGTTTGTTAAGCGTCCAGCCAAAACCAGGGTCGATGTCGGTCGGGAATGGTGCATCGCATAAAGAACCAGACGCCCTGGCGCTCTACTCCAGCCGGTTCGGATCGACGATCCCGCCTCAAGGTTACGCTGGCGTTCGCTGGCATTCCCGCGAGCAAATAGTTTGTGTTCCGGCACATTCAGGCCGAAGGTAATGTTGCAGGTGCGATCTCTCCTGAACCGAGTTATGTCGAAGGAGTAAATATGCCGATCCGCAAAATTCTCGTTGCTAACCGCTCTGAAATCGCCATTCGTGTTTTCCGGGCGGCAAATGAACTGGGCATGCGCACCGTCGCGGTGTGGGCGGAAGAGGACAAGCTTGCACTGCACCGGTTCAAGGCAGATGAATCCTACCGGATCGGCCGGGGCCCGCATCTGCCGCGGGACCTGGGGCCGATCGAGAGCTATCTGTCGATCGACGAGATCCTGCGGGTCGCCAAGCTTTCGGGCGCGGATGCAATTCACCCCGGCTATGGACTGCTGTCCGAAAGCCCGGAATTTGCGGATGCTTGTGCGGCGGCCGGGATTGTGTTCATCGGGCCGACACCGGACACCATGCGCCGTCTCGGCAACAAAGTGGCAGCGCGCAATCTGGCGGTTGAAATCGGCGTGCCGGTCGTCCCGGCGACCGAGCCATTGCCCGATGACCCGCAGGAAATCGCCCGGTTGGCGGATCAGGTTGGCTACCCCTTGATGCTCAAGGCGTCGTGGGGCGGCGGCGGCCGCGGAATGCGGACCATCCGCACGCCCGAGGATCTGGCGCGTGAAGTCATCGAGGCGAAGCGCGAAGCCAAGGCCGCGTTCGGCAAAGACGAAGTGTATCTGGAAAAGCTGGTTGAGCGGGCGCGGCATGTCGAAGTGCAGATTTTGGGGGATAGCCATGGCAACGCCGTGCACCTGTTTGAACGGGATTGCTCGATCCAGCGCCGCAACCAGAAGGTGATCGAACGCGCGCCGGCTCCTTACCTGACCGACGTGCAGCGCCAGGAGCTTGCCAACTATGGCCTCGCCATTGCCAAGGCGACCGACTATCGCGGCGCTGGCACCGTCGAATTCCTGATGGATATGGATACCGGCGCTTTCTATTTTATCGAGGTTAATCCCCGCATTCAGGTCGAACATACGGTGACGGAAGAAGTCACCGGCATCGACATTGTAAAGGCGCAGATCCGTATCTTGGAGGGCGCTCGGATCGGGACGCCCGAATCCGGCGTGCCGGCGCAACCGGATATCCGCCTGAACGGCCATGCGATGCAATGCCGGATTACGACAGAGGACCCAGAGCACAATTTCATTCCCGATTATGGCCGGATCATCGCATATCGCGGCGCAACCGGGTTCGGTATCCGGTTGGACGGCGGCACCGCTTATGCGGGCGCTGTCATCACGCGGTTTTACGATCCTTTGTTGGAAAAAATTACGGCCTGGGCGCCGTCAGCGGACGAGGCCATCAAGCGGATGGACCGGGCGCTGCGCGAGTTCCGCATCCGCGGTGTTGCGACTAACCTGACGTTTCTCGAAGCGATCATCCGGCATGAGACCTTCCGCACCAACCGCTACACCACCCGCTTTATCGATACGACGCCGGAATTATTCCAGCATGTGCGGCGACGGGACCGGGCGACGCGGCTTCTGACCTATTTGGCGGATGTCACGGTGAATGGCCACCCGGAAACCCGCAACCGGCCGGCGCCGGCGCATTCAGCGCCGCCGGTGCTGCCGCTGATCGACGGACCCATCCCCGATGGCAGCAAGCAACAGCTTGACCGTGAAGGACCTGAAGCGTTCGCGCGATGGATGCGAGCCGAAAAGCGGGTCCTGATGACCGATACGACCATGCGGGACGCTCATCAATCCCTGCTTGCGACCCGGATGCGGACACATGACATTGCCAGGATCAGCGGGGTATATGCCCGCGCGTTGCCGCAACTGCTATCGCTTGAGTGTTGGGGAGGCGCAACGTTCGATGTCGCCATGCGGTTCCTGACCGAAGACCCCTGGGAACGGTTAGCGCAAGTGCGGGAGGCCGCACCGAACATCCTGCTGCAAATGCTGCTGCGCGGCGCCAATGGCGTTGGTTACACCAACTATCCGGATAATGTGGTCCGGCATTTTGTTGCTCAGGCAAAACAGGGTGGCGTTGACCTCTTCCGCGTATTCGATTGCCTGAACTGGGTAGAGAACATGCGCCTGGCCATCGATGCCGTCCGCAACGAAGGCGGGCTCTGCGAGGCGGCGCTTTGCTACACAGGCGATATCCTGTCGTCGGCGCGGCCGAAGTACGATCTTCGATATTATGTCGATTTGGCGAAGGAGATTGAAAAGGCCGGCGCCCATATCATCGCCGTGAAGGACATGGCAGGCTTGCTGAAGCCGGCGGCTGCCACGCAACTTTTCCATGCTTTGCGCGATGCGACTGACTTGCCGATCCATTTCCATACGCACGACACATCCGGCATCTCCGCAGCGACGGTGCTGGCGGCCGTGGATGCCGGGGTCGATGCCATCGATGCAGCGATGGACGCGTTCTCCGGCAACACGTCGCAACCCTGCCTCGGATCGATTGTGGAAGCATTGAAGGGCGGTGCCCGCGATCCCGGTCTCGATCCCGAATGGATTCGGCGCATTTCCTTTTACTGGGAGGCCGTCCGGTCTCAGTACGCAGCTTTCGAAAGCGATTTGAAGGGGCCGGCATCGGAGGTCTACCTCCACGAAATGCCGGGCGGCCAATTCACCAACCTGAAAGAGCAGGCGCGCTCGCTCGGGCTGGAATCGCGCTGGCATGAGGTCGCCCAGGCTTATTCCGACGCCAACGCGCTGTTCGGCGATATCGTAAAGGTCACGCCGTCGTCCAAAGTCGTGGGAGACATGGCCCTGATGATGGTCAGCCAGGACCTGACGCCTGCCGATGTGGCTGATCCGAACCGGGAGGTTTCGTTCCCGGAATCGGTCATCTCCATGTTTCGAGGCGATCTCGGGCAACCGCCTGGCGGATGGCCGCGAGGCTTGCAGGAAAAAGCGCTGAAGGGAGAGCCGGCGTTCGTTGAGCGGCCGGGCGCATTGTTGCCCGAAGCCGATCTTCAGACCGAACGGGCAAAGCTGGAGGCCGCAATCGGGCGGGATGTCAGCGAGGCCGAGCTATCGTCCTACCTGATGTATCCAAAGGTTTTTGTCGATTTCGCCCATGCGCAGGCGATCTACGGGCCGGTCAGCCGACTGCCGACGCCGGTTTACTTCTACGGCCTGCCAGTCGGGGAGGAATTGCAGGTCGACCTTGATCCGGGCGTGACCCTGGTGATCGACAACCTCGCCGTATCCGATCCTGACGACGACGGTATGGTGACGGTATTTTTCGAATTGAATGGCCAGCCGCGCCGTATCAAAGTGCCGGACCGCACCCACGGCGCAACCGGCAAGGCGGCTCGCCGCAAGGCCGATCCGTCGATGCCGGGCCATGTTGCTGCGCCAATGCCGGGCGTAGTATCATCGGTGGCGGTCGATGTCGGCCAGTTCGTCGAGGCGGGCGACAATCTTTTGTCGATCGAAGCGATGAAGATGGAAAGTGTGTTGCATGCTGACCGCGCCGGCAAGGTTGCCGAGGTGTTGGCGAAACCGGGCGATCAGATCGATGCAAAGGACTTGCTTGTCGTGATCGAATATAGCGTCAACTAAGGCGATGGACCCAATCGGGCGTCGCGGCAACGACGGGTAGGGTGATGGCTCGTCCGCAGTTGCCGCTGGTGCTTTCACCGGAATTGATAAGGAATTGCTGCTCATGCTAGCGTCTTCGGTAACACCGGTTATCCGACCTTCCGGCGGCGCGCTTGGCGCTGACGTAGAGGGCATCGACCTTTCTCAGCCGATGGATGAGGCGACTATTGCGGTCATTCGCAATGCATGGCTGGACCATATGGTCATTCGTTTTCGCGATCAGTCGTTGAAGCTGGAGGATCTGGAAAGGTTCAGCGGCTATTTCGGGCTGCTCGACCGGGCGCCGATTACACCGTGGACGGGCCTGCCGCATCTGCCGTCGCATCCTTTTGTGGCGGTCATGTCGAACATTGAGGAAAACGGGCGTCCTATCGGCTCGCTCGGCCATGGCGAAGCGATCTGGCATACCGATATGAGCTACAAGGACGAGACGCCGACGGCTTCGATCCTCTATGCGGTTGAGATTCCACCGGTGGGCGGCAACACCAATTTTGCCAACATGGCCCTGGCCTACGAACGGTTGCCGCAAGACCTGCGACGGCGCGTCGACGCCGGGCTGATGTGCAAACACGATGCGTCGACCAATAGCGCCGGCCAACGCCGCGCCGGGTTCGAAGGCGTCGACGACCCGCGGGAACTGCCGGGAGCGGTGCATCCCGTCGTGCGCACCCATCCTGAAACCGGGCGAAAGTGCTTGTTCCTGGGCCGCAGGCGGAATGCCTATCTGATGGGATTGCCGCTCGAAGAAAGCGAAGCCCTGCTCGACGCCTTGTGGGATGCCGCCGTTGTGCCCGGGGCGATATGGAATCAGGTCTGGCGCATCGGCGATGTGCTTATGTGGGATAACCGCGCGGTGATCCATCACCGCGATGCATTTCAGGCATCCGACCGCAGGTTGCTGTACAGGACACAGCTTCAGGGCGACCGGCCCTATTAACGACATACTGCCCCTGCATAGTGTGTGGGGGTGTCGGAACCTTCAGACAGAGGTGAGTTTATGCCAGGCAGACTTCTGCGCACATTGCTTCGCCGTGTTTTTGATCGGGCGTCGCTCGCTCCGCTCGTCGCTGTCATGCTGTACGCAGCGGCTGGAGCCGCAATTGCCGCGCCAGGTGCGGGTGGGGACGAGTGGATTCCGATGTTCGGCGATAAGTGGGACGCCGACTGGCATGAAAGCCGATTTTATCAGAATGCAGGTTATCGGGGCAAAAAGGTGTTTTCATTCGCCGACGGCGTCGTATCGACGATGACGGATAAAACCTCCCGGGCGCATCTGTATTATGTTGGCCCGGTTCAGAAAGGGGATTTCCACAATTTTGAAGTAAAGATAGAGGTAAAGCTGGCGGAAAAGGCGAACGGCGGATTGTAT
>JAPOJR010000181.1 GCA_029978325.1 Alphaproteobacteria bacterium | reverse complement strand
AGGCGCTCACGACTTGCTGAGGAGAACCGGTGTTATGGTGAAATGGATTGTGCTGACCGCCGGCGTACTGGTTCTGCTCGGCTGCTCGAAATTCGAGGATTACAAGGTATCGGTCGAAAATCCGATCACCAAAGAGCGCACCAGTGACGAGCCCTACACACGTAGCGCGCCGGGCCGGGTCATGAACACCCACTGACCCTGGGCCGTTCATCCTGAACCTTCTCCCAAATTCCCAAACACCCAATTCACCGAACCTTAAGCGACCCGCCGTAGACCTGGGGTATCGATCCGGTAGACCGGACCTAGACTCGATACAGCTTCCAGGATGGGGAACTGCCTATGCTTTGGGTCATCGTGTGGACGCAACGACTATTGAGCGACCGCCGCGGCATTACAGCGATCGAATACGCTGTATTGGCGGGTGGCATCGCCATCGCCATCGCCGCTGTTTGCTCCGGCGCCGGCGCCTTCAACAGCATTCAGGCTAAGCTCAGGCTCATCCTCGATCATATCCCGGTCCGGACCTGAGGGCCGTCGCGGGATGACCGCAGGTTGGATTGATGGCGCCATCGTTCTGCTGATCCTCGCAGGCGTTTCCGACCTGTGCTGGCGGCATATTCCCGATCTTTTGCCGGCTGCTCTGGCCGCGCTGTTCGGCATTGCCGTATCGACCGCTCCATCGGCTGCAATCGTATTGTCGAGCGTCGCCACCGCGGCGGCAATTGCCGCTGCGGGGCTGATTCTGTTTGCCTTGAACGTGTGGGGGGGAGGCGATGCCAAGCTCATGACTGCGGCGGCATTGTGGGCCGGTGCAGACCGCATCGGCGAATTGCTGTTCGTTACGGCCATCGCCGGCGGGATGATCGGGCTCGTGACAGCATCGCGCCAGGGATGGCACATGTTCCGGTTTGCTCAGGGGCGGTGGTCCGGCGGCGACGGCAGACCTACCGTCCCCTATGGCTTGGCCATTGCAGCCGCTGCCGTTGCGGTGATATCCGACCCCGGCTAAGGCCGGCGGGCTCAGCCCCCGCTCGGCAGCCGATAGTCCTTGAACCGGTCACGCAGCTGTAGCTTGGACAGCTTGCCGGTGGCGGTATGCGGCAGTTCATCGACGAACGCGACATCGTCGGGCATCCACCATTTTGCGATCTTGCCATCGAACCAGGCCAGCATCTCTTCTTTGGAGATATCCTCGCCGGGCTGTTTGACGACGACCAACAGCGGCCGTTCATCCCAGCGCGGATGGTAGACGCCGATCACGGCGGCCTCGGCCACCTTAGGATGGCCGACCGCGATGTTTTCCAGGTCGATGGAGGAAATCCACTCACCGCCCGATTTGATCACGTCCTTGATCCGATCGGTGATCCAGATATAGCCATCCGGGTCGATTGCGCAGACATCCCCGGTGCCGAACCACCCGGGAATCCGATGAGCTGGCTGCGGATCGGTATTGAAATAGGCGTCGATGACCCAGGGACCGCGCACCATCAACTCACCGACCGTCTCACCATCCCAGGGCAGTTCCTGGTCATTCTCATCGACGATCATCATATCGACGCCGTAAAGCGGCCGGCCTGCGGACTGTTGCAGATCGACCTTCGCCTTGCCGCTCAGGTCCTTGAACTGGAACTTCGGCGTATTGACCGTGCCAAGCGGCGACATCTCGGTCATCCCCCAGGCGTGCACGACTTCGACGCCGTACTGGTCCTGGAAGGTTTCCATCATCGCCCGCGGGCAGGCCGACCCGCCGATGACCACCCGTTGCATATGATCCAGCGTCGCACCGGTCGACCGCAAATGGTTCAGAAGCCCCAACCAAACGGCCGGCACCGCGGCGGTCAGCGAAACCTTCTCGCCGTCCAGCAGTTCATGCAGGCTTTTGCAGTCGAGGTCCCGACCCGGCATCACCATCTTGGCGCCCACCATGGCGCAGGCGTAAGGCAGGCCCCAAGCGTTAACATGGAACATCGGCACCACCGGCAGAACGGTCTCGCGCGCGGAAATGCCAAGGCCGTCCGGCGCGATCGCCGCAAATGTGTGCAGCACGGTTGATCGGTGGCTGTAGAGCGCGCCCTTCGGATTGCCGGTCGTGCCCGACGTGTAGCACAACGCCGCCGCGTTGCGCTCGTCGAAGGTGGGCCAGGCATAATCCGGGTCCTGGGCCGCAACCAATTCCTCATAGCATAGCGCCCCCGGCACCGCAGTGGACGGCATGTGCGCCCGGTCGCACATGAAGATCACACCCTTGACCGACTTGAATTTGGGCAACAGCGCTGCAATCAGGTCTGCGAACGACGTATCGCAAAAGATGTATTGGTTCTCGGCATGGTTGACGATGTATTCGATCTGCTCGGGAAACAGGCGCGGGTTAATCGTGTGGGTCACGGCGCCGATGCCGGCAATGGCGTAGTACGCCTCCAAGTGACGATAAGTGTTCCAGGCCATAGTGCCGATCCGTTGGTCCGGCTCGACGCCCAACGCCAGCAACGCCTTGGCCAGCCGCTTGGCGCGCAGCTCCGCCTCGCCCCAAGTGTAGCGGTGAATGCCTTCTTCCAGGGTACGGCTTACAATCTCTGTCTGGCCGTGATACCGGGCGGCATGCGTGATCAGGCTGGAAATCAGCAGCGGTTGGTCCATCATGTTGGCAAGCATCGGGTGGCTCTCCGGCGAAATCGGGCAATCAGAGCGGTGGAAATGTGATCAATGCCGCGAAATGACCGCGGTCGCAAGGCCTGCCGCTATTTCGGCGCCACCCGCCAGATGCGGTTACCAACATCATCCGCCACCAAAAGGCCGCCCCGCTGGTCCAACAGCACGCTCACCGGGCGGCCGCGGGCTTTTTCGTCGACCAAAAACCCGGTCAGGAACGCCGACTTTGTCTCGGCAACGCCATCGCCATCGGTATCGCGCAGCAAGGTGATGCGGTTGGCGCTGGCGGTGCCGGCCCCGGCTCGGGTCATGATCCGCTTGGCAACAAAATTGGTGATGCTAAACGATTGCTTTCCCCTAGGCGGCTTGTTCGATTCGGCTACCAGAACATCGCCGTTCGGCAACTGGTAAATCCGTCGCGGATGATCCAGCTCCGCGGCAAACTCTGTCAACGCTAGGCCTGGTGCAGGCGTTGCATGGTGCCCCGCGGCCACGGATCGGGCGTCGCGATGTTCACCGTTGGGATAGCCTATGCATCCGATGGCGGCAAAGCGGGGCTCGGCCCAAACCCAGTGGAGACAGGGGCCGGCGGTTGCGCGGCGCAGGCCACCAGCCCTATCAACGCCGTCATAGCCGCGATGACCTGGCCAAACCTTGTACTCATTCCGCATCCCCTCGTGCTAAACTGGTCGACGTGCCGTTTCCATCCGGTCAAACTGGCACAGTCCCGGTTCCGCCGCACACGCCTATAAAATCGAGTGCGATCAATTATCGGCAAGGAGAGCAACAGCGCGTGTTCGCATACTTGGTCAAGCGGATATTCCAATCGGTCATCGTCATGCTGGCGGTGTCTTTGCTGTCTTTCCTGCTATTTGCATTCGTCGGAGATCCGATTTCCAACCTGGTAGGACAGGACACATCGATCGCCGAGCGCGAAGTCATCCGCGAAAACCTGGGTCTGAACGATCCGTTCTATATCCAGTTTCTAAGCTTAATCGGCAACGCCATTCAAGGCGACTTCGGCCAAAGCTGGTTCTGGAAAAAGCCGGTGCACGAACTGATCGCGGGCCGGCTGCCGGTGACCCTGGAATTGGTGTTCGTATCGGCCATCATCGCCATGGGCCTGGGGGTATTGCTAGGCGTGCTGACCGCCATTCACCGTTACCACTGGAGCGCGCGCCTGCTGCTGACCGTGTCGCTGATTGGCGTATCGCTGCCAACCTTCCTGATTGGCATTGGCCTGATCTACCTGTTCTCCGTCATCCTCGGATGGCTGCCATCGTTCGGACGCGGCGAGACCGTAGACCTGGGCTTTTGGCAGACGAGCCTGCTGTCGGCGGATGGCTGGGCTCATATCATCATGCCGGCTTTCACCCTATCGCTGTTCCAGATGACTCTGGTGCTGCGCCTAACCCGGACCGAGATGCTGGAAACGCTGCAAACCGACTTTATCAAGTTTGCGCGGGCCCGTGGCCTGGGCAAGGGAACCGTCTATTACCGGCATGCGCTCCGCAACACGCTGGTGCCGGTTATCACCATCGCTGGCCTGAATATTGGATTGCTGGTAGCGTTCTCGATCATCACGGAAACCGTATTCCAATACCCCGGCGTTGGCCTGATGTTCCTGAAAGCGGTATCCCTAGTCGATATACCGGTGATGTCAGCCTATTTGATGTTGGTCGCTTTGATCTTCGTTTCGATCAACTTCATCGTCGACGTCCTCTATTTTGTCGTCGATCCGCGGCTTCGCACCCAAACGACATAGTTGGAGAGGCGCCCGATGACCCAGAAAGAGCAATCGCGCCTGCGCGTTTTTCTCGACAGCGACCTGGTCCACAGCTTCCTGCGTTCGCCCTTGGCAATTATTGCGGCAGTGACGACTTTGGCGTGTTTCGCGGTTGCAGCCCTGGCGCCGCTGATTGCGCC
The DNA here is from genome assembly GCA_029978325.1 of Alphaproteobacteria bacterium. Taxonomy (GTDB): domain Bacteria; phylum Pseudomonadota; class Alphaproteobacteria; order Bin95; family Bin95; genus JACKII01. The sequence goes on along the minus strand of JAPOJR010000181.1, from coordinate 1,896 downwards.
GCACTGCATCGAGCCCGTATGCGTCGACCTGATGAACGGCCTCAACCCGCCGGCCTGGACCCCAAACGGCGCGCCCGATTTCCCGCTCGGCACCGACGAGCAAGGCCGGGATATCCTGTCGGCGATATTTTATGCGTCGCGCATATCCCTGATCGTAGGTTTTGCCGCGGTCGGCTTCGGCATGGTACTGGGCGTCGCCCTTGGCATCATCGCTGGCTATTTCGGCGGCTGGGTTGATACCCTGATCATGCGGTTGGCCGATATGCAATTGACATTTCCCAGCATTCTGATCGCGCTGCTGATCGCCGGCGTCGTTCGCTCCGTCATCACCGACCTAGCGGACCGAGGCATTTTGGTGGGCGTGACGTTTGAAGACGTCGCCATCTTTGTGTTGATCATCGCCATCGGCCTGTCCGACTGGCCGCGCTTTGCCCGTGTCGCCCGCGGCGCCACGATGGTGGAACTGAACAAGGGTTATGTGGCCGCCGCCAAAGTACTGGGATTGCCGTCGCGGCGCATCATGATCGGCCACGTATTGCCGAACCTGATGGGACCGATCCTGGTCATCGCAACGATCGGCCTGGCGCTGGCCATCATTTCTGAGGCGACATTATCCTTCCTCGGAGTTGGCGTGCCGCCGACCAATCCGTCGCTTGGCACGCTGATTCGGATCGGCAACGAATACCTGTTTTCCGGTGAGTGGTGGATCACCCTTTTCCCTGCGCTGGGCCTGGTGATCCTGGTGCTGTCCGTCAACATCATCGGCGATTGGCTTCGCGATGCACTAAATCCCAAGTTGCGGCGCTGACCTGCCCTAATCCCATCACAATTGTCTGCAAAATTCACAATCTCTGCTGAATCTTTGAGGGAAATTCAGATATTGTGAATGATGCCATTGGCTATCATGAAGATTGCATTCCGCCAGACTTGCTGGATACTTTCGAGAACTGGCTGTCAATACATTGGCCGCAAGCGGAAGTGGCCTTTGCGGCGCTTTTGGACGGACATATTCACGACCTGAAGGCGGCCAGGACTACGGTCACTTCGGTGGTGCATGACATCGCCGGAATTGCCGCTCTGGTTGGCTACCATCGGCTTGGCATATTGGCGCACGCCCTTGCGAGCGAACTTCGCCGCAATGGCTGGGGATCGCTGGCGGTCGACGCATCGCCATTGCGCCGCCTATGGTCTGCCCTGTGTGACGCGATACGGGTCCGCCTGGAGCCCGCGGCCGCAAAACATCACGACCGCCTTTTGGCCTCAGTGGCAGACCTGCTGGCGTGATCGTGTCACACAGATTGGGCGCGAGCGGTCTAATGCTTGCTACCGAACTGGGAATCCGGCATTCGTATATTTACGGTTGGAATACCGCAGTCTGATTTGGGGGTCGCCGCCCCTTTCACATTCCTCATAGGAGCGCTTATCGAATGATTCCGCAGATTTACGCCGACGGCTTTTCCAATATCAGCTTTGTCAACGGCATGGTGCGCATTGACCTGGCCTCGACCCCTCCGGGCGCTGCGACCGGCGGCACCCCTGCACCGGCTGAAGTGCACCACCGCGTTGTATTGACCCCCCGCGCGTTCCTGCAGTCGATGGGCATGATGCAGGATCTGATGCATAAGCTGGTCGATGCGGGCGTCGTGCGCCGCACGGACCAGGCGCCGGACAACACCAATCTGGTTGGGGAAGCCGGCAAGTCCAGCTGATCGCTGCAATTACGCAGATGAGTGACGACCATCACTCGGATCGCCAGCATAGATCGCTATCTTGATCAGGCGTGGTGCTAGGCAGAAACCGACCGCTACGCAGTTTACCCCTTCCTAACCCCAAGGGTGTTGCAAAATTGTGATTTGCAAAACCCACTTGATAGGGCAGTTTAGCTTTCGCTGGACT
>JAPOJR010000180.1 GCA_029978325.1 Alphaproteobacteria bacterium | reverse complement strand
TCCACCTGGCTGCAAGTGCGGAAAAACCGTCCGGACTATGTGCTGTTCTTCGGCTGGGGCGTGATGAACTCCACCGGCATGAAGGAAGCCTCGGCCATCCGCTATCCGATGGATAGGATGCTGGGCTGGTGGTGGTCCGGCGCGGAGGCTGACGTCAGCCCGGCGGCAGATGCTGCCAAGGGCTACAAGGCCTTCACCATGCATGGTGCCGGTACGAACTATAAAGTGTTCTAGAGCATTAATGCGGCACACGCGGCCGGCAAAGGCTACAAGGGCGAGGCGATGGGCGACGTGCTCTACAACCGCGGCCTGGTCAACGCTGCCTATATCGCTGAGGCCATGGTTGTGGCGCAGAAGCATTTCGGCAAAACCCAATTGACCGGCGCCGACGTCCGCTGGGGCCTCGAAAACCTCGATATCACCAAAGAGCGGATCGAGGAGTTGGGCCTGACCGGCCTGATGCCCGTCACCAAAGTGACCTGCGAGAACCACGAGGGCACAACGCCGGCAGCGTTGGTGCAGCAGTGGGACGGCAGCAAGTGGAACATCATCTCTGACTGGATCCCAGCCATGAGCGATGTCGTCCGCCCGCTGGTCGAGCAGGATGCGGCGCTCTACGCCAAGGAAAACAACATTACCCCGCGTACGTGCTCGTAAGAGCCTGACGCCCCTCCTCCCGGGTCCAGCCCGACCCGGGAGGAGAACTGTTTCCGAACCTCTGGAGACCCTTTTCATGACTCAGGTCAGCGCCGCAGAGATCACGCCGCAAAACGCCGCCAACGTCTTGTTGGAAGTGAACAACATCGAAGTGATCTATGACCACGTGATCTTGGTGTTGAAAGGCGTTTCGTTAACCGTGCCGCAAGGCGGGGTCGTCGCGCTGCTGGGCGCGAACGGCGCCGGAAAATCGACGACCCTAAAGTCGATCTCCAATCTGCTGCGCGCCGAACGCGGGGAAGTCACCAAAGGCTCGATCAAATTCAAAGGTGAGGAAGTGCAGGCCATGACCACCAACGACCTCGTCAAGCGGGGCGTGGTGCAGGTGATGGAAGGCCGTCATTGCTTCCCGCACTTGAGCGTCGAGGAAAACCTGCTCACCGGCGCATACACGCGGCGGGACGGAGGCGGCGCAATGCGGTCGGATCTGGAAATGGTCTACAACTATTTCCCGCGCCTGCGCGAACGGCGCAAGTCGCTGGCGGGCTATATCTCCGGCGGCGAGCAACAGATGTGCGCTATCGGTCGGGCGATGATGGCACGACCGACCACAGTGTTGCTGGATGAACCAAGCATGGGGTTGGCCCCGCAGTTGGTGGAGGAGATTTTCGAGATCGTGCGTTCGCTGAACCAGGAACAAAGGGTCTCATTCCTGTTGGCCGAGCAGAACACCAACATGGCGTTGAAATACGCCGATTATGGCTACATCCTAGAGAACGGCCGGGTGGTGATGGACGGCAACGCCAAAGCATTGGCCGAGAACGAAGATGTCAAAGAGTTCTACCTTGGCATTGCCTCCGGCGAGCGCAAGAGCTTCCGCGACGTCAAATTCTACCGCCGCCGCAAACGGTGGCTGTGATCGTCACCCGTCGAACGCAAGCGCCCCACCCTCAACACATCTGCCTATGACCCCGGCATCGGGGTAGCCCGCGTCTTTCAGCGCCCGAACACAGGCTGCCGCACAATCCGCGGGCACCGCAGCCAACAGCCCGCCGGAGGTCTGCGGGTCCCAGGCAATGGCGGGCGCATGGGGAGCTGCCAAGCTATTCGACGGCGCCAGCGTACTCTCGACCCCGGCTGCGATCAGGTCTGCTACACCCGGCAACAGCGGTAACGCGCCTTCTTGAACCACCGCGCCGACGCCGGAGGCATGCATCACTTCGACCAAATGCCCTGCAAGTCCGAACCCGGTAACGTCCGTAACGGCCTTTGCCATGAATTTGCGCAGCACAGGAACAGCATGTCGGTTGCTGCGCAGCATCGCGGCAAAAGCTGCCTCGACCCAGGCCGACCGGGCTTTGCCCTGCATATCCGCCGCCAGGACGATGCCCACGCCCAAGGGCTTGGTCAGGATCAGGACATCACCGACTTCCGCCCCGGACTTGTGCCAAAGTTCTGTTTCTGCGGCAAATCCGTTGACAGTCAATCCAAGCGAAAGCTCCGGCCCTTCGGCTGTATGCCCGCCGATCAATGCTGCGCCAGCCGCTCGAACGGCTTCCGTGGCGCCGGTCAGCACCTGGATTAGGTCGGCTTCCTGAATTCCGGGCGCCGCGAACGGCACGGTCACCTGCACCAACACGCTATGGGCGCTCGCCCCCATGGCGAACAGGTCGGACAGAGCGTGCTCCGCCGCGACCCGGCCAAATCGAAAGGCGTCGCCGGTAAAGGCGCGAAAATGATCGGTGGATTGTACCAGCATCTGCCCCGCCGGCGGCTGCAATACGGCAGCATCGTCACCGGCCCCCGTCACAACGCCGGAAGCGGTTCCCATATCCAGGCCGGCCATGACCCGGGCGAGGACATCGCCGCCGATCTTTGAGCCGCATCCGGCGCACCGCATTGGCGTTTTACCTTTGGCGGCTGCCATAGGCGGCAGAACCTGATACCGCTGCATCCAGCGGCGGTCGATCCAGTCTTTCCAACGCCAAACCCAACCGCCGGATGCAGCCAGCCCGCCGTACGAGGCTACGGCAAACTGCCCGCCGCCTGACAGCAGAGAGAGAAACCGCCGTTGCGGCCGAAACGGCAGCAACAGCCTGCCCCGGGCCGCCTGCCGCAGGTTTTGCGCCAGGATCGGCCCTTGCCGGACAGCATAAACCCCTGCCTTGGGCAAGGGCCGCGGGGTGAAACAGGCGATGTCTCCTGCCGCGAAGACGTTCGGGTGAGACACGCTCACCAGCGATTCGTTCACCTGGATAAAGCCGCGATAGTCGAGAGCCAGACCGGTTTCGGCCAACCAGGATGGGGCGGCGCTGCCGGTCGCCAGGACAGTCATTGCGCTTGCAAGCTGGGTCCCGTCGGTCAGGTCCACGGATGCGGGCCGCACAGCCGCCAGCGCGTTGCGGGTGATTACCGACACGCCTTGCCGCTGCAATAGCCGCTGCATCGCCCGCCGCACCGCAGGAGCATGGGTTGGCAACAAGGTAGAGGTATCGGTCACCAACGTAACGGTGGGATTGAGGTGACGCAGCCGATACTTCAAGGCAAGCGCCAGCTCCGCCCCCCCAGCTCCACCCCCGGCAACGCAAATCGGAGCACCGAAAGCCAACCCCCGCTCAAGTGCCTCCAGCCGCTCTAGGAACCGGTCCAGCGGCTTGATTGGAATCCCGCATGCATCCGCGCCAGGGATTTCGCTAATATGGGTCGTCGAGCCAATATCCAGGGAAATCAGGTCATAGCGGAGCGGCGGCCGCCCCTCGATCGAAAGCCGCCGCGCCTCCGGGTCCAAACCGATCGCCGGCGCATGGATCAGTCGCACGCCGGCGAACTGACAGAGCGGCCCCAGGTCGATATGGCAGGCGTCATGGTCATAATGGCCGGCGACGTGACCCGGCATCATGCCGGAATATGGCGTAAAGGCATCGCGCGCGACCAAGGTCAGCCGCACCCCGGGCTCAGGCTTCATGCCGAAAGCACGCACCACTGCAACATGGGCGTGGCCGCCACCGACCAAAACGATTTCCGTGGTAACGGGCCGAGCCGCGCCGCTTTGCACCGATCTCCGCCCCTAAGCCGCCCGACGGGCAAGCCAATCGGCCAGCCGGTCCAGTGCCTGCTCGATCTCCGGCTGGGAAATACAGTAGGAAAACCGAACCGTACGATGGCCCCGGTCGGGATCGAAATCCAGCCCCGGGGTGATTGCAACGCCGGTTTCGTCCAGCAACTGCGAACAGAACGCCTTGCTGTCATTCGTCCAATGGCCGACATCGGCGTATATATAGAAAGCGCCATTCGCCGGCGCCATTTTGGCAAAACCCATTGCGGGCAAGCGTTCCAGCATAAGTTGGCGATTGCGGCCATAGATCGCCCGGTTGGCCTCGCATTCCTCGCCGGCATCCAATGCCGCAAGACCTGCGACCTGGCTGATTCCAGGGGGACTGATAAAGAAATTCTGCGCCAACCGCTGAACCGCGTCGACCAAGTCGTCGGGTACAACCATCCACCCGATCCGCCAGCCGGTCATGGAAAAATATTTGGAAAAGCTGTTAATGACCACAGCGCTTTCGGAATAGCGCGCCGCGGTGTCCGCCTGCCCATCGAACACCAATCCGTGGTAGATTTCATCGCTGATCAATCGAATTCCTCGCTCATGGCAGGCCACGGCGAAATCCTTCAACTCGGCCGGAGACATCATGGTGCCGGCGGGGTTGGAGGGGCTAGCGATGACAGCGCCAGCGAGGCCAGGGACCCGGTCCAGCATCTCAACGGTCGGCTGGTAATTGGTCTCCGGTCCGGCGGGAAGGCGAACGACTTCGCAGCCAATCGCCGACAGAATGTTGCGATAGCACGGATAGCTTGGATCGGTGAGCAAGACTTTATCGCCCGCAGAAAAGCTTGCGAGGAAGGACAATAGGAATCCGCCGCTAGAACCGGTCGTCACTGCAATGCGATGGGCTGGAAGATCGACCGCATACCAGTCGCGATAGTGCTGCGCCAGGCGTTGCCGCAGGGCGGCGGTTCCGAGGGGCAAGGTGTATCCCAGCACTTGACCGTCAATCGCACGCTTTGCTGCTTCTCTTGCAAGCCGCGGCGCCGGTGTCCCGGGCTGACCAACCTCCAGGTGCAATACATGGTCGCCTCGTGCCTCGCACTCGGCCGCCTGCGCCATCACCTGCATGACCTCAAATGGAGATATGTCGCTTCTTTTCGCCGGGGCAAACTGCATATGCACCTCTAACAATCTGTAAACAGATATAGTGATTCCAACCGCGGCGGCTGGGCTATTTGTGCGGCTCCGCCGGCGCAGCCAGCCCGTCGAACCGCGGATCCGCGGCGGCAAGGCACGATTCCGGATAATTCGGCAGGCCCCTGGCACACACGATAGCGTTTGCGGGGATCGTCTTCACTTCCTGGTCCAGCGGCGCCCGGTCCAACACAGTCCGCACGGCGAGTTGTTGGATGGTTGCTTCCGAAATACCGCCGGCAATCGCAGCCAGAAGGATTTTTGTGTTGGGGTTCGTCACCAACAACGGCGTTCCGATCGGCGCGCCCGCGGCAGGGAAAAATACCCCACCGATCAACCGCCCCGAGCCGAACGGGCGTCCCATACCAAAAACGCAAGCAACCGCATTTCCTTTGCCGTCAACGGCAACCAGACTGGATTCCGCCCCATTTTCCGCCCCACCTGCCGGCGGCCGGGCAAATGGTAAAGCCGCCAGAGTATGGTCGCCCAAACGGCTGCTGCTCGCATCGCCGGAAGCCGGCAATGTATTGCGCCAGCGCTCTTCATCGATCTGAAATCCTGCGGTCTTCGCAGCAGTCCAGATCAGGCGTGCAGCGCCACCGCTATAGACAGATCCGCCACCCTGCTCGCGTATTTGGCCCAGCAATGCCGCCAGATCCAATTGTTGCAACTGCGCGCCCACCCTTGCTCCGGCCGCAAATACAGCTTGCGCCGCAGGGTCGGACAGCGCGGCACGCCGCCAATCGTTCACAAACGCGAGCGAGGCTTTGTAGTTGAACCGGGCAAGAGCCTCCGCCGGACCGACAACCTGCCGCCACGGCAAAACACCGAGGCGCGCATGGATCGCGGCCATGGTGCGGACTGCACCCGGACTTTCAAACCGATAACCACGATGCGTCTGGTTCGTAACGCTGTAATCAAGGCAATACCCGTAGGCCATCAATCCAGCCGAAGCAGGTTTGGTTACGCTCAGCGCCAGATAGGTAGCCGCTGCGGCGTCGCCGGCGCTGCCGCCAGCCGCCAGCACATCGCGGCCGATCAAAGCTGCGTACGGTTCATCCGTCACGACGCCGCCGGCGAATCCCTGCACATATCCAGGCGACCCAAGTTCCTTGTCGCCTGAACAGCCAGACAGCGCACCCAGCGCGGTCAGCGCAAAAGCGAACACCCAGGCGAACCGCTTGGATTGACCCCTTGCACCGCCTTGCTTAGCTTGCCATTTGGAGTCCGGTACGCTCGAAAAATGGTTTGACATGATATTCGGTAGCATTTCTGGATCGATGAGCGGGCCCGACCGTAGCCGGTTTTGGCAAAGACGTGCGATCGCGTTGGTGCTCATCCTCGTGATGGCCGGCGGCATTCTGGCGAGACCGGCAACCGCTCAGACATTCATCCGCGACGCAGAAATCGAAGGTACCATCCGCGGCTGGGCAACGCCACTGCTGCTTGCTGCCGGCCTTTCGCCGCGGGATGTGCAGTTACACATTGTGCAAAGCGACCAGCTGAACGCCTTCGTTGCGGGCGGGCTTCATATTTTCATCTATACCGGGTTGCTGATGCGAACCAAGTCGCCGGAAGAAGTTATCGGCGTACTGGCGCATGAAATCGGCCATATCCGAGGCGGCCATTTG
>JAPOJR010000017.1 GCA_029978325.1 Alphaproteobacteria bacterium | reverse complement strand
TGGCTGTCTGCTGTGTGACGAAATTCCAGCACTGTTGCAAAGACGCAACACGCGTTACGCTCTAGCCCTCATGTATCGGTCGTGGTATGCGCTCCGGTGATGAGTGCATACCTAAGGTGTATTTGAGGTTTGATCATGTCGTTTCCACGGCGGTCCTCGCTGGCCATGTTTATGGCTGTCCTTGTGCTTTCCGGGTGCAGCAATACCGGCGAAACGGAATATTCCTATCCGAATGCCAATCGCGCCGGCAGAGCCACAGACCTGTACGGCAAAGACTCCAAGATTTTCGGGGACGGCGGATTTTCTCTCTTCGGTGGCGACAACAAAGAGAACCAGGGTGGCGGCGGTTCGGGCATTGCCGTGAACTCATTCCTGTGGCGTGCGTCGCTGGACACGGTTTCCTATTTGCCGTTGGCATCGGCGGATCCGTTTGGTGGCGTCATCATTACGGACTGGTACACCGCGCCAGAGACCCCGAACGAGCGGGTGAAGATGCAGATTTATATCCTGGACCGGCAGTTGCGCTCGGACGTGCTGCGCGTCTCGGTGTTCCGGGAAGCGATGCACGATGGCCATTGGGTGGCCGCGCCGGTTAACGTCCGCACCGTGCGCACCATCGAAGACAGCATCCTCACCCGCGCCCGCGAATTGCGCATCCAGGCGAACGGGAGCGCCTGACGATTTGCCGTCGGCGCCCGAAACCGACTAGCGGTTAGGGCATCGCTTGCGCTAGGACCCGCGGCGGCAGGCCATCTTGCGCTGGCCGCGCAATCCGGGCGATGCAGTTCCGACCTATTCTGACCTGAAGAGCAAACCCGGCGACCAATGGCACGTTATAATCCCAGTGAAATTGAGGCGAAGTGGCAGCAACGCTGGCAGGCCGCCCAGACTTTCCGCGCACAGACCGATCCGTCGCGTCCCAAATACTATGTGCTGGAGATGTTTCCGTATCCATCCGGCCGCATCCATATGGGCCATGTGCGCAACTTCACGTTGGGCGACGTGGTGGCGCGCTATAAGCGGGCGGCCGGGTTCAACGTGCTGCATCCGATGGGCTGGGATGCCTTTGGCCTGCCGGCAGAAAACGCGGCGTTCGAGGCGAAAAGCCATCCCGGCACCTGGACCCGCGCCAATATCGCCACGATGAAGCGGCAGTTGCAGTCCATGGGGCTCGCCTATGACTGGAGCCGCGAGCTTTCGACCTGTGAGCAGGATTATTACAAGCACGAGCAGGCGATCTTTATTGATTTCCTGGAAAAGGGCCTCGCATACCGCCGCGAAAGCTGGGTGAACTGGGACCCGGCGGAAAATACCGTGCTGGCGAACGAGCAGGTGGTGGACGGCAAGGGCTGGCGCTCCGGCGTGCCGGTGGAGCGGCGCAAGCTCAGCCAGTGGTTTCTGAAGATCACCCACTACGCCGACGATCTGCTGGCGGAAATCGCGAACCTGCATCGCTGGTCCGACCGTGTCCGCGCCATGCAGGAAAATTGGATCGGTAAGAGCCATGGCGCGCACGTGCGCTTCCGGCTGGCCAATGCCGATGCCAGCCCGCGCTCGGACCGGATCGAAGTGTTTACGACCCGGCCGGACACCCTGTACGGCGCCAGCTTCATCGCGGTCGCCGCCGATCACCCGCTGGCGGCGGAAGTGGCGGCAAAAGACCCGAACGCTGCTGCCTTTATTCAGGAATGTCGTGCGCTCGGCACGTCTGAGGCGGCTATCGAGCAGGCGGAGAAAAAGGGCTATCGCACCGGCCTGGTGGCGGATCATCCGTTCGTCGACGGGCTGCGCCTTCCGGTCTATATCGCCAATTTCGTGCTCATGGACTATGGCACCGGCGCGATTTTCGGCTGTCCGGCGCATGACCAACGCGACCTGGACTTCGCCCGGAAATATGACCTTTCGGTCATGCCGGTGGTGCTGCCGCCGGGGGAAGACGCCGCGACGTTCAAGGTCGGTACAGAGGCCTATGTCGGCCCCGGCAAGATCTACAATTCTGATTTCCTGAACGGCCTGGAGGTCGAGGAAGCCAAGCAGAAGGTCGGAGAACGTCTTCAGTCCGCCGGCGATGGCGAGCCGACGACGGTCTTCCGCCTCCGTGACTGGGGCGTTTCTCGCCAACGCTACTGGGGCTGCCCAGTGCCGGTGATCCATTGCGAGGCGTGCGGCATCGTTCCGGTGCCCAAAAAAGACCTGCCCGTGACGTTGCCGGAGGATGTCACCTTCGACAAGCCGGGTAATCCACTGGACCATCACCCGACCTGGAAAAATGTCGATTGCCCCTGTTGCGGCAAGCCGGCCCGGCGCGAAACCGACACCTTTGACACCTTCTGGGAATCCTCCTGGTATTTCCTGCGCTATTGCGATCCGCACAACGAGGCCGAGCCGTTCAGCCGCGCCGACATCGATTATTGGATGCCGGTCGACCAGTATATCGGCGGGGCGGAACATGCTGTGCTGCACCTGCTGTATTCGCGCTTCTTCATGCGGGCGCTCAGCGATTGCGGCTATGCGGACCTGAAGGAGCCGTTCACCGGCATGTTCAACCAGGGCATGGTGCTGCACGAGACCTACCGCGATCCGAACGGCACGTGGCTGTTTCCGGAGGAGGTGGAAAGCCAGGGTGGCGCCACCATTCGCCTGTCCTCGAACCAGCCGGTAAACGTCGGCCGGTCCGAGAAAATGTCGAAGTCGAAGAAAAACGTCGTCGATCCGGAAAAAATCATCGCCGGTTATGGTGCCGATACCGCCCGTTTTTTCATGATGAGCGACTCGCCGCCTGACCGCGACCTGGAATGGACCACGGGCGGCGTCGATGGCGCTTGGCGCTTCCTCAACCGCGTGTGGCGTTTGGTGACGGAGCCATCTGTACCGATGTCCGCAGCCGACGCCCCAATGCCCGGCCAGTTCTCCGACGCGGCGATGGCTTTGCGCAAGGCGGCGCACAAGGCGTTGGCGGCGGTTACGCAGGACTTGGACCGTTTCCACCTGAATGCTGCGGTGGCTCAGATCCGCACGCTCGCCAATGCGATCGGCGATGTGAAGGCCGACGCAGCAAATGAGGCTGGCATGGGCTGGGCGATGCGCGAAGCCGTGCAATTCCTGGTTCAGACGGTCGGCCCGATGATGCCGCACCTGGGTGAAGAGGCCTGGGGCGAACTGGGGCACGCCACCCTGCTCGCCGATACGCCATGGCCGCAAGCCGACCAAAGCCTGGTGATGGACGACACGGTAACGATTGCGGTGCAGGTCAACGGCAAGACTCGCGGCACCATTGACCTGCCGCGTGATTGTCCCAAGGATAAGGCGGAAGCGGCGGCGCTTGCCTTGCCGGCGGTGGAACGCCAGCTGGATGGCAAGGCGCCCCGTAAGGTTATCGTCGTGCCGAATCGGATCGTGAATGTCGTTGCCTAAGCGCCTTTCCCTGCTCATAGGCCTGTTGGCGCTGCTGCCTGGGCTTGCTGGTTGCGGTTTCCAGCCGGTGTATGGTGACCGTGGCGGCGGCGCTTCGGCGTCGGAATTGCAGTACATAGCGGTTTCTCGGGTGCCGGAACGCGTCGGCTTCCGCCTGCGCGATGAACTGAACCGGTTGTTCAACAACGATGGCGTAGCGTCGCGCTATACCCTGGTCGTTAAATTGGAAGACCGCAGCACGGTCACCGCGATCAACCGCGATTCATCCGATCTGCGGCGGGACCTTCGGCTGGTCGCCGCGATCAGCCTGAACCAGCCGGGTAAGGACAAGCCGTTGTTCGAGACCAGGGTGTTCAGCGACGCCGGGATCGACCAGTTGCCCTCCGACTTTGCGACGCTGGTCGCGGAAGATGCGGCGGAGCGGCGCGCCGTGGAGCGGTTGGCCCGCGATATTCGCGACCGGCTGGCCTTGTACTTCGTAAGGCAGCAATAGGGCCGGCGGGATGGTCAAGATCGCCCCTCGCAGCGTCGCCGGGTTTGCGGCAGCGCCGGCGCGGGAGGCGGCCGTGGTGCTGCTCTACGGGCCCGACCGGGGGCAGGTCGGCGAGCTGGCGCTTAGCATCGTGAAAGCGGTGGCGGAGGACCCGGCCGATCCCTTCCGGGTGGCGGAACTCTCACCGGCTGCGATCCAGGACGACCCGCCGCTTCTCGCTGACGAAGCGCGCGCCATGTCGTTGACGGGCGGCAGGCGCGCGGTGCGGGTGCGCGGCGCCGCCGACGCCCTTTCGAAACATCTGGAAAGCTATCTGGAAGACCCGTCACCCGATTCGGTGATCGTGCTGGAAGCCGGAGAGTTGCAGGCGCGGTCCTCCTTGCGCAAGCTGGCGGAGAACCATGCCCGCGCCGCCGCCATCGCCTGCTATCGGGATGAAGGCGCGGGCCTGACTCAATTGGTGAAGCAGGTATTGGATGCCCATCAGGTGCGAATTGCGCCGGATGCGATGCGCTATGTCTCGGCCCAGTTGGGCGCTGACCGGCAATCTACCCGCAATACTTTGGAAAAGCTGGCGCTGTATGCTGGCGACGGTGGTCAGGTCACGCTGGAAGATGCCGAAGCCGCTGTTGGTGACATCGGCGAATCGACGTTGGACGCCCTTGCTCAGGCGGTTGCCGCCGGCCAGAGCGGCGCCGCGCAGCGGTTGGTGCAAAAGCTGTTCGCTGAGGGCACCAATCCGGTGCAGGTGGTGCGGGGCCTTGTTCGTCACTTCAGCCGTATTGCCGAAGCTCGCGCGCATGTCGATGCCGGCATGGATGCGGAAAGCGCCGTCGGCAAGCTGCGGCCGCCGGTATTTTTCCGCGCCAAGCCGGCGATGGTTGCTGCTGCCGGTGGCTGGACGACGCCCCGACTGCAAAATGCGCTGGACCGCCTGTTACGGACAGAGATCGACTGCAAGACAACCGGCATGCCGGCGGAACTGATGTGCGCCCGTGCCGTGTTGGCGCTCAGTGCTGCCGCTCCCAGACGGAGGCGGTAATGCGATGCAGTGGCAGGGGCTTCAATGAAAATCCCGTGACTTGACCGGGAAGCGCTTGCTGCCCGGTTCTGGCCGGATCACCTCGTCGGCGCGGGCGTAGCCTGGATCGTAGGGGCCATCCAGGTCGGCCAGCCAGTGGGAGCGGTCCTCCAGGTGGTCGGCGACGACGTGAATGACCAGCCCCTCGCGCTGCAACCGGCCCCGCACCCACAGCAGCCGGGCGCGCATGATGACGGCGCGGTAGGCCTCGAACACTTTCGGCCAGACGATGATGTTGGCGATGCCGGTCTCGTCCTCCAGCGTCGCGAAGATGACGCCCTTGGCGCTGCCGGGCCGCTGGCGCACCAGCACGAGGCCGGCGACGGTGACGCGCCCGTCCGCCGGCAGGTGCGGCAGGCGGTTGTTGGGCACAGCCTCCGGCAGGCGCGGGCGCAGCAGCGCCAGCGGGTGGCGGCGCAGCGTCAGGCGTTGGCGGCGGTAATCCTCCGCCACCTGCTCGCCCATGGTCGCGGCGGGCAGAGACACTGCCGGGTCCGCCCGGTTCTCGCCGACGGCGGCGAACAGCGGCAGGTCGTCTGCGGTTGGCGGCAACGCCCGCACCTCCCAAAGCGCCTGCCGCCGGTTCAGTCCCAGCGAGCCGAACGCATCCGCCTCCGCCAATCGCTCCAGCACGGCGGCGGAGAGGCCGGCGTGCGACCGGATCTCCGCGATGCTGGCATAGCCGCGAGCCGGGCGGGCGGCGACCAGGGCCTCCACATCGGCCTGTTTTAACCCCTTGATCTGGCGCAGGCCCAGGCGCAGCGAGCGCTCCGGCCTCGCCGCGGTCACGCCCCAGCCGATGGAGCCGCGCGCCGGCCCCGGCCCCGCGCCGGGCGCCAGCGTGCAATCCCACTCGCTGAGGTTCACGTCCGCCGGCAGCACGCGCACGCCATGCTCCGCCGCGTCGCGCACGATCTGCGCCGGGGCGTAGAAGCCCAGCGGCTGGCTGTTCAGCAAGGCGGCGGCGAACACCTCCGGATAATGGCATTTCAGCCAGGATGAGACATAGACCAGCAGGGCAAAGCTGGCGGCGTGGCTTTCGGGAAAGCCATAGGTGCCGAAGCCCTCGATCTGCTTGAAGCAGCGCTCGGCGAAGTCGGCGTCGTAGCCGCGGGCGACCATGCCGCCGACCATTTTCTCGTGGAATTTGTGGATGTCGCCGCCTTTCTTGAAGGTCGCCATGGCGCGGCGCAGCCGGTCTGCCTCGTCCGGAGTAAAGCCGGCGGCGACGATGGCGATTTTCATCGCCTGCTCCTGAAACAGCGGCACGCCCAGGGTTTTGCCCAGCACCTGCTCCAGCGCCTTGGAGGGGTAGGATACCTGCTCCTTGCCCTCGCGCCGGCGCAGGTAGGGGTGGACCATGTCGCCCTGGATCGGGCCGGGACGGACGATGGCGACCTCGATCACCAGATCGTAGAAATTGCGCGGCTTCAGGCGGGCCAGCATCGACATCTGCGCCCGGCTCTCCACCTGAAACGTGCCGAGCGAGTCGGCGCGCGACAGCATCTCGTACGTCGCCCAGTCGCCCTCCGGAATGCTGGCGAGACCCAGGTCGCGGCCATAATCGGCGCGCAGCAGGTCGAACGCCTTGCGCACGCAGGTCAGCATGCCGAGGCCCAGCACATCCACCTTGAGGATGCCAAGCGCGTCGATATCGTCCTTGTCCCACTCGATCACCGTGCGGTCGGCCATGGCGGCGTTTTCGATCGGCACCAGGTCTTCCAGGCTGTCGCGGGCGATGACGAAGCCGCCGGTGTGCTGGGAGAGGTGGCGGGGGAAGCCGATCAGTTCGCGCGCCAGCGTCAGGGTCATGGCGATGCGCCGGTCGGTTGGGTCCAGGCCTGCCTCGGCGACCCGCTGCTGCGCCACGTCGGCCTCATGCCAGCCCCAGAGGTTGCCGCTGATCGCGCCGACCGTATCCGGCGACAGGCCCATGACCTTGCCAACCTCGCGGATGGCGCCGCGTGCGCGGTAGGTGACAACGGTCGCCGTCAGCCCGGCGCGGTGGCGGCCATAGCGGTTGTAGAGATACTGGATCACCTCCTCGCGCCGCTCGTGCTCGAAATCGACATCGATATCCGGCGGCTCGTCGCGGGCGGCGGAGACGAAGCGCTCGAACAGCAGGTCGATGCGGGCCGGATCGACCGCGGTCACGCCCAGGCAATAGCACACCGCGGAATTCGCCGCTGAGCCACGCCCTTGGCAGAGAATGCCCTGGCTGCGGGCGTGGCGGACGATGTCGTAGACGGTCAGGAAATACGGGGCATAGCCGAGACTCTCGATCAGGCGCAACTCCTTGGCGATAGCGTCGGCAACCTTGTCCGGCACACCGCCTGGATAGCGGTTCCGCGCCCCCTCCCGCGTCAGGCGGGTCAGGGTCTGCTGTGCGGTCTCGCCCGCCACCATGATCTCCGCCGGGTATTCGTAGCGCAATTCGTCGAGCGAGAAGGTGCAGCGCGCCGGGATTTCCAGCGTGTTGGCCAGAGCCTGAGGGTGGTCGCGGAACAGGCGCGCCATCTCTTGCGGCGGTTTCAGGTGGCGCTCCGCATGGGCGGCGAGGCGGAAGCCGGCCTGGTCGATGGTCGTGCGATGGCGGATGCAGGCGAGCACATCGGCCAGCGGCTTGCGTCCGGCCACATGCATCAGCGGCAGGTTGGTGGCGAGCAGGGGGATGCGGTGGCGCGCGGCCAGCGCTGCGTCCCGGGCGAGGCTAGCCGACCCGTCAAAGCGGGGGTGGGTGGCGAGATAGAGGCGGCGGCGCAGGTCGCTTCGCAGTCGGGCTGCCAGCGTATCGGGGGGCTCATCCGGCGGGATTGAGTCCGGTAGCAGTGCGAACACCTGTCCTTCGGCACTGGCCAGCACATCATTGAGCCCCAGCCAGCAGGCGCCCTTCGGCGCCCTTTGCCGGCCCAGACTGATCAGGCGCGAGAGGCGGGCATAGGCGGTCCGGTCCTGCGGCCAGACCAGCAGGCTGAAGCCATCGGTCGCCCGTGCCTTCTGATCCGGGCCAAGCGGTCTGGCTGTATAAGCCGCCACATCCCGCACCAGATCGAGCCGTGCGCCGACGACATAGCGCAGGCCCGCCTGCTTCGCCGCCACATGCCCGCGCACCACACCGGCCAGGCTGTTGCGATCGCAAATTGCCAGCGCCGAAACACCCAGCGCCGCCGCAGCGATAGCCAGTTCGTCGGCATGCGAGGCGCCCTCCAGAAAGCTGAAATTGCTGAGCGCGCCGAGTTCGGCGTAGGCTGCCATCGTGCCTGCCCCACGTGCCCTAGGCCGTCACCACGTCGCGCAGATGACAGACCAGCGGGTCCGCCTCCGTGCCTTTAACCGCCGCCAGCAGCCGGCCATCGACGGTGACCATGCGGCCAGCCAAATGCCGGGCGCAGGCAAGATAGAGGCAATCATAGAGTGGGTGCTGCAACCCCAGCGACAGGTCGAGGGCGTCGGCGAGAAATGTCTGGCTGGCGAGCAAGGCTGGCATGCCGCGTGGCAGGACTTCGCCAATGGTCCGGGCATGAGCCGTCGTGATTTCGCCGCGCATGGCCAGTTTCCAGGCAATATTGCCCATCTCAGCCAGATACAGGTCGGGCGCGTAAAGCGGCTCGCCGAGGCGGGGCAATTGCCGGGCAATCAGGCTCAGCGGCTCCTCGACATACCATTGGATGGCGACGCTGGCATCGACGACGAAGGGCATGGCCTAGCGTTCCCGGTCTTCCCGCAACAGCGCGGTGGTGTCGGAGCGGATGGGGCCGGGCGACAGGCGGCGGATACGGTCGGTGATCTCAACAAATTCAGCGGGATCGACGGTTTGTGCGGCCTGGTTCAACAACAGCCGCAACTCCGCCTCCAGCGAGCGGTCGTTGAGCCGGGCGCGGGCGCGCAGGCGCTCGACAACCTCGTCGTCCAGGTTGCGGATGGTGACGGTGGCCATGGCGAGAATTCCTTTCTGTAATTATTCCTATATATGCTAGCATATTGCAGTCACCTGGGCTATCTCAGGCATAGACCCCGTGCACGAACCAGCCGGGCGCCTCGCCCTCGTCTTTGGCGTCATCGTAAAGGCCCTGGCGGAACACCCAGAGCCGTTGGCCGGCGGCGTTCTCCACCCTGTAATAGTCGCGGGTGCGGCGGCTGAAGGCGGCGGCAGGATCGTCCGCCGCTGCAGTGCGCCACCATTCCGGCGCCAGGCGTTGCGGTCCCTCGCCGCGGACGATGCGGTGCATGACCTTGCGCCAGCGGATGGCGGCAGGCGGGTAATCCGGCAACAACGCGGTCGCCTCGACCGGTTCTGGCCGGGGCAGCAGGCGCAGCGGCAATACCTCGCCGGGTGGCGGCTGCCAGTCGGTCCAACGCGCTGCCACCTCTGCCTGTGAGTGGTGCAGCGCCGGCAAGGGCTCGACTCGCCGTTCCGGCAGATGGCTGGCCACGGGCGCCATCCACGCTACCCGCGCCGGGCCGAACCGTTGACTGAGGCGGTCTATCAATGTTGCGAGGCCATCATGCTCCGTTGCTGCATCCGGCCAGAAACTGCGCGTTGCCGCGGCCTGTCGCTCGGTTTGCGGCGCGGCCAGCACCAGGGTTTCCATGCCGAAGCCCAGGTCGAACCCTTCCAGCGTTGGTTGCAGCAGGCGCAGCAAGCGTTCCGGTTGGCGCACCGGCGCGCTGGTGCGGGCCGTGGCGCGATGCACATGGCCATTGACGGCATAGCCGGTCAGAACCACCTGGCGGGCGCCGCTCTCAGCCGCCGCCAATTGCTGGCATAGCCGGTCCAGCAGATGCCGGGCGGCTGCGGTGACATCTTCAGCCCGTTGCAGCGGGTCGGTCCAATCCTGGCGGTGTTGGAAGGGCGGCGGTGGATGGCGTGCCACCAGCGATTCCACCGTCCGTCCCAGCGCCTGATCCAGCCGTCGCAGCACCTGCGCGCCAAAGCGCTGGGCCAGCGGCGCCCGCGGCAGCCGGGCGATATCGCCGATGCGGCGCAGCCCCACCTGGGCCAGCGCTGCGGTCTTTTCCGCCGGCAGGCGCAACGCGGCAAGCGGCAACGGCGCCAGCAACCGGTGCAGTGCGGCCGCTCCCCGTGGTGCAATTGTCCTGTCGTCGGCATAGCGGGCCAGCCCCCAGGCTGCGCCTGGAGTATCCGCCACCGCGGCCTGTGCGGTGAAGCCGAAGCCCGCCAGCCGTTGCAGCAGGTCCCGACGCATTGCGGCCTCGCCGCCGAACAGGTGGTCGCAACCGGCAATGTCCAGCATCAGGCCATCTGCGCCGTCCAGCGCCAGCACCGGCGTATAGCGCTCGCACCAGTCCGCCAGCCGGGTGAGGCTGCGCAGTTCGCGCAAGGGATTGGCCGGGCGGGTCGCCAAAGCCGGGTGCAGCGCCCGCGCATCGGCCAAGGCCATGCCCGGTGCGATGCCTAGAGCGGCTGCAGCCGGGTTTGCT
The DNA here is from genome assembly GCA_029978325.1 of Alphaproteobacteria bacterium. Lineage (GTDB taxonomy): Bacteria > Pseudomonadota > Alphaproteobacteria > Bin95 > Bin95 > JACKII01. Next base: position 25,652 of record JAPOJR010000017.1, on the reverse strand, counting down.
GCGATGATGCGGGGAATGCCGGCCTGTTCGGCCAGGGTGGCCAATGGCGCTGCCCCACAGCGCAATCGGTCGGTCGCGAAAGATGGCAGCCAGAGCGAAAGGTAACGGCGACTCATTTTGTTCCTCCATATCGCAGGTATGTTCTATTAATGTTCTTTTTTCAAGCGAAAAATGAACCCGGATAGTGGACTGTGCCAGCTGCCTCGCGGCAATCGTCCGCTGGGCAGGCGAGGGCGTCCATGCGAAACTGCCGTTCTCCGTCATTTCAGAAAGTAGGCCGCAGTGGCTTCAGAAAAACCCGTCAATCTGGCGTTGCAAGGTGGGGGCGCGCACGGCGCGTTCACCTGGGGCGTGCTCGACCGTATTTTCGAAGATGAGCGTATCCGGGTAGAGGCGATCAGCGGCACGAGCGCCGGCGCGATGAACGCGGTCGTCGCGGCCCAAGGCCTGTTCGAAGGCGGCAGGGAAGGGGCCAGAAAGGCGCTCGACACCTTCTGGTGCGAACTGGCGAAGGCGGGCGCCGCCAGTCCGATCAAGCGCAACCCGGTCAATGTCTGGTTGGGCAACTGGTCGCTGGACAATTCGCCGGCCTATGTGATGCTCGACCTGATGAACCGCTTGGCATCGCCTTACGATATCAATCCGTTAAAGCTCAATCCGCTGCGCGACCTGGTGCGAAAGCTGGTCGATTTCGACAAGGTCCGCCATGCTGACAGCATCGCGCTTTATCTTTCCGCAACCAATGTCGAAACCGGGCATGTGCGTGTATTCTCGCGCAACGAAGTGACCGCCGATGTCGTCATGGCGTCGGCCTGCCTGCCGAATATCTTCCATGCGGTGGAAATCGATGGGCAGGCATACTGGGACGGCGGCTACATGGGCAATCCGGTGTTGTTCCCGTTTTTCAAGCGCAGCCATTCCGACGACATCATCATCGTCCAGATCAATCCGATCGTTCGCGAAGGCATACCGAAGACTGCGCCGGAAATCCTCAACCGCGTCAATGAGATCACCTTTAACAGCGCGTTGGTTGCCGAAATGCGCGCGATTGAGTTTGTGCGGCGGTTACTAGAGGAAGGCAGCCTCGATGCCGAGCGCTATCGCTGCATCAACATCCATATGGTCGAAGCGCGCAAACAGATGCGCGAACTTGGCGCTTCATCGAAGTTGAATACCGAGATCGGCTTTCTGCGCCATTTGCGCGGAATTGGCCGAGATGCGGCAGACCGGTGGATTGCAGCGCATTTCGATGATATTGGCGAACGCTCAACCGTCGATCTCAAGCAGATCGTGGATGGCCCTTCGTCTTAAGTTGCCCGTTTGGTCAGGAATGTCCCCATGCAAGTCCGTATCGTCGTCGTCACACCGTTTCAGCAAAATTGCAGCGTCTTCTGGTGTGAGGAGACGATGAAAGGCGCTGTTGTCGATCCGGGCGGCGATCTAGACCAGATCGAGGCGGCGATTGCTGAGAGCGGCGCGGCGATTGAGAAAATCCTGCTGACCCATGGCCATGTTGACCACGCCGCCGCAGCCGGCAAATTGGCCACGCGGTTGGGTGTGCCGATCGAAGGTCCCCACATCGGCGACAAGTTTCTGATCGACGCCTTGCCGGAGCAGGCGGCGAAGTATGGCTTTGGCGACGCCGACCCATTCCAGCCCACCCGGTGGCTGAAGCAGGGCGATACCGTCACCGTTGGTAATCTTCGGCTCGATGTGAAGCATTGCCCCGGCCATTCGCCCGGCCATGTCATCTATAACGTCGAGGCCTTTCGGGTCGCCATCGTCGGAGATGTGCTGTTCCAAGGCTCTGTTGGCCGCTCCGACCTGCCGGGCGGCGATCACGACCAACTGGTCGAATCGATCCGTACCCAGCTTTGGCCTTTGGGTGACGACATTACGTTTGTGCCTGGCCACGGCCCCGCATCGACCTTTGCGATTGAGCGGCAGACCAACCCGTTTGTCGCCGACCGGCTGTTCCGGTAGACCTGCGGTTCCGAATTCCTGAGAAAGACCTTCCTATGATCATCGATTGCCATGGCCACCTGCTGCCGGAAGCCTTGCTGGAAGAACTGGCGGATAGCCCGAGCAAATTCCCCTCGATCCAGGTCAATCGCACGGACGGCAAGTGGCAGCTGGGCTTTGCCGGCGGCGCACTGACCCGGCCGATCATGCCGCGCCTGCGCGAGACCGAGCAGCGCTTCGAGTGGATGGCGAAGGAAGGGCTGGAGCATCAGGTCTGCGGCGGTTGGCTGGACGCGTTCGGCTATGAACTGCCTGCTGAGGAGGGCGCGCTCTGGTCGCGTCTGACCAACCACCACCTCGCCAGGGCGGCGCGCGAGGCCGAAAAGGTCACGGCGCTCTGCACCGTTCCGCTGCAGGATGGCCAGAAGGCCGCGATGGTGCTGGCCGAAGCGATGGATGAGCACGGCTTTGCCGGGGCGATGATCGGGACCCAGCCCAAGGGCCTTGGCGGCAATCTCGACGATCCGGACCTGGAGCCGTTCTGGCAGGCGGCGCATGACCGGGACGCGGTGATCATGATCCATCCCGTGTTCGATGTGACCGACAAGCGGGTGCTGGACTTCGACATGGTCAACGCCGTCGCCCGCCTGAACGACCTGACCACAGCGGTGGCCAGGCTGCTGTTCAGCGGCCATCTGGTGAAATACGACCGGATGAAGTTCGTCGTGCTGACCGGCGGCGCTGCTCTGCCCTACTGCCTCGGCCGTCTGATCCGCAATCATGAGAACCACCCGGAATACGCCGACCCGCGCGCCGGCTTCAAAAACCTGTATTTCGACAGCCTGGTGTTCGAGCCGGACGTGCTGGAATTCCTCTGCCAGCGTGTCGGGGCCGACCGGGTGATGCTGGGTTCCGACTGGCCCTTCCCCATCGGCGATTTCACCCCGGCAAAGGTGGTGAAGAACGCCAACCTGTCCGCCAGCGACCGCGACGCCATCCTGGGCGGGACCGCTGCCGAATTGTTAGGATTGTAAAACATGGCTCCGATGGACCTCTCCGCCCGCGAAATCCTGGAGAAGCTGATCAGCTTCGACACGACCAGCCGCAACTCCAACCTGGCGCTGATCGATTTTGTCGAGGAGTATCTGGCGAGCCACGGCCTGAAAGGCTGGCGCGTCTATGACGATACCGGCCTGAAAACCAACCTGTTCGTCTCCGCCGGACCGGACGAGCCGGGCGGCATTGTGCTGTCCGGCCATGTCGACGTGGTGCCGGTGGATGGCCAGAACTGGACCAGCGATCCGTTCAGCCTGACCGAGCGGGACGGCAAGCTGTATGGCCGCGGCTCCTGCGACATGAAGGGGTTCGTGGCGCTGTCGCTCTGGGCCGTGCCGCAATACCTGAAGCGCGGCCTGAAGAAGCCGGTGCACCTGGCGATTTCCTATGATGAGGAGGTCGGCTGCATCGGCGTACGTGGCATGCTGGAAAAGCTTGCCCAGCAGGAGCAGCGCCCGGGCCTCTGCATCGTCGGCGAACCGACGGAGTTCCAACCGGTGGTGGCGCACAAGGGCAAGTGGTCGTTCCAGGCGCGGGTGCGCGGCAAGGAATGCCACTCCTCCCTGGCGCCGACCGGCGTCAACGCCGTCGAATATGCGGCGGAGGCGGTCGCCTGGCTGCGCCGTGAGGGCCGGCGCTTTGCGGCGGAGGGCATCCGCGACGAGCTTTACGACCTGCCGCACACCACCGTGCATGTCGGCACGCTGACCGGCGGCACAGCGCTGAACATTGTGCCGAAAGAGGCGAGCTTCGTCTTCGAATACCGCTATATCGCTGACGATAACCCGGACGACATCCACCAGCGCTTCCTCAAATTCGTGCGCGAGGAGCTGGAGCCGGAAATGCAGGCGGTGGACCCCTCCACGGGCTTCACTATCGAAACCATCAGCCAGATCCCCGGCCTGGAGATTAACCCGGAGCATGAGGTGGTGAACCTCGCCCGCCAATTGTCCGGACGCAACGACCATGCCAAGGTGGCTTATGGCACCGAGGCTGGGCTGTTCCAGGAAATCGCCTCCATCCCCACCGTGGTCTGCGGCCCCGGCAACATCGAGCAGGCGCACAAGCCGGACGAGTTCCTCTCCCTCGACCAACTGGCCAAGGGGGAGATGTTTATGCAACGCTTGGGGGATCGCATCTGCGCTGCATAGTCGGCGCCCGTATGGGGAGGGCAAAGGGTGACTGGAGAAACCTTTGACCGGAATTACCTGTTTTTGGCCATCGTGCCGGCGCTCAGCTACGTCATCGTCTATTTCGTGCTCGACCCGCTTCGTCCGCCGGCCCTGTCCTTCGAGACTATTCCTCTTGCCGACTTTGGCAGCAAGGCAGCCGACGAGGCGCAGCGACGCTATATCTGGCTCAGTGCATTTGCATTACTGACCACCGTCAGCATCGGGGTTGCTATCAGTGGCCTCGTAGCCTTGTCTCGTGAGACCCTCAAGAAAGATCGCCGGCTGGTATTCGGCCTGATCGCGGTGGTGGTGGCCGTCGTGCTGGCTGCGTCTCAGACGCCGGAGCTGGGAAAGCCCTGGCAAACGTATCTGGGGCAGAACTTGTTCAAGACGATATTCAGTCAAGTGGAGGCCACGTGTTTTGAGTCCGCGCACGAGCTTTTCCTGATCGGCAAGGAGGTCATCAAGGCTGCAGTCATTCTGGCCCTGGCAGTGTTGGCTTTCGGTTTGGTTCTGACGCTGAAACATCCACCGGCACGGCTGTCTCGCGTCTTGCAGGCCAAGTTGACGGCGGCCGCCATCGCCCGGCAGCGGGTATATCTGAACCAGGCGGCGTTGGTGTATGTCTTTGCCGTGTTGGCCATGCTGTCCTGGATGTACTGGCCCATTCCATATTTGGAGCCGGACAGTGCCGAGGCCTATGGCAAGGTGTTGGCTGGTGCAGCGGCTTTGCAGGGGTTGGGTTTTACACTCGGCGTTGCGATGGTCTACCTGCCGCCCGCCTTCGTCCTGCGCAGCCGGGCTGAGGCGCTGGCAACGGAAATTCTCGTTCAAGGTGGTGACAATGTTCAGGTGATTGAGGATCTGGGGCCGCTGGCCGCGCATCCGTTCGATCATCTGCGCCAGGTTATGACCATGGTGCTGCCGGTCATCGTCAGCCTGTTGCCGGCGATCTACGATGCATCGAAGGTGCTGGCGAAATAGGGCTGGCAGAGTCCCATTGGCGGAAAGGGTCCAAGACATGAACGCGCCAACTTTCGACAGACGCTTGATCGGCTTGGCGATTATTCCGGTTGCGATCATTGGTCTGGTCTATGTCGTGATCCATAGCGCCGGGCAATCCGGCATTGTCTTTACCACGCTCGACATTCCGCCGTTTCCAGATGTGGGCGTCGCCGTTGCCGAGGCGAAGTTGCGGTATTTCTGGTTAAGCGCGCTGGTCCTGCTGACGGCGGTCTCGCTGGCCGTCGCTGCCAGTTCGGCGTTATCCCTGCTGCGGGATGCCCCTCGGCGCGACAGGGTATTGATGTTCGGGCTCGTCGCGATGGTATGGGTGGCGATTGCCGTACCGGAGCAGTCAAGTCTGAACGATCACTGGTATGTCTATATGGGGGATGGCCTGTTTGAGGGGGTATTCAGTCGGGTGTCGGCGGGCAGCATCACGGCCTTGCAGGCGCTGAACATCGGACTGGACGTGTCAAATCTAGCGACGGTTGCAGCGTTGCTTATGCTCGTTGCCGGTTTTCTCACAACCCTGACACAAGCGCCTGCCAACGCCACCAAGCAGCAACAGGCGGACCATTTGGCGGATGCTATCGCCCGGCAACGGACGTTGTTGCAGCACGCGGCATTGCTGTGTGTCTCGTTTATCCTCTCCATGCTGTCCTGGATGTATTGGCCGCTGCCGTTTATGGCCGACGCTGCGATGGAAGCGGCTTACAGAGAGTTATTGGTCGGTGCCGCCATCCTGCACGGCGTCGGTTTCAGCCTGGGCGTGGCGGCGATTTATCTGCCGCCAGCGCTGGTATTGCGCTCGCGCGTGGAGCGGTCAGCGCATCTGATCAATGAAGGCGAGGCAGGAAAAGCCATTCAGGCGACCATCGGGTCTCATCCGTTTGACCAGTTCCGCCAGATCGCCGTCATGGTTTCGCCAGCGATCGTCAGCATGCTGCCTGTCCTCAAAGATATTTTCCAGGTGACTTAGGGCGGTTTCGGCTCAAGTAGCCCCAATCTCATAGCCCTTCTGCCTGAGGCGCGAGCGGAGCGAGCCTCGAAGGCTTAGCGGGCGGGAAGGGCGCTTTGAGGGCGCTTTGCAAGCGCCGGCTCAGCGTGAAGGGGAGAGACCGCTCTGATTCAGTGCGAACCGAAATCGCCCTAGGTTACGAGCTGCCTCAGCCCTTACCCGGTAATCGCCCTGGCGCGTTCGATGCTTTTCAGTGTTTCGGCCGTGTCCAGGCTTGGCCAGTGCATGCGCAGGATCAGGTGGTCCGCACCCGTGGTTTCGATCACGCGGGCGACCTGCTCCTTCACCTTGACGATATCGCCGACGATGAAATGGCTGTCGATAAAGGCGTCGAAATTCGCCTCCAGGTCTGCGCCCAGGTTGGCGTTTCCCCAGGAGGCGTAGGCCTTGTACTTGTAGAGCAGGGCAGGGCGGCAGGTCGCCAGCGCCGTCGCCGTATCCGGGCCGATAAAGCATTCGCGGCAGACCGGTTGCGTTGCGGGCGGCGCGAGGCCGGCGTCCTTCCGCGCTGCATCATAGTCCTGTTTCAGGCTGGCCAGTTCGTCGAAGGTCTGGCTGAAGCTGGTGATCCAGGCATCGCCGATCCTGGCCGCGCGCCTGACCGAGGCGGGCACGCTGCCGCCGACCCAGATCGGGCAACCCTCAGGCCGGACAGGGCGCATGGAAAGGCCGACATCGTCCAGGTGGTAGTATTTGCCATGATGCGTCACCCGCTCCTCGGTCCAGAGCCGGCGGATGACCTCGATGCTTTCCACCATGCGCCCGACGCGTTCGGAGATGTCGGCGCCATGGATCGCGAATTCCTCCTGCCGGTAGCCGAGGCCGGCGGCCAGCACATAATTCCCGCCGGAAAACCAGTCGAGCGTCGCGGCCTGCTCGGCCACGAACACCGGGTTCTGCACCGGCAGCAGCAGGACGGCCGGGCCGATCATGGTCTCCGGCACCTCTGCGGTGAGGCGCGCCATCAGGGTGTGCGTGTCGAACATGCGCACGGGGTTGGTGGCGAAGTGGTGCGGCAGCCAGATCGAGCTATAGCCGGCGTCCTTTGCCACGCGAGCCTGCGCCAAAAGGCCATCCAGAGCCTGCTTCGGGTCGCCGCCCGCCGGGAATTGCGGGTTGAGGTAGAGGCCGTATTTCATGATCCCACATGCTCCTTGATTGCTTCGACCAGGCTCAGCGCGATATCCGCCACTCGATGCCGGTCCTCGGCTGTTTGCATCAACGTCGCAGTCACCGCTGTTGCGACGGACAGGTCATGGACATTCTGTCCGTCTGCATGATCGATCACCAGCCCATCCAGAAGACCGCCGTAGTGGGCCACCAGCCCGGCATTGGTCACGTCCAGGCCCAGTTCCGCGAACATCTTGGCCGTCGGACCTTTCACCGCCTGCCCGCCGATCAGCGGCGAGACCGCGACCACCGGCGCGCCCAAGCCTTTCAGCCAGTCCCGCATGCCGGGAACCGCCAGGATCGGGGCGATGGAGATGAAGGGGTTGGAGGGGCAGACAATCACGGCCTCCACATCCCGCACCTCGGCCAGCGCCCTGGGCATTTCCGCCTGCGCCGCGCCCCTATGGGTAAAGCCGGTCACCACCGGCTCGCAGCGCTCGCGCACGAAATAGTGCTGGAAGGCCAGGTCGCCCTGGTCTTTCGTGTGGACCACGGTCGGCACCGGGGTCTCGCTCATCGGGATGATGCGGGTTGCGATGCCCGCCGCATGGCAGAGCGCCGCCGTCACCGCGCTCAGGCTCTCGCCGGCGCGCAGGCGGCGGGTGCGTTCCAGATGCAGGGCCAGGTCCTGGTCGCCGAGATTGAACCAGGTCTCTCCGCCGATCTGGCCGAGCGCGCTCATGCACTGCCAGGTTTCGCCGGCCCGGCCCCAGCCGCGCTCCGTGTCGTTCCAGCCGGCGAGGGCGTAGAAGACCGAGTCGATGTCGGGCGCGATGTGCAGGCCCAGATGCTCGAAATCGTCGCCGGTGTTCGCCACGACGACCAGCTCGCCGGGCGGCAGGATATCTGCCAGGCCGGAGACGAGTTTGGCCCCGCCGACCCCGCCTGAAAGTGCGACGACCGTCATCGGAACATATCGTCAATGGCCGGACGCACCAGTTCCGCCGCGGGCAGTGGCGAGGGCTCCACCGGCAGGCCGCGGATCAGGACAGCTGGCGTGCCCTCCGCGCCTTCGCCCATGGCGACGCAGGCGGCCGCGGCAAGCTGGTCGCCATGGCCGACGATGGAAACCTTCAGCTCGCGTCCCATCATGTCCGGCTCGCCGCGAATGTCATCGACGCAGCGGATACCCGCCGCACCGATAGCAATGCCACAGGTGCCGATCCGCCAGGCGCGCCCGACGCTGTCGGTGATCAGCACCGCGGGCCTGACGCCGGTCAGCCGCTCCAACGCTCCCGCCAGCGCCTCCGCCGAACGGTCCGGGTCCTCCGGCAGCAGCAGCACCTGCTCGCCCGCGCCATCGATATTGCTCTGATCGATGCCGGCATTGGCCATGACCATGCCGAGCCGCTGTTCCACCACCAGCAGGTTTGGCCGGTAGCGCAGCACGTGGTTTGCCTCGTCGAGCGTCACCTGCACCAGCGCTGGCTCCTTGCCGGTGCGCCGGGCCCAGTCCATCGCTTCCTGACTGGGCACAATGCCTTCGAGCCGGCGATAGCGACCCTCGGCCTTGGATACGATCTTCTGCGCACACGCCACCACATCCCCCGGCTCCAGCTTCAGGCCATTGGCGGCTATGCAATCCGCAATCTGTTGCGCCAGGTCATCGCCCGGCTTCACCCGCGGGAAATTGGCGAGCGTGTAATAGGTGATAGCGTTGGCCATAAGCGGCAAAGCTCCGGCAATGGGTGGGGAGGCAGCGCGGGAGCATAGCCGTCTTCGCCGTGCCCCGGAAGTGGTGGCGCCGCAATCCACCTAGTCTGATTGCATGGCCGTCGCCGCACGCCTTTACCGAAACGCTGACCTTCGCTATAGGCCGGTGCATCCGCGGCTAACCAAGGCCCATCCCTATGGACTTCGCCCCGCTCTGGGCCCAAGCCTCGCCCATCCCACTGCATGCCGTTCTGGCCATGGCCGCAGTCGTGGTGGGCGGCATGCAATTCGTGCTGCCGAAGGGGACGCCACTCCATCGCGCGGTTGGCTATGCCTGGGTGGCGATGATGACCGTTGTCGCCGGCAGCAGCTTTTTTATCCATAAGCTGAATGTCATCGGCCCCTTCAGTCCAATCCACCTTCTATCTGTGCTGACGCTAGGTAGCCTTTGGTTTGCGATTCGCGCCGCCCGTAACGGCAATATTGCGCGGCATCGGACGATCATGCTGTCGCTCTACATCTTTGCATTGATCGTTACGGGTGCATTTACGTTGTTGCCCGGCTGCGCCATGCACGCGGTCGTGTTCGGCGGCTGACGGTTCCTTTGCACATCGCCCTTGGCAGAGGTGGCTGTATGCGGTGACAATGCCGGGCAAAGACCAACACTCCGGAGGAAATGCCCGAATATGCCAGCCCAAATCGGCTATCTCATCCCCACCCGCGAGGCGATTATGGAGGGCCGGCCCGAGGCCGCGCCGCTGCTGTCGCTGGCGGAACAGGCCGAGGATCTCGGCTATGACTCGGTCTGGATCGGCGACTCGCTCACCGCCCGGCCACGGCACGAACCGCTGACCCTGCTCGCCGCCATCGCCGGCCGTACCCGCAAAGTGAAGCTGGGCACCGCCGTGCTGCTGCCGGCGCTGCGCAACCCGGTCGTGCTGGCCCATATCGTCTCCACCCTGGACCAGGCGAGCGATGGGCGGGTGATCCTCGGCTATGGCATTGCCGGCGATGTCCCCAATATCCGCGCCGAGTTCGAAAGCGCCGGCGTGCCGTTCGACAAGCGCATCGGCCGCATGATCGAGGGCCTGCAACTCTGCCGCGCGCTCTGGACCGGTGACAAGGTCGACTGGGACGGGCGCTGGAAGCTGGCGGGCCAGCAGATCGGCCCGGTTCCCGCGCAGAAAGGCGGCCCGCCCGTCTGGATCGGTGGCTCTCACCCCAACGCCTTGAAACGCGCCGCCAAACACTTCGACGGCTGGTTCCCGACCGGCCCCGGCGCCGACGAGTGCGGCCAGCAATGGCAGGAGGTCCAGGCGCACGCCAAGGCCGAGGGCCGCGCCGATGGCGACATGACGTTCGCGGTCTACCTGACGCTCGCCATTGATGACAGCCACGAGAACGGCATCGTCCGCATCGACAGGTTCCTGGAGGCCTATTACGGCGTCCCCGGCCACATCCTGCGCCGGCGCATGGCCAGCTTCGGTGGCCCGGCGGAGGAAGCAGCGGCCTTCGTCAAATCCTACGTCGACCAGGGGGCGAGCCATATCTGCATCCGCTTTGCCGGCGATCACGAGAACTCACTGAAAACCATGGCGGCGCTCCGCCAGCAGATGGGAGGGTAGAAGACCCATGCGTTTCGAAGGAAAAATTGCGCTGATCACCGCCGCCGGCGCCGGCATCGGCAAGGCGACGACAGAAATCATGGTGCGCGAGGGCGCTACCGTGATCGCGGTTGAGAACCAGCAGGACCGGCTCGACAAGCTGGTAGCGGCGCTGGACAACCAGCCCGGCAAGGTGGTGCCGAAATGCATTGACGCCATGGACGAGGCCCAGGCCCGCCAGGCGGTCGCCGATGTCGAGGCCGAGTTCGGGCGTATCGATATTCTGGTGAACGCCGTCGGCGGCTCCACCATCATCGAAAAGCCGAACGTCGATATCGACCAGATGCCACTCGGCGATTGGGAGAAAATCCTCGACTTCAACCTGAAGGCGACATTCCTCTTCACCAACGCCGTCGTTCCGGTGATGAAGAAGAACCAGTACGGCAAGGTGGTGAACCTGGCCTCGATCGCCGGGCGCGGCGTCAGCTTCGAAAGCTCCAGCCCTTATGCTGTCGCCAAGGGCGGCATCATCGCCATGACCCGGCGGCTGTCGTTCGAGCTGGGCCCGCACGGCATCTGCATCAACGCCATCGCGCCTTCGCTGACCCTGACCGAGCGCATCACCCCGCATTGGGAGAAACGCTCGGACGAGAACAAGGCGGCTGAACTGAAGCGCTTCCCACTGGGGCGCGTTGCGGTCGCAGAGGATCAGGCCAAGGTCATCGCCTTTCTCGCATCTTCCGACGCCGATTTCGTCACCGGCGTCACCATCGACGTGAACGGAGGCCAGCTATGAGCCAGCCAGAGCGCAAGGATACCCTGGGCATTGTCGGCGTCGGCGTCATGGGCGGCGGCATTGCTGCCAACCTCTTGAAAGGCGGCGCCAATCTCGTCGTTTATGACCAGAACCCAGCCCGCGTGCAGCACTTTGCATCGCTGGGAGCCTACGCGGCCTCCAGCCCGGCCGATGTCGCCAAGCAGGCCTCCACCCTGATCAGCATGGTCGAGACCACGGCGCAGTCGGAAGAGGTGATCATGGGCCCAAACGGCTTCCAGGCGGAGGCGCAGGCGGGTGATATCATCCTCTCCATGGCCACCATCGACCCGCTGGCAGTGAAGCGCTGGCATGCGGAACTGAAGCCCCGCGGCATCGACCTGATCGACGCGCCGGTCAGCGGCGGTCAGGAGCGGGCGGAAAGCGGCGATCTCTCCATCATCTGCGGCGGCGATGCAGAGGTGGTGGAGCGCGTCAAGCCGCTGCTCAATAGTTGTGCCCGCCAGGTGTTCCACATGGGCGAGGTCGGCCAGGGGCTCGCCATGAAACTGGTCAACAACATGCTGATCCAGGTCGGCACCGTTGCGGTGGCGGAGGCCATGGTGCTGGGCGCCAAGGCCGGCCTCGACCCGCAGGAGATGATCGACGTGATCCGACAGAGCACGGGCCACTCCGTCGCCTTCGAGATGCGCGCGCCGCGCTACCTCACGGGCGATTTCGAGCCGGGCGGGACGGTCGATATCACCTGGAAGGACCAGACCCTGCAGACCGACTTCGCCAACGCCCTCGGCGTGCCGCTGTTCCTGGCCAACACGACGCGGCAGGTGTTCCAGTGGGCGCGTGGCCTTGGCTACAACAAGAAAGACAGCTCCATCACGGTGACGATGTACGAAAAGGCCGCCGGCGTGAAACTGGGGCCGCGGGAGGACGATTAGCGCAGATCCCGATCTGGCTGGATCGGGTGGTTCTGCTTTCGCGGGAAATGACGATGAGCGCGCCGGCTGCGGACAAGCCGGCGCGTTCTATCCCACGGGCACTTCCTATCCCAGGATTGAGTTGTTGTTGACCATGCCGCCGTCGATGGTGACGACCGTGCCGGAGATATAGCTGGCCCGGTCCGATGCCAGAAAGACAATCAGGTCGGCCACTTCCTCCGGTTTGGCGAAGCGGTTCATCGGCCAGTTGGCATAGTACTCGCGCGACCGCGCCTCATCGCCGAACTCGGACTGTGCCCTCTGGCGCATAACCGTCTGGATGCGGTCGGTTTCCACCGGGCCGGGGTTGACGCCCACCACCCGCACGCCGGAATACATCGACCGGCTGCCGATAGCGCGCGTGAAGGCCATCATCGAAGCATTGCCCGCTGCGCCGGCGATGTAGTCATAATCCAGCTTCTCGCCGCCGGTGCCGATATCGTTGACGATCACGCCGCTGCCACGAGCTTTCATCCTGGCCAGGAATGCGCGCGTCATGTTGATATACCCGAAGACCTTCAGGTCCCAGGCCGCACGCCATCGAGCCTCGTCGATCTGGTCAATCGGACCGCCAGGGATTGCGCCGGCGTTGTTTACCAAAATATCGACATCACCTGCTTCGGCCACGAGCCGGTCCACGTTGGCGCTATCGCTCAGGTCCAGGGCAGAGGCGGTGACTTTGACTTGATGCTGGCCCGCAACTTCGGCCCGCGCCCGTTCCAGGTCTGCGGCTGTCCGCGCCACCAGATGCACGTCGCAGCCTTCGGCGGCGAAGGCGTGGGCGCAGGCCAGCCCGATGCCTTTCGAACTACCGGTAATCAAAACCGAGCGGCCGGAAAGTCCCAAATCCATGGTCGCATCCTCCTTGGTAGTGGTTGAACCGGCATCGGCAATGGTCGCCTGCCGGCCGTCCACAGCATATCGGGTGCGGTTGCTGCTGGCGAGCCGGGATGGGCACCGCTCCTCATAGAACAGCGGCCCATAGACAGAGGCATGTCTGCGTCCGATGATAGCGACACGCCGCACATCCCGCGGTCCGGCTTCCAGAGAAGGAACAGACTCAATGGCCAATTCTGAATGGTATGACAAAGGCGTAGCCATGCGCCGCGCGCTATACGGCGAGGCAGCCGTCGAGCGCTCGAACGCAGCCAACTACAACGACCCAATTATGGGGAAGTTCATCGAATACGCGCAGGAAGCCGTGTTCGGTGGCTTGTGGGCGCGTCCGGGTCTTGATCTCAAAACCCGCACGCTGATCTGCATCATCTCCGATACCACCATGGGACGGGAGGAAGAGCTTGCCATCCATCTGCGCTTCGCTCTGGGCCAGGGCTGGACGGAAGACGAACTGGTCGAGGCGATCCTGCAGCTATCCGGTTATATCGGTCTGCCGCTGGTGCGCGGCGCGTTGTTGAAAGCGCGGGCGGTATTCGCCGAAATCAAGGCGGAAGGCTGATCCCGGCGATCGCCGCAGCACGCGAATAGCGGAGGCGTTCAGTCCCTCCGCTATTCCGCAGCCGCGGCCACCACCTCCGCCTGTTGCGGCAGCGTGATGGCGACCGCCACCCGGTCCTGCGCCACCGACCATTCGACCGTCGCGTCGGCATCGCTGATCTGTAGACATGCAAGGTGGGCCAGGATCACCCGGCTATCCAATTCCCCCGGCGGGATTTTGCCCTGCACAGTGTTGGCGACACGCGGGTGCAGCGTCGCGTTCGGGCCTTCGCCGGTGATCGCGACGGCGATATCCGTGCCGGCTCGTTCGACTTTCACGACCAGCGCACCGCCGCGCGGCATAGCCTCCGCCACCAGCAGCAGCAGGTTCAGCACCAGCTTGCCGCCGCGGCCCTGCAGGGCGTCGATATCGGCGGCGACCTGCCAGTCGAGCTTGACCCGGCTATCGGTCAGCATGCCTTTTGCCAGCTTGCCCAGCTCCGTCGTGCCCCAGCCGCCACGGCCGCCGCCATAGCCAAAGGCGACCCGAAAGAACTCCAGCCGCCGCCATGCGGTGCGGGCGCTGGCGTCGGTCATGTCGATAATGTCTTCGGTCTGCGCGGTGCTCAGTTCGCGCAGCAGTTCAATGCCATTCGTGGCTGCGCCGACTGGGCCGACCATATCGTGGCACAGACGCGAGCACACCAGTTCAAGAATTGAAATGTCGACCTGGACAGCCATGGGGCATCCTCTCTGTCCGCCTCCGTTTCATGGCTGCAAGACAGCAACCAATATGGCGAGATCAAAGCCTAACATACAATCTTTGGTTTAAAGCTATATTAACGCTCGCTCCAATTCTGCGAGGTCGGCGGGCGTATTGACGTTCCGGAACGCGGCAGGCTCCTCAAAGGGCACGGCTTGCCAGCCGATTGCCCGGACCGCGTCCTCGATCCGGCGCGCACCGTCCGCTACAGCACCGGCAAGCGCCGAAGCCGCCGAAATCGGCCAGCATGCGATGGCCCATTGCCGGCGGCCGTCGGCCTCCGCCACCGCCACCTTGGCGGCGTCCGTCTCCATCAGCCGCGCCGCCAGATCGGCGGGCGGGCGGGGCACATCCACCGGCAGGGATATCAACCGCTGCACGTCCGGCCAGTGCCGGGCGCAATAGCCCGCCGCCGCCGCGATTCCGGCGAGTGGCCCGGCATCCGCCTGAGCATCGGCGACAACCGGCAATCCGAAGGCTGAAAATCGTTGAGGATCGCCGTTGGCGCTCAGCAGGATATGCCGGGCTTGGGGACGCACCCGATCCAAAGCGAGCGCCAGCATCGGCTTACCGCCCACGCTTACCAATGCCTTGTCGGCTCTTCCCAGCCGCCGGCCCTCGCCGCCGGCCAGGATCGCTATTGCACAAGTCTCTTGCACGCTTGAACTCCGCCAACCATCTGGTGTTAGAGGCCTTCCCCCGCTATGCTGCGAACAGCTTACAGTGGCGAAGAGCATCGTCACTCCGATGGCATAATATCCTCAAAGTATGGGCGCACGCATCATGGCCGCGACCACCGCTATCTCTACCACACCCGCCGCCGGACCGGTGATCGATCCGTTCGGCCGGTCCATTACCTATCTGCGCGTGTCGGTGACCGACCGATGCGATTTCCGCTGCGTTTATTGCATGGCGGAGGATATGACCTTCCTACCGAAGAAGGATATCCTGACGCTGGACGAGCTTGATCGCGTCTGTAGCGCCTTCGTGCGCATGGGCGTGCGCAAATTGCGCCTGACCGGTGGTGAGCCGCTGGTGCGCCGCGGCATCATGAATTTGATCAACGGCCTGGGCCGTCATCTGGAGTCCGGGCTGCTGGACGAGTTGACGCTGACCACGAATGGCAGCCAGTTGGAGCGATTCGCCGACCAGCTCTACGCTGCCGGTATGCGCCGCATCAACGTGTCGCTGGATACGCTCGATCCCGACCTGTTTAAGCAACTCACCCGCTGGGGCAGGCTGGACCAGGTCTTGCGGGGCATCGAGGCGGCGAAGAACGCCGGGCTGAAGATCAAGATCAATGCCGTCGCGCTGAAAGGCGTCAACGACCGGGAACTGGACCGCCTGATCGCCTGGTGTGGCGACGAGGGCTTTGACCTGACCCTGATCGAGGTGATGCCAATGGGCGACATCGGCGAGCAACGGGTCGACCAGTATTGGCCTTTGTCGATGGTCCGCGCCGATCTTGCCCAGCGTTGGACGCTGGAGGAAACCGACTACAAGACCGGCGGTCCGGCCCGCTATTTCGTCGTCAAGGAAACCGGCGGCCGGCTGGGCTTCATCACGCCGATGACCCACAATTTCTGCGAAAGCTGCAATCGCGTTCGCCTGACCTGCACCGGCATGCTGTATCTCTGCCTCGGCCAGAATGATTCGGCAGATCTGAAGGAAGTCGTTCGCGCGGCGGAAAGCGATGCTCCGCTGGAAGACGCGATCCGGGCCGCCATAGCGCTGAAGCCGAAGGGCCATGACTTTATCATCGACCGCCGTCGGCGCGGCGCGGCCGCTGTCCCGCGGCACATGTCGACCACGGGCGGTTGAGTGGAGTGATGAATGCGCCGGTCCAAACTCCATCAATAGCTTTTGTCGCATCACCCGCCGACGCCGCCCAAAACGCGCTGATTGATCTGCGGCGCAACTATCCTTCGGTAGCGCCGGAAAAAGCCGACGTGATAGTCGCCTTGGGCGGCGACGGCTTTATGCTGGAGACCCTGCATCGCTATATCGGCGTCGGCGCTGCCATCTTCGGCATGCACCGCGGCACGGTTGGCTTTCTGATGAATCATTTCGACCGGGACGGCCTGATGGCCCGCATCACCCGGGCGAACAGGGTTGAGTTGACGCCGTTGTTGATGCGCGTCGAAACAATGGATGGCCAACAGATGTCCGCGCACGCGATCAACGAAGTATCGTTGCTGCGCGAGACCCGCCAGACAGCGCATCTGCGGATCACCATCGACGGCGTCGTGCGCATCGACGAATTGATGTGCGACGGCGTGATCGTCGCAACGCCGGCCGGGTCGACCGCCTATAATCTGTCGGCGCACGGCCCCGTCGTGCCCTTGTCGGCGGAGGTGCTGTGCCTGACACCGATCAGCGCATTCCGGCCGCGGCGGTGGCGCGGGGCCATCCTGCCGCGCGATGCGCTGGTGCGGTTTGAAGTTTGCGATCCGGACAAGCGCCCGGTGAGCGCGGTCGCCGACTTCACCGAAATGCGTGATGTGCGATGGGTCGAGGTCGAGGAGGATACCGGCGTTTCGTTCACGCTGCTGTTCGATCCCGAGCATGATTTGGACGAGCGGGTGCTGAAGGAGCAGTTCGTCACGTGACCGTTGCCGCCGGGTCGCCCGGTTCTTCTCCGCCTGCCGCCAAACCGCCCGGCTTGTCGCCCTTTTCCCGAACCCGGCTGCTGCTGATGGCGCAGACGCTCGCCATTGGCGCCTGCGGCGGCGCGGTATTTGCCTATCTTGGCACGCCCTTGCCGTGGATGCTGGGTGCGTTGTTCGCCACCATGGTCGCCTCCATGAGCGGCCTGACCTTGTTCATCCCGCAAATGTTTCGGCGGGTTTGGATCATCGTATTGGGCGTGACCCTGGGCTCGTCGTTCCGGCCGGATGTGCTGGAGCATCTGCATCTCTGGATCACCAGTTTTGCCGGGATGTGCCTGTTCGTGTTGTTCGGCACCTGGCTCAGCTTTCAGATATTCGTGCGCCTCGGCCGTATCGACCGGGTTACGGCGTTTTTCTGCGCCTCGCCGGGCGGTCTGGGCGAAATGATCATTCTCGGTCCGGCGTTGGGCGGCAATGAACGGACGATTGTGCTGATCCACGCAACGCGGGTCGTGATGGTAATGGCGATCATTCCGCCGGCCTACAGCATCCTGGCCGGATACGTGCCGCCCGCCAATTTGGGCGGTAGCGGTTTTTTCTGGCAGCTGCCACCGCGCGAACTGGCGATATTGGCAGTCACAGGCGCTGTCGGCGCGATTGTCGCCAAATTCCTGAAAGTGCCCGCCTGGCAGATGATCGGCCCGATGATCGCCAGCGGCATCATCCATATAACCGGCGTTACCACGTCGCGGCCGCCCAGCGATTTCATCGCCGTCGCCCAGTTGGTCATGGGGGCCGGCGCCGGATCGCGTTTCAGCGGCGTGCGGGTGCACGAACTGGTGCGGCCGATGATGATTTCCGGCATGGCCACGATTTGCCTGCTGGCGTCGGCTGCGGCCGCCGCTATGGCGCTGGCATCGGCGACCGGGCTGGATTTCCGCGCCATTCACCTGGCCTATTCCCCCGGCGGGTTTGCTGAAATGAGCCTGATTGCGCTGTCGTTGGGCATTGAGGTGCCATTCGTGTCGCTGCACCACCTGGGCCGAATGATCATCGTCGTGACCAGCGCGACATTCGTAGCGCGCTGGATGAAGCGGCGGCAGACAACGGATGGATCTACCCTGTAGGTCAAGCGGGTGGGGGAATCCCATCGGCCCTATGAAATTGGGTCAGACTATCGTTGGTGGATAACGATTGCCGCAATTCTTCCGAAAATGAGCGAATATTCGCACTGGCAGGCACTGGCCTCGAACGTTGCGCCTGCGTAAGCTCTTCGCCAACTTTGCTCTGCTCTATTGAGGACTCGCCGCCCATGCCTGGCCCTTTTCATGGTCTGAAGGTGATCGACCTGACCACCGTCGTCGTTGGCCCCTATACGACGCAACTGCTCGCCGACATGGGCGCCGACGTGACCAAGGTCGAGGCGCCGGACGGTGACATGACCCGCATGGGCACGCCCCGCCGCCATGCCGGTATGGGCAATATGTTCCTCCAGCTCAATCGGAACAAACGCTCGATCGGGCTCGACCTGAAAACGGAAGGCGGCGCGGATGCGTTACGCCGTCTGATCCAGGGCGCAGACATTTTTATCCATAATATGCGGCCGGAACCGCTTGCCCGCCTTGGGTTCGATTATCCGAGCGTTGCGGCCCTTAATCCTGGCCTGGTCTATTGCAATATCTGGGGCTTTGGCCGCGAAGGCCGCTATGCCGGCCGTGCGGCATTCGACGACGTCATCCAGGGCACCAGCGGCCTTGTTGCGCTAGAGGCCCACAACGGGCGTGAGGCCCGTTTCGTGCCGATGCTGATTGCCGACAAGACCACGGCACTCTTTGCCGCCTATGCCATCTCCGCTGCTGCGTACCACAAGCTGGCCACGGGCGAGGGGCAGGAGGTGGAGGTGCCGATGTTCGAGAGCATGACCAGCTTTACCATGATCGAGCATCTGGCCGGCAACGCCTTCATTCCGCCGCTTGGCCCGTCTGGATCGGAGCGGCACGCGACGCCGTTGCGGTGGCCGTTCCAGACCAAGGATGGCCATGTCTGCATCCTGCCGTCCAGCGACAAGCACTGGGCGGCGGTGTTGCGGATTATCGGCCGGGAGGATCTGTTGTCCGACCCCAGGTTCCGGGACCGGGCCTCGCGCCTGGCCCATCGCGGCGAGCTTACGCAGATGCTGTCTGATCTGGCGATCACGAAAACGACCAGGGAATGGGTCGACGCCTTGGCGGAAGCAGGCGTGCCCGGCATGCACATCAACTCGCTGGAGGAGGTCGTTACCGATCCCCATCTGGCGGATGTGGGCTTCTGGGTCGAGACCGATCATCCGACGGAAGGGCGCATCCGGATCATGCGCCCGCCCTATACCCTGTCCAAGACGCCAGCCGAAATTCGGAGCCCCGCGCCGGCATTCGGCCAGCATACGGCGGAAGTTCTGGCCGAACTCGGCTACTCGTCCGAGCAGATTGCAGCGATGCTGGCGGCTGGCGCCGCGGCAGGCGAGAGCGCCTGACCGCCTGCCGTATAGCGTGGCCGGTCAGTCCGGCTCCTTGGTCCGCATGGTGACGAACTCCTCCGCCGCCGTCGGGTGAATCCCGATGGTGGCGTCGAACTGCGCCTTGGTCGCACCGCATTTCAAGGCAACCGCCAGGCCCTGGATGATCTCCGCCGAATCGTCGCCGATCATATGGCAGCCAAGGACTTTATCGGTTGCAGGATCGACGATCATCTTCATGAAGGTGAAATGATCCCGCTTGGTCAGCGTGTGCTTTAGCGGCCGGAAATCGCTTTTGTAGATATCGACCTTGCCGAATTTTGCCCTGGCCTCTTCCTCTGTCAGGCCGACGGTGCCGATTGGCGGCGTTGAGAACACGGCGGTGGCGATATTGTCGTAGATCGGCGCAGTCGGCTGGCCGCCGAACACCGTTTTTACGAAACACATGCCCTCGTGCAATGCGACCGGGGTCAGGTTCATGCGGTCGGTGACGTCGCCTATGGCCCAGATGCTGGGAACATTGGTGCGCGAATATTCGTCCACCATGACTTCGCCGTTCCGCCCCAGGCGGACGCCGGCGTCGTCCAGCCCAATGCCGCGCGAATTGGGCGCGCGTCCGGTCGCAAACATGATCACGTCGGCGGAAATGTCTGCGCCCAGATCCGTCCGGGCGTTCAGGCCCGCGGCGTTTTTGTCGATCCGCGCGATGTTGCTGCGCGTGTGGATTTCGACGCCAGCCCGCGTCATCGCCTGGGCAAGTTCAACCCGCAGATCGTTGTCAAAGCCGCGCAGCAATTCCTCTCCCCGGATCACCATGGTGACCTGGCTGCCGAGCCCGGCAAAAATTCCGGCGAATTCCACTGCGATATAGCCGCCGCCGACGATGATCACGCGGTGCGGACGTTCCGGCAGATCCAACGCTTCGTTCGAGGTGATGGCGTGCTCCGCGCCCGGAATATCCGGGATGAAGGGCCAGCCGCCGGTGGCCACAAGGATATTCTTCGCCGTGATTGCCTGCTGGCCGACCTGCACGGTGTGGGCATCGATCACCCGGCCCCGACCTTCGTGGATCTCCACGCCGGCATTTTTTAACAGCCGGATATAGATGCCGTTCAACCGGTCCAGCTCCTCGTCCTTATTGGCGATCAGCGTGCCCCAGTCGTGAGTCGGGTGATGCGGTTGCCAGCCATAGGCGACAGCGTCCTGAAAATCGTGGTGATAGTGCGCTGCGTAGACCAACAGCTTTTTAGGAATACAGCCGCGCAGCACGCAGGTGCCGCCAATGCGGCTATCCTCGCAAATGCCGACGCGCGCGCCTGTCTGCGCCGCCATGCGGCTGGCCCGCACGCCGCCGGAGCCAGCGCCGATTACAAACAGGTCATAGTCATAGGAAGTGGTCATCAGGCACTCGGCTCCATAGATTTGGGGACAGCGCCCCTATCTACGCGACTTTTTACAGGTTTCGAACCCTGATTCTGTAGGCATCCGGGCAAGTCGGCTTAGTCCTGCAAGGCCGCCAGGTCGCGCAGAATGGCGTTGGCGGCGGGCGAAAGAGTGCCGTCGGGGCAGTGCAGCGTCAGGCCGGGGTGCAGGCAAAGGGGACTGCGGTCTCCTTTGCGTAGCCGAACAATCACGCGGTGCGCTGGCTTGTCCGGCTTCGGCCAGATCGGAAGGATGGCCAGCCCGCCGGTTTGCAGCCGCCGGCAGGCAGCGACAATGTCGTCCAGCCGGTCGGCGCGATGGACCAGGGAAATGGTGCCTTTGGCTCGAACCGCCGCATAGGCCTGGGTGATCCAGCCGTCCAGCCGCAGGGAACCTTCAACCGCAGCAACTCTGCGCAGGCGTTCGGGCGGCCGCGTCGCTGCGCCATCGGCCAGATAAGGGGGATTCATCGCCACATGGTCGACGCTGGCGGGCGGCAACGGCGCGTTGGCAAGGTCGGCGGTGACAACCTGAAACGCGTCGTCCAACGCATTGGCCGCCGCGTTGGCCCGCACCAGGGCCGCTAAGTCTGATTCCAATTCGATTGCAACGATTCGGCAACCCCGCACCCGCGCGGCCAGGCACAGGCCGACGGCGCCCGTGCCGGCGCCGAAGTCGGCAATGACCTCGCCGGGTTTGGCCGGCACCGCGGCGGCCAGCAGCACCGGATCGACGGCGACGCGGTAGCCGCCGACAGGTTGCAGCAGGCGTACCCGCCCGCCCAACAACCGGTCATCGGTCAGGCCGCCCGGGAAATACGCTTCAAGGCTTGGCACTGGATGGTTCCAAGGTTGCCCGCGCCACCGCGAGTGCCTGTTCCGCCCGTTCTTGGTCTGTGTCTGCCACCATTAGCCGCCGCGGGATTGCACCAATGTTGCCCTCGACGATGCTGGTGTGCCGGTCAAAGACTTCGGATTCGATGCCGGCGCTGCTAAGGACCGATTGGGCCCATCCCATCTCGACCCAGTTGTTAGTTTTGAGGACCACTTTCATCGCGTTCCCTTGAGGATGCCGTGTTTGCCACAACCGCATGGCGGCGGCGAATGTTGACCGCAGCAGCCTCCTGCCTATGGTGTGACACTGACCTAGCTGAGAGAGGCGCCGTGACGCCACCGGAATCTGTAACAACTTCCAATCCGCGCGATGCGCTCGTCGCGCTTCGCGATCTGTTGGCCGACGACATGTTGGAGGTCAACAGGTTAATCCTGGAGTATATGCAAAGCCCGGTCGCCCTGATTCCGGAATTGGCCAAATACATTGTCGCCGCCGGCGGCAAGCGGCTGCGGCCGCTGCTGACGCTGGGCGCCGCCCGCATGTGCGGCTATCAAGGTACGGCGCATTGGGGCCTGGCGGCCTGCGTCGAGTTCATTCACACCGCCACATTGCTGCATGACGATGTGGTGGACGAAAGCGACCTGCGCCGCGGCAATGCCACCGCCAATGCTGTTTGGGGCAACCAGGCCAGTGTCCTGGTCGGCGATTTCCTGTTTAGCCGTTCGTTCCAATTGATGGTGGAAACCGGCTCGCTCGACGTGTTGCGCATTCTGGCGAACGCATCGGCCACCATCGCCGAAGGCGAAGTGCTGCAACTCACCACCGCCGGCGATCCGGCGACCGAGGTCGATGCCTATATGCGGGTGATCGAGGGCAAAACCGCCGCGCTGTTTGCGGCGGCAGCGGAAGTCGGCGGCGTTTTGGCCGGTCGGACCGCTGAAGAGGCAGCGGCCTTGCGATCCTACGGTCAGTCGCTTGGCATCGCGTTTCAATTGGTGGACGACCAACTGGACTATGCTTCGAATGCGGCGGCGATGGGCAAGTCGGTAGGCGACGATTTCCGCGAGCGCAAAGTGACCCTGCCGATCATTCTGGCTTACCAGCAGGGCTCGTCCCAGGAGCGGGCCTTCTGGGAGCGGACGATCGGCGCCGGCGATCAGCAAGACTCCGATCTGGAGGAAGCACAGCGCTTGTTGCTGGCGCATGACACGCTCGCCGAAACCGGACGGGTTGCCCGCAGGCATGCGGAGGCCGCGGCTGCGGCGCTTTCGGTCTTTCCCGATGGCGCACATCGGCAAGCGTTGCAGGACGTTGCAGCCTTTTGTGTCGCGCGCACGTATTAATCGCACATTCGGCGCGGGATGTGCTTGCAATAGCCCCAGCACGTCTGTATGAAACCCACCTTGCGTGCGGCACGGAGTGTAGCTCAGCCTGGTAGAGCACTGTCTTCGGGAGGCAGGGGCCGGAGGTTCGAATCCTCTCACTCCGACCACGCAGTTTTCCGCCCCTTGAGGCGGGATTTGTCCCTCACATTCGCAGCCGGTCAGTAAATATGCGCTTTCTTGCGCAGGGGCCTTGGCGTCGTCGGCTCCAGCGTCCGGGCGCTGCCGCCGGTTCTGCCGGGGTTCTGCTGTTCCAGTATGGGGCGCACCCAGTCGCCGAAGCGTTTCGCCTCTTCGTGGTGCAGATAGCCCGACAGGCAGAACGAGTGGCAGCCGGCGTCGATGAATTGTTGGAGCGTGTCCGCCACTTGCTGCGGATTGCCGACGACGCCGATGCCTGCGCCCGGCCGGAACCGGGTGAGGCCGCTCCAGAGGTGCGGCGCAATCCACAAGCCTTTTTCCGCCACCAGTTCCTGCACCCGGTGGTTGGCCTTCGAAGTGGCGGTGTAGCGTTTCAGGTCCTCGCGCGCGTCTTCGGAGATGGCATGGATCAGCTTGTCAGCGGCGGCCAGCGCCTCTTCCTCGGTCTCGCGGCAGATAATTTGCAGCCGCATGCCAAAGCCTATTTCCTGTTCCCGGCCATAGGCTGCGGCGCGATGGCGGATTTCTGCGATGTTGGCCTCGATCTTCTCCGGCAGGTCGCCCCAGAACAGATGCACGTCGGAATGCTTGGCGGATAGGTTCCACGCTTCATCCGAACCGCCGCCCAGGTAGAACCTCGGATAGGGCTTCTGCAAGGGCTTCGGCACCAGGATCGCGCCCTTGATATCGTGGAAGCGGCCTTTGAAATACAACGGCTCGTCCGTGGTCCAAAGCGCCTTTATGATGGAGACTTCCTCCTCCATGATGGCGTAACGGTCTTCTTTGGCTAGCGTGACGCCCTCTGACCGGATTTCCTCGTCCGCCTGGCCGGCGATCAGGTTCACGCAGATACGGCCGCCGGAAAATTGGTCGAATGTGGCGATCATCTTGGCCAGCAGCACCGGGTTCATATAGCCAGGCCGTGCGGCGATTAACGGCGCAACTTTCGAGGTGTTGGCGGCGGCGAATGCGCCCGAAATGTAAGCCTCCCAGCAATAGCGGGCTACGGGAATCAGCATGTAGTCGAAATTGGCGGCTTCAACCGCGTCGACAACCCGCATCAGGTGTTCAGGGCTGGTCGGGATCGTTTCTTCTTCGACGCCATAGGCAAGCGTGTCGCCGCTGGTCGGCAGGAACCAGCCGAATTCAAGTGGTGTCATGACCTGTCGCTCCTCAGGGGGTTATCAAGCGATACGGTCAGTATGTGCAATCGGGTTCGCCAAAGCCAGCGGTTGCTTTACCGCCGCTCGCGACCTTGTTCAAAGCCGGCATCAGTTACGTCGCAAGATAAGCTCGACCCGCCGGTTCTGAGCATGGGCATCGGACGTGCTTTCCCGCGTGATGGGGGCCGAGGCGCCAAAGCCACTGGCAAATATCCTGTTGCCGTCAATGCCGGCTCCGATCAGGGCTTCGACCACGGCCAGAGCGCGTTCCGCCGACAAATGGCGGTTTGACCGGTAGCGGTTGGAAATCAATGGCCGCTCGTCAGCATGGCCCTGAATCTCCAGCCGCCAGTTGTCGCCCTGCAGGCCCGGTAGCTGTCCCCAGGATTTGACCGTCTCGGCAATCGACTCGAGTAGCTTGCCGGCGTCGGTGCGAACGATGGCGCTGTTGGACACGAATAGCGAGTCGGCGTCTATCACCAACCGGCGGCTATTGCTGGCGTCATCTACGCCGCGGCCGTCGTTTTCCCCAATTCGCGGCTGTCCCTCCCTCTGCGGAGCCGCATGCGCGTCATCATCCAATTCCGACCGGAGCGCTGCGATCCGACTTTCAACCTGGTTTCGTTTGATGCCGAGCGCCTGCAATTGCGCCGCAATGGCGGCCTGTTGCAGCAGAATATCCTGAAAGTCCGTCTCCAACTGCAGCGCTGCACCGCTGGCATTGACCAATGCCATTGTCGAAGCATCGGCGCTTGCAATGTCCTGCATCAGTTGCTGCACGGCCTTGCGTCGCGCGGTCAGGCCGTCGGTCCCGCTGTCATCGGGGGCATATTGCCAATCGGCGCCGCCGCCTTGGCGAGGCTTTTCTTGCGAGAGCAACTGTCCATCGCGCACCAGCTCTGCGTAGCGTACTGCGGCGGCGCCAGGATCGGATATCGGCACTACATCAAAGCGCTTTCCCGTGTCTGTGCGGGTGTGGCGGGTCTCAATCGGCAAATATCGAATAGAGGCAACACGTAAC
>JAPOJR010000179.1 GCA_029978325.1 Alphaproteobacteria bacterium | reverse complement strand
CCTCCAGGTATTCGTTAAGGAGGGCGCTCAGCTCATCCGGCTGCAACTCTTCGCTCATACTGGTGAAGCCGGCGATATCGGTGAACAGGAAGCTCATCTCACGCCGTTCTCCGCCTAGTCTTAGCATTTTGGGATTGCGGACCAGTTCCTCGACCAGTTGCGGTGCCAGGTAGTGCGAAAAGGCGTTGCGGATATACTGGCGCTCGCGATGCGCCCGCACCGCATCAGTACCCATTGCGCCAATGGCGCAGAGCAGCAGGCCGATCAGCGCGGGAACGAAAGGTACAGACGGCAAGCCCGCCTTGGCGATTGCGACGCCGCCTGCCAGATACGCTCCCGCCAGGGCTATGAGCGCAACGGCCTTGATGGCCACAAGCCATCGGGTCGTCGCAACGCCGTACGAGGCCAGTGCAATGGCCAGCACTGCAATGAACCTGACCCACAACGGCGAACTGGGCGCCAGCCGGCCGTCCAGGATTTGGGCGATGATATGCGCGTGGATAAGAACGCCGGCCGTTCCCGATGATCCATTAAAACTGGATAGCGGCGTCGGATGCCTGTCTTGCAGAGGCAAGTCTACGCCAATAATCACGATCCGGTCCCGAAACCACTTTTCCAGGATCGGTTTGTTCTTCTGCAACAGCGCGACGACATGAGCCGGCGTCATCTGAAAAGCCGATCCACCACCTGGGACCGGCATTCGCCAGTCGATCAACCAATTTCCGCCGCCATCGCCTGGACCGTTTTTCCCGGCCAATGCTCCGGCAAGGCTTTCTAAGTCCGTGCCGCTCAGGCTGCGGCTGTGCCGACGAACGACCCCGTCGGAATCCGTGACCAGATTTGCATAGCCAAAGGTCACGCCGGTTGCCTGTCGGAATTCGCTTAGCCAAGCACTCTGCTTTTCGGTAAGGCCGGCGCGTTGGTCTGCCCAGGCGATGACAGCCTTCCCCGGAAATGCTTTGAGGGCCGCCATCAGGTTTGCATCTTTTGTGGCCTCCGTATGCTGGTCGAACAGGATATCCAGGCCGATTGCCTTGGCGCCAGCTTCGGTCAGGCTGCGGACCACGATGGCCAGCAGGTCACGGTCAATTGGCGAGCGATAGGGCAATTGCGCCATGGTCGCTTCGTCGATCGTTACAACCGATATCCGATCATCTTGAGCCGGTGAGGGCGCGGCCATCGCAATCTGGACCCGCGACATCAGGTTGGTTTCCACCGCCCTAATTGGTTCCACCAGATAGGTTGCTAGCATCGCCAATGCGCAGGCCACGACTATGACGGCGGTCATCGAGGAAACCGGCCTATTGGCGATGCGCACGACGCTCACTGAACCATTGGCCTCGTCCTGTTTGCCCCCTTGTTCCTGGCCTAAAAGACCAGGGCGCGTGGCACCCAGGCCAAACGCAGCACGTTGGTTGCGCCTGGCGTGCCAAACGGTACGCCAGCGGTGATGACCAAAGCATCGCCTTCTTTGGCCAATCCCTCGGCCCGCGCTATTCCCGCAGCCTTTTCAACCATCTGCTGGAAGCTATCGATGTCCGCTGTGTGCACCGTATGCACGCCCCAGGCCAAGACCAGTCGACGAGCGGTGCGTATATTCGATGTTAGTCCCAACACAGGAGCGATTGGGCGTTCTCTGCTGGCCCGATAGGTGGTGGAGCCGCTGGTCGTATAGGTAACGATTGCCGCAGCTTTGATCGTTTCCGCTACCGTGCGGGCTGCCGCTGTAATGGCGTCCGCGGCTGTTGGTTCCGGTCGCTCATGCTGGGCTTCCAGGACCTGACGGAAAACCGGATCCGCCTCGACCCGCTTGATGATGCGGTCCATGATCGCGACGGCTTCCAGAGGATATTCGCCGGCCGCTGTTTCGGCCGACAGCATTACGGCGTCTGCACCGTCATAGACGGCTGAAGCTACGTCCTGAGCCTCGGCCCTGGTGGGGGCAGGGGAGTGGATCATGCTTTCCAGCATCTGGGTTGCGACGATCACCGGTTTGCCCAACTCGCGACAGGTCCTTACCAGGCGCTTTTGTTGGACCGGGACTTCCTCGGGAGGCATTTCAACACCCAGGTCACCGCGGGCGACCATGCAGGCATCCGACAGTTCGACCAGGTCGCGCAGGCGACTGATCGCTGCCGGCTTTTCGAACTTGGTGAGGACGGCCGCCCGGCCGCCAATCAGGCGACGCGCTTCTGCCAGGTCTTCTGGCCGTTGCACAAAGCTCAACGCAATCCAATCGACGCCCTGGTCGAGCGCAAATTGCATGTCGCGGCGGTCTTTTTCCGTAAGTGGCGATAATGGCAGCACTACGCCGGGCACGTTTACGCCCTTGCGATTCGATATCCGCCCGCCGGCAATGACTTCGCAATCCGCGAATTCCGCGCCGTGAGCCGTCACGCGCAGCCGGATTTTGCCGTCGTCCACCAGCAGATCGGTGCCGACTTCCAGTGCCGCGAAAATTTCTTTGTGCGGCAGCTGCACCCGGCTGGAGTCTCCCGGCGTGGCTTCCATATCCAAACGGAAACTCTGGCCATCCTCCAGCATTGCCGCGTCATTGGTAAATGTGCCGACCCGCAGCTTGGGACCCTGCATATCGGCCATGACGCCGATGGGCCGACGCGTTTCGCGCTCGATGTCGCGGATGATTTTCAACCGGTTGGCATGGTCGGCATGGTCGCCATGGCTGAAGTTCAGCCGGAATACGTCTACGCCTTTGTCGAACAAAGCGCGAATAACTTCGGGGGAGCTGCTGGCGGGGCCGAGGGTGGCGACGATCTTGGCATGGCGGCCGCGGTGCATAGTCAATTCCTAGCTATCTAGCCGGGGGAAGGGAGAACCAATATGGCCCGGAAATCATTAACATTGGTGCGTGTCGGTCCGGTGACAATCAGGTCACCGGCGGCGGCAAAGGCGCTGTAGGCATCATTGTCTGCCAGCATCGCCGCAGGGTCCAGCCCTGCGGTGCGCATCCGCGCCAGGCTGTCCGGGCCGGCGATTGCGCCGGCGTTGTCTTCGCTGCCGTCGATGCCGTCCGTATCGGCGGCAATTGCATGAACGCCAGGATGGCCGTTTAAGGCAATGGTCAGGCCCAGAAGGAATTCGGCATTCCGGCCACCGCGGCCGGAGCCGCGGACGGTTACGGTTGTCTCTCCGCCGGACAGCAGGACAACCGGCGCTTTGGCCGGCTGGCCGTGTGCGGCTACCTGCTGGGCGATTCCCGCCAACGCCTTGCCGACTTCCCGCGCTTCACCCTCTATTCGGTCGGACAGGATTAAAGGGGTTACCCCACTCGTACGCGCCGTTTCTGCCGCCGCTTCAAGCGAATGCTGCGGCGTGGCCAGCAAGCGAAAGTCCGTGGCCGAAAAAATCGGATCGCCGGGTTTGGGCGTCTCGGCTGTCGCCGTGGCCAAGCGTGCGGCGACGCTGTCCGGCGGCTGAATGTCATACCGCTTCAGTACCGCCCGAGCGTCGGCCAATGTGCTTTGGTCCGGCACGGTCGGGCCGCTTGCAATAACGTCCGGACGATCGCCAGGCACATCGGAAATCGCGAGCGTCAGCACGCGGGCCGGCGCGGCCAGCGCAGCAAGACGACCGCCTTTGAGCGCCGATAGGTGCTTGCGCACTGCGTTCATCTCGCCGATGTCGGCCCCGGACCGCAGCAGCGCTGCATTGACGGCCCGCTTGTCGTCCAAGGTGATCCCGGCAGCCGGCAATGCCAGTAGTGCTGAGCCACCGCCGGACGCCAGAAACAAAACCAGATCGCCTGCTTCGGCGCTCTGGACCAATCTGGCGACGCGCGCAGCGGCTTCAGCGCCTGCCGAATCCGGCATGGGGTGGCCCGCTTCGACCACTTGGATCGCACGGGTCGGCACGCCATGACCGTAGCGGGTAATCACCAGTCCTTCCATCCGCACATCCGGCCAGGCGGCTTCGACGGCCGCGGCCATCGCCGCAGCAGCCTTGCCCGCGCCGACGACGATCACGCGTCCGCCGGGCGGCGGACTCGGCAGATTCTGAGCAAGCTCGCTGGCGGGCTGGGCCCGATCAATGGCGGCCTGCAACAACGCTTGGAGGAATTGACGTGGGTCTATCAACATGGCCAACTCGTCCCACGGAAAACAGGGCTGGTCAACGGGCGTCTTGCCCCCCAAATACAGACCAGCCCATTCATGCCTGCTGGAGACCCATCCGATGGACCAAAAGACACAGACCGAACTTGAAGCCGCTGCCTTCCGCACCTTGGTGCAGCATTTGCGCGACCACCCGGAAGTGCAGAATATCGATCTGATGAATTTGGCGGATTTCTGCAGGAACTGCCTGTCCAAATGGTACAAAGCCGCCGCGGACGAGCGCGGCGTGGCCATTGAGTATGAGGCTGTGCGGGAACTGATCTACGGCATGCCGTATTCCGAATACAAAGCCAAACACCAGACCGAGGCAACGCCGGAGCAGTTGGCCAAGATGCAGGCGAAGACCCAGCACTAGCCTCCGGGGCCATGCGCTGATGGGATAGGTTTTGACCTGTCCCAGCAAGGCCGCGCCGCACGCGCCGGGAGCGCGCAGACGTCAGTGAATGGCCAGTATGGGGAACTGATGCTAAGGCTCGGCCAGATTCGCCGCCCAAAGGCCCCGACCGATTATGTTCTTCCGCGCTGTCGCCACCGTTGGCGGCTTTACTTTGGCGAGCCGCGTGCTCGGTTTTATCCGCGACCTGATGATCGCAGCCATTCTGGGTGCGGGCCCGGTTGCTGACGCGTTTTTCGTTGCGCTCCGGTTGCCGAACCTGTTTCGGCGGCTGTTTGCCGAAGGCGCGTTCAATGCAGCTTTCGTGCCGGTCTTTGCTGGCGTACTGGCCAGGGATGGCCGGCAGCTGGCCCGCGGGTTTGCCGAACGAATGCTGGCGCTGATGTTCGTCACGCTGACGCTGATCACCATTGCGGCTGAGTTGGCCATGCCTGCTTTGGTGTGGGGGCTGGCGCCTGGCCTGGCAGAGAAGCCCGGCGGCATCGAACTGGCGGTGGAGATGGCCCGCCTCACGTTTCCATATCTCTGGTTCATCACGCTGGCCTCGCTGATGGGAGCGGTGTTGAACGCCTTGGAAAAATTCGCCGCCGCTGCCGCTGCCCCTTGTGTCCTGAACCTGGTCATGATCGCGGCCTTGCTGTTTGCCGCCGATGCATTGAAAACGCCCGGCCATGTGCTGGCCGTCGCCGTCGCCCTGGCGGGTTTCGCCCAATTGGCCCTGATGGCCTGGGCCATGCGGCGGGCAGGCTTTTCGCTCAGGCTGGTGCCGGTTCGCCTCGATCCGGTAGTGAAACGCACCCTGCGGCTGCTGGGGCCGGGGGCCATAGGCGCGGGCGCCCTGCAACTCAATATGCTGGTGAACACACTGATAGCGTCGTTGCTTCCCGTTGGCGCCATCAGCTATCTCTACTATGCGGACCGGATTTATCAGTTGCCCTTGGGCATGATCGGCATCGCCATCGGCACGGCGTTGTTGCCAAGCCTGTCTCGGGCGCTGAAAAGCGAGGCTCCGGCGGCGGCTAATGCCGCGTTGAACCGCGCATTGGAGTTGTCGCTGTTCCTGACCTTGCCCGCCGCCGTAGCGTTGGCAACGATCCCTGAGGCCATTGTCCATGTATTGTTCGAACGCGGCGAATTCGGGGCGTCCGATGTCGCAGCTACCGCCGCTGTACTGGCGGCTTACGCCTTTGGATTGCCCGCTTTCGTATTGGTCAAGGTGCTGAGCCCTGGCTTCTTTGCGCGTGAGGATACCGCGACACCGGTCAAGTGGGCCACGGCCAGCATAGCGTTGAATATCGGCCTCGGGTTTGCATTGTACCGCCCGTTGGGCGTGCTTGGGTTGGCACTGGCCACGACAATTGCCTCTTGGGCGAATGTGGTGGCGCTTGGATGGATGCTGCACCGGCGCGGCCATTGGCGCGCGGACGCTACATTGTTTTCCCGCACGCCACGCGCGGTTGCGGCCAGCATGGCCATGGGCGCCGTAATCATGGCCGGGGCAGCAGCATTGGCCGACGCTATGCAGGGGCGCGAGCTGATCCGGGCCGCAGCGCTTACGGGAATCTGTGGCATTGGTGCGCTGGTATACTTTGCCATTGCCTGGACCATTGGAGCGGCAGACAAGGCTGGCATCGCCGCATTGGCGAAACGTCCGCTTGACCGCGTCCGCCGCCGCCGCGATAACGCTTCACCTCCTGCGAAACCAGAGCAATAGTCCCGTGGCCCATCCGACCAATCGCATTTTCAGCGGCATTCAGCCGACCGGCAACCTGCACCTCGGTAACTACCTGGGGGCTATCCGCAACTGGGTCGGGATGCAAAAAGACTATGAATGCATTTTTTGCATCGTCGATATGCACGCCATCACCGTGCCGCAAAATCCGGTCGCGCTGCGCCAATCGACCAGGGAGGTGACGGCGGCCTATATCGCATCCGGCATCGATCCGGACGCCTGCATCATCTTCAATCAGTCCACGGTCAGCGGCCATGCGGAATTGGCATGGATTTTCCAGTGCCATGCACCAATGGGC
>JAPOJR010000178.1 GCA_029978325.1 Alphaproteobacteria bacterium | reverse complement strand
TATGAAAACATGAATACAGGTGAACGCTTAAGCGCAAAATCTATGGAATTCAATCATATGCGAGGGATGGCGAATAACCGGCGCCCGAGCAAAATTGTATGATTTCAGATGTTCAGAGGATTGTGCGATTCGCGTTTGATCAAAGGCGCGCCAAATTCGTCGGCGCGCCTTCTAGAGCAAGCGGATTGATCGGGAAAAATCTTATACGTCTGCGAATCGTTCGATGATATCCGTCCAGTTCGTCAGATCCTCCGGGCCGCGAATCCTGTTGGCCAGGCCAGCAGCGCCGGTTACCGGCACGAGCAGACGCTTTACGCCGGCGGCGGCGAGAGCGGGGATGTCGTCCAGATTGTCCGGCAGACTAGCAGTGAACTCGATCTCCGCCGGGTCGCGGCCATGTTGGATTGCGGTTTCGCGGGCGAGCGCGAACAGTTCCTGCGGGTTGCCGCGCGCCGGGAAAAAGCCGTCACCGAGCCGGCCTGCGCGCCGCGCCGCCGCCTTGGAGTGGCCGCCGACGATCAGCGGCACCGTGCCGTTCGTGGGCTTCGGCCGGCAATAGGCGCCGTCGAACTTGACGAACTGGCCATCATAGCTGGGCCGTTCCATCTGCCAGAGCGCTCGCATCGCCTTCATATAGTCGTCGCAACGGGGCCCGCGTTCCTCGAAATTGGCGCCGATGATCTCGAATTCCTCGCGCAGCCAGCCGACGCCGATGCCGAGCAGCACACGTCCACCGCTCATGGCGTCCAGCGTCGCCACCTGCTTGGCGCAGACGACTGGGGAGTGCTGGGAGAGAATCAGAATGCCTGTCGCCAGTTTGATCTTGGATGTTATCGAGGCCATGTAGGCCATCCAGATCAGCGGGTCAGGCAGGTCGGTCGCGGCGTCGATTCCCGGCATTTTGCCAGTGTCAGAATAGGGATAACTCGATTCGTAGCCTTCCGGGATAATGGTGTGTTCTACCGTCCAGGCGCTTTCGAATCCGGCAGCCTCGCCGGCCTGAACCAGCTCGGCGGCCTTAGCGGTGTCGGTGTAGCGACCGGTGTTGCAATACCGTAGTCCAAATTTCATCGGGGCGTTTCCTCCATAATATGGTCAGAAACAACGGTACCCTCTCGCTTGCGAATTGCCTATATTGCAGAAAACCGTTCGCTTGTTTGCCGTTCTGTGAGGTTTCCTATGGCCAACGCCGCCAGCGCACCAAAACTGCTCGACGTGTCGCTCGACGACAAATACACCGCGGAAAGTGGCCATGTGTTCATGACCGGCACACAGGCTCTGGTGCGTTTGCCGATGGAGCAGCACCGCCGGGACAAGGCCGCCGGCCTGAACACCGCCGGCTTTATCACCGGCTATCGCGGTTCGCCTCTGGGCGGCTATGACCAGCAGTTACATCGGGCGCAGAAGCATCTGAAAGACCACCAGATTTTGTTCCGGCCGGGCGTCAATGAGGATTTGGCGGCCACGGCGGTCTGGGGCTCGCAGCAGTCGGGCCTTTGGGGCGACGGCAAATACGATGGCGTGTTCGGCATTTGGTACGGCAAGGGGCCGGGCGTCGACCGCACCGGCGATGCCTTCAAACACGCGAACGCAGCGGGCACGCTGCAACATGGCGGCGTGCTGGCCTTTGCCGGCGACGACCATATGGCGAAGTCTTCGACCAGTGCGCATCAGTCCGAATATGCGTTTGTCGACGCCTATATCCCGGTGATCGCGCCATCCGGCGTGCAGGAATTTCTCGACCTGGGCCTGCACGGCTTTGCCATGAGCCGGTTTTCCGGCCTGTGGACCGGATTCAAGTGCATTGGCGAGACCGTCGATAGCGCGGCGACCGTCTCGGTCGATATGAGCCGGATCCGCCCGGTGATCCCCACCGATTTCGAAATGCCGGAAGGTGGCCTGAACTCCAAGCTGATCGTGGCGGAGTTCCTGGCGCTGGAGGAGTTGCTGCACAAATTCAAGCTGCCTGCAGCGCTGGCCTATGCCCGCGCCAACCGCCTTGACCGCGTGGTCTGGAGCGGGCCGCGCCGGCGGATCGGCATCGTCACCACCGGCAAATCCTATCTGGATGTGCGCCAGGCCTTGGAAGACCTGGGCATCAATGAGGCGACGGCCGCCAGCATCGGCCTCAGCATCTATAAGGTGGCGATGACCTGGCCGTTGGAAACCGAAGGCGCCAAGGCATTCGCCGAGGGTCTGGACACCTTGTTGGTGGTCGAGGAAAAGCGATCGCTGATGGAATGGCAGTTGAAGGATGCCCTTTACAGCGTGCCGGCCGACCGCCGCCCGGAGATCGTCGGTAAGACGGATCGCAACGGCCAGCCTCTTTTGCCGACCAATGGCGAGTTGACACCCGGCATGATCGCCCGCGTTATCGCGCGCCTGCTGGACAACGATTCAATCCCGGGCGAGTTGCGCGCGCGCATCGGCGAGCGGATCTCCGGCATGGATGCGCTGATTGCATCGACCGGCGGCAATCAGCCGCCCAGCATGGTGCGCACGCCCTATTTCTGCTCCGGCTGCCCGCACAACACCTCGACCAAGGTGCCGGAGGGCAGCCGCGCCGGCGCCGGCATCGGCTGTCACTATATGGCCATGTGGATGGACCGGAGCACGCTTGGCTTCACTCACATGGGGGCAGAGGGCGTCAACTGGACCGGCCAGGCGCCGTTCGTTAAGACGCCTCATATCTTCCAGAACCTGGGCGACGGCACGTATTATCATTCCGGCCTGCTGGCGATCCGAGCGGCGGTCGCGGCGGGAACGACGATCACCTACAAAATCCTGTACAACGACGCGGTCGCCATGACCGGCGGGCAGAGCCACGACGGGCCGCTCGATCCGGTGATGATGGCGCACCAGGTCTGGGCCGAGGGCGTGAAGCGCGTCTCTATCGTCTATGACGAGAAAGAGGACCTGCCGGAAAACGCCTCCTGGCCGCCCGGCACCAAGACGTTCGAGCGGGCCGAGCTGGACAAGGTGCAGCGGGAATTGCGTGAGGTCCAGGGCGTCACAGCTCTCATCTATATCCAGACCTGCGCTGCCGAGAAGCGCCGCCGCCGCAAGCGCGGCCGTTTCCCCGATCCAGACCAGCGCGTGTTCATCAATGAGGCGGTATGCGAGGGCTGCGGCGATTGCGGCACCAAGTCCAACTGCGTATCCGTCGTGCCGCTGGATACGGAATTCGGCCGCAAGCGCCGGATCGACCAGTCGGCCTGCAACAAGGATTTCTCGTGCCTGAAGGGCTTTTGCCCCTCGTTCGTCACGGTGAAGGGCGGCAAGCCGCGCAAATCCAAAGGCGTCGAAGGCCATGAACCGCCGCACCTGCTGCCGGTGCCGGATATCCCGAGCCTGGACCAGCCCTATGGCATCATCATCACGGGCATCGGCGGCACTGGCGTCATCACCATCGGCGCACTGCTTTCGATGGCGGCGCATGTGGAGGGCAAAGCCTCGACGGCGATGGATATGACCGGCCTTGCGCAAAAGGGCGGTGCGGTGTGGAGTCACCTGCGCATCGCCAATACGCCGGAAGAATTGCACGCCGTGCGGATCGCGTCCGGCGGCGCCAGCTCGCTGATCGGCTGCGATCTGGTGGTCTCTGGCCAGGTGGATACCGTGTCGAAGCTGACCCGTGGCTCCAAGGCCGTGGTCAACAGCTATCGGCAGTTTACCGGCGATTTTACCCGCAACCCCGACTTCCGCTTTCCGACCGACGAGATCAAGGGCCGAATCACCAGCGCCGCCGGCGAAGAGTCCGTCGATTTCCTGGATGCGACCGATATCGCGACCCGCTTGATGGGCGACAGTATCGCCACCAACATGTTCATGCTGGGTTATGCCTTCCAGAAGGGCATGATCCCGCTGTCTGCTGAAGCGATCATGCGCGCCATTGAGCTGAATGAGGTCGCCATCGAATCGAACAAGCGTTCGTTCAACTGGGGCCGGGCCGCTGCGGCCAACCTGGGCATGGTGATGGATATCCTGGGCGGCGCGAAAAAAGCCACTGGCGAGCCGGAACTGGCCAAGACCCTGGACGAGGTCATCGAAAAGCGCGTCGCCTTTTTGACCGACTACCAGAACGCCCGGTATGCCAAGCGCTATCGCACGCTGGTGGACAAGGTGCGGGCGGCAGAAAAGACGGCTGGCCTGGGCGAAAAGTTGTCGGACGCGGTCGCGCGCTACTACTTCAAGCTGATGGCCTATAAGGACGAGTACGAGGTCGCGCGGCTCTACACCAGGCCGGAATTTCTGGAGAAACTGGAAGCCCAGTTCGAAGGCGATTACACGCTGGAATTCAACCTGGCGCCGCCGCTGCTCTCCAAGATCGACCCGGTCACCGGCGAACCGAAGAAAAAGGCGTATGGTCCCGGCATGCTGAAGAAATTCGGATGGCTGGCAAAGCTGCGCGTCCTGCGCGGCACGCCTCTGGATATTTTCGGCCGCACGGAGGAGCGCAAGCTGGAGCGCCAGTTGATCCGCGATTATGAGAAGACAGTGGCCGACCTGCTGGCCAGCCTTTCCCGCGATAACCACCGCTTCGCTGTGGAGATCGCCAGCATGCCGGAGCACATTCGCGGCTATGGCCACGTGAAGCAGAAACATCTGGCCGATGTAAAGTCGAACGAGCATGCACTTTGGCAGAACTTCCGCAATCCAAAAGCCGGCGCGGCGATGGCTGCAGAGTAAGACTGCACCGGAATCGTGCATGCATTGGTGCTGGCAATCGGCTGGCGCTCCGCCAGGGATGCTGGCACACTCAATCGCGACTCGCACCCCCGGTGCGTAACGTGATCGAGAACGGAGAGGCCTATGCATGTGCCGATTGATTCAGGATTGAAAGATAAAGTCGCCATCGTGGTAGGCGGTGGCGCCCGCGGCGACGGGATCGGCAACGGCCGGGCTGCCTGTCTGTTGCTGGCTGCCGAGGGCGCGAAGGTACTGGTGGTTGACCGCGACGAAGCGCTGGCCGGCCGCACCGCTCAGATGATCCAGGAGAATGGCGGAACCGCCGCCGCCTTTGCCGCGGACGTCACCCAATCCAGCGATTGCAAGGCTATGGTCGACCGGGCGTTGAGCCTGTGGGGCCGGGTCGATTGCCTGGACAACAATGTCGGCATCGGCTCGACCAAGAGCGTCGTCGACGAGACCGAGGACGAATGGGACCGGGTGATGCAGGTCAACGTCAAGACCATGATGCTGACCTCGAAGCATGCCATCCCGGCCATGGCGGCGAGTGGTGGCGGGGCTATCGTCAATATCTCCTCGATCAGCGCGCTGCGCCCGCGCGGTCTGACGGCCTATTCCGCCAGCAAGGGCGCGGTGATCGCGCTGTCCCGCGCCATGGCCGTCGATCATGCGCCGCAGGGCATCCGCGTGAACTGCGTCGCGCCGGGACCGGTCTATACGCCGATGGTGATCCGCAATGGCATGAGCGACCAGGCGCGGGAGGCGCGCCGGGTGGCCTCGCCGCTGCAAATAGAGGGCGAGGGCTGGGACATTGGCAATGCTGTGACCTTCCTGCTGTCGAACCGCGCGCGCTATATCACCGGACAGACCTTGGTCGTGGATGGCGGATGCACTATCGTCGGCCCCGCCCGCGAATCGGACCAATAACAACCATCACCCGTCGCTGCACAGCGATCATATAGAGAGGACACGCACATGAGCGTCATCGATACCGACCGCCTGTTGTTCAAAGTTGAGGACAAGGTCGCGACCATCACCCTGAACTTCCCCGAAAAGCTCAATGCATTTAACACCGAGATGCTGCACGCCTGGGCGGCGCGCCTCGCCGAATGTCGCGACCGCGACGACGTTCGCGTCATCGTCGTGACCGGCGCTGGCCGCGGCTTTTGCTCCGGCGGCGATACCGGCGGCATGGGCAGCAGCGACAAGACCAGCCCGCGGCAGGCCAAAGACAACCTGCAACAGAACATCCATCCCATTGCGCTGACCTTACAGACCATTGACAAGCCGGTGATTTGCGCCCTGAACGGCGTCGCCGCCGGCGCCGGCCTGGATATGGCGTTGCATTGCGATATCCGCTATGCGGCCGCCTCCGCACGCTTTGCCGAGACGTATACCCGTGTAGGGTTGGTGCCGGGCAACGGCGCTGCCTGGTTCCTGCCGCGCATCGTCGGCGTGCAAAAGGCACTGGAAATGTTGTGGACAGCGGAGTTTGTGAACGCCAAACAGGCTAAAGAAATCGGCCTGGTGCTGGATGTGTTCCCGGACGAGACCTTCATGGACGACGTGATGAAGATCGCCAAGAAGATCGCCAACAATGCCCCCATTTCTGTACGCTATATCAAGCGGTTGGTGTACCAAGGCCAGACAATGGACCTGCGCACGCACTTCGATCAGGTTTCCAGCCACATGATCGTTGCCCGCACCAGCCAGGATCACGTCGAGGCCATCGACGCCATGCGCAACAAGCGAGAGCCGAAGTTTACCGGCAACTAATGTTCGAGCCGGGCGAAGGCGTGCGATCGTATGGACTTCGCCCGGCTCGCGTAATTAGAGCGTGCGTACGGCAAACACTTCCATTATTGTTAACGCAAAAAAGGCGTGCCCTGTTG
>JAPOJR010000177.1 GCA_029978325.1 Alphaproteobacteria bacterium | reverse complement strand
CGCGCAAGGTATTCCAGCACAATCGCGCCGAATCCCTGCGGCGAGGCTTACTCCACGGTGACCAATACCGGATGGTCGCGCGCGACCCGCCGCATCAGGTCGGTATCCAACGGCTTAGCGAACCGGGCATCAACCACCGTGGCCGAAAGACCATGCGCCGCCAACAGATCCGCCGCCGCCAGGCAAGCCGCCACCCGCGAGCCATAGCCGACCAGGGCGACCGCCGTGCCCTCGCGCAGCACACGGCCCTTGCCAATCGGCAGCACGTCTCCCCGCTCTGGCAGCGCAACGCCGATGCCCTCGCCCCGGGGAAAGCGAATCGCCGAAGGGCGATCATCGATGGCGACGCTGGTGGCCACCATATGCCGCAATTCCGCTTCGTCCGACGGCGCCATCAGCACCATGCCCGGCAACGGCCCCAGATAGGCAATGTCATAGGCGCCGCAATGGGTCGATCCGTCGGCGCCGACAAAGCCCGCACGGTCCATTGCAAACCGGACCGGCAGGCTTTGAATCGCCACATCGTGCACCACCTGATCGTAGGCGCGCTGCAGGAATGTCGAATAAATCGCGCAGAACGGCTTCAAGCCTTCTGTCGCCAATCCCGCAGCGAAAGTCACGGCGTGCTGTTCGGCAATTCCGACATCGAAGGTGCGCTCGGGAAACGCCTTGCCAAAGGCGTCCATTCCGGTGCCGGACGGCATCGCGGCGGTGATGCCGACGATGGTCTCGTCACGCTCAGCTTCCTGGATCAGGCTATCGGCGAACACCTTGGTATAGCTGGGCGCGGACGCCGACCCCTTGGCCTGAACCCCAGTGACGACATTAAACTTAGAGACGCCGTGGTACTTATCCGCCGCCGCTTCCGCCGGCGCATACCCCTTGCCCTTTTGGGTGACAACGTGGATCAGCACCGGCCCATGGTCGGCGCTGTCGCGCACATTGCGCAACACCGGCAACAGGTGGTCCAGGTTGTGGCCGTCGATTGGGCCAACGTAGTAGAATCCAAGCTGCTCAAACAATGTTCCGCCGGTGGCAATTCCGCGGGCAACACTCTCCGCCCGCCGCGCCGCCTTTTCGAATGCGCCCGGAAAAATCCGGGCGATATCGCGCGCCAGGTGTCGGAGCGAAGCATAGGGCCGCGACGAAATCAGCCGCGAAAGATAGGCGCTCATTGCGCCCACCGGCGGTGCAATCGACATGTCATTGTCGTTCAAAATGACAATCAACGGCGCATCCATGCTGCCGGCATTGTTCATCGCCTCATAGGCCATGCCGGCCGACATCGCGCCATCGCCAATCACGCTGATGACCCGCCGCGGGCGGCCTTGCATGGCACTGCCAACGGCCATGCCCAATCCAGCCGAGATCGAGGTCGAGGAATGCGCCGCGCCGAAGGGATCGTATTCGCTTTCGCTGCGCTTGGTGAATCCGGAAAGGCCACCGCCTTGCCGCAGCGTATGCATTCTGGCGCGGCGTCCGGTCAAAATCTTGTGCGGATAGCACTGATGACCGACGTCCCAGATCAGGCGGTCATGCGGCGTATCGAATACATAATGGATAGCCGTCGTCAGTTCGACCACGCCTAGGCTTGCGCCCAGATGCCCGCCGGTTACTGACACGCTGTCGATTGTATCGCTGCGCAATTCATTTGCCAGCTGCCGCAGCGCCGACTCATCCAACGAGCGCAAATCCGACGGCAGCGTTATTTTATCGAGCAGCGGGCTTTTGCTGTTAGGGATGGACACTGGCAGCTCCTCGCTAATGTGATCGACTGCAATCTTCGCTACCCGTCAACGCCCTGCCCGGATTAGACGCGCCGCTCGATCACAAACACCGCTGCATCGCGCAACGGTTTTGCGCACGAATCGAAGCCGCCAATATGCGCCAAAGCTTGTTCTGTGAGCAAGTGCGCTTGTGCACGCGCGGCGTCGGGCCCCAGGGTCGTAATTGCAGTGGCTTTGCCGGCATCGCTGTCTTTTCCGACCCGCTTGCCCAAAGTCGCTTCGTCGCCATCGTGGTCCAACAGGTCGTCGACGATCTGGAACGCCAATCCCATGTCCATGGCAAAGGCATAGAGCGCCGCCAACGCCGCCGCGTCGGCCTCCCCCAGTATTGCGCCTGCCTCGCAGGCGTATGCAAACAATGCGCCGGTCTTCAACCGTTCCATGCGCACGACATCGCCATAGGCGCACGGCGACGGGGGATGTAAGTCCAGCATTTGACCGCCCACCATTCCCGCGGCGCCGATTGCCTTGGCCAGGCCTGCGATCAGGCCGCACCGCACCGATGGATTCGGATGCGTCTCCGGATCGGAAAGGATTTCGAATGCCAGCGGCAACAAGGCGTCGCCGGCCAGAATCGCCGTTGCCTCGTCAAACGCCTTGTGAACCGTCGGACGGCCGCGGCGCAGGTCATCATCGTCCATAGCCGGCAAGTCGTCATGGATCAGAGAATAGCTATGCACCAGTTCGACGGCGGCAGCGACCCTCAGCGATTGGCGGTCCGGCACACCGAACAGGCGGGCGCTGGAGACCACCAGATAGGGGCGCAACCGTTTGCCGGGACTGAGCGCCGCATAGTGCATCGCCTCGAACAAGCGCCGTTCCGGCCCGTTGCCTGTCGGCAGCAATTCGGCAATCAGGGGATCGACGGCCGTGGCAATGTCGGCCAGTTCCTGCAAAAAGTCGGTCATTGTCGTTAAAATTTCAGTCCGCAAGCGGCTGGGCGCCGGCCGGCTGGCCTGTGGCGTCCAATGTAATACGCTCCACCTTTTCCCGTGCTTCGCGCAGCTTCGCCTCACAATGGCGTTTCAGCGCCGCGCCGCGTTCATACGCGCCAATGGCATCGTCGAGATTGGCCTTACCTTGCTCCAGGCGGCTGACAATCGCTTCCAATTCGCCCAAGGCTTGTTCGAAAGACAGACTGGCAATATCAGGCAGCGGTTGTTTCGATTCGGTCATCCGGCTTGGCTCATCAATTCCGAGACATGGGCGACGACACTGTCGCCGAGCGCCTGCAAGTCATAGCCTCCCTCCAGCACCGAGGCCAGCCGCCCGTCGCAACATTCGTGCGCGACGTCCATCAATTGCCGGGTCACCCAGCCGAAATCCTCAGTCTGGAGTGTGAGATTCGCCAGCGGATCACGCGCATGCGCGTCGAAGCCGGCAGACACCAGCACCAAATCCGGTCGGAAACGGCGCACCGCGGGAAGGATCGTCTGCTCGATTGCCGCCCGGAAAGGTGCGCTGCCAGCGCCCGGCCGCAACGGCGCGTTGCAGATATTCTGACCATTGGCGCCGCGTTCGCTGGCCGCTCCGGTACCGGGATACAGCGGCATCTGGTGCGTCGAGGCATAAAACAGATTGGGTTCATCCCAAAAAGCCGCCTGCGTGCCATTGCCATGGTGCACATCGAAGTCGACTACGGCCACGCGCTCGACGCCAAATTCCTGCTGGGCATAGCGGGCGGCAATTGCAATGCTATTGAACAGGCAAAAGCCCATGGGTCGGTTCGGCTCGGCGTGATGGCCTGGCGGGCGCACGGCGCAGAAGGCGTTCGTACCGCCAGCCGTCATCACCAGGTCGACGGCGTCCAGCACCGCACCCGTAGCCTTGCGCGCGGCAGCTAGGGAACCGGGCGACATGAAGGTATCACCGTCGATTTGCACCAGGCCTGTGTTGGGGGCCGCATTGACGATCGCCTCAACATACGCCGGCGGGTGCACCAAGGCGAAAGCGTCGTCGCTGGCTTCCCGCGGCTTGCGGCGGTCGAGGCCGGCAAACGCCGGCCCATTCAGTGCCTGCCAGACCGCTTCCAGCCGAGCCGGCCGCTCCGGATGGCCTTCGGGCGGTTG
Organism: Alphaproteobacteria bacterium; assembly: GCA_029978325.1. Classification (GTDB taxonomy): domain Bacteria; phylum Pseudomonadota; class Alphaproteobacteria; order Bin95; family Bin95; genus JACKII01. The sequence goes on along the minus strand of JAPOJR010000177.1, from coordinate 2,811 downwards.
GTGCTGGGCGCATGCCAAATCTGTGAACAGTGTTGTTGTCATCTCAGCCTTCGCGTTCGATCCCGAAACAGCGTATGCTGCAACGAAAGATATTGCCAGCGCGCGCCATTAATGGTTTTGACGCGGCAGAACAATCCATGTGGCGGTTTCCGCGGATGAGGCGATTGTATTGACCAAGCATCATTGCAAATTCCGGGTGGTCGGGGGCGTTGCGTTGGCGATTGCGTGGGCTGTCGGCCCAACCGTCCATGCCTATGCGCAGCAAGCCGCCCTGGTCGCGGTCGACGCTGTGATTGAGGAGCCATTGCGCCAGACCCAGCCAATCGAAGGGCGCTTCGTCGCCCGGCGGTCCGGCCCGATCGCCGCGCAAAGCCGCGGCGCGGTAATGGAGATGCTGGTCTCTGTCGGCGACCGCGTCGAGAAGGGCGCAGTCCTTGCTGAACTGGACACCGACCGGCTGGAGGCGGAAGCCCAAAGGCAGCGCGCCAATGTCGGCTATCGACAGGCACAGGTCGCCGGAGCAAAAGCCCGCTATCAGCAGGCTGAGCAAGAACTGTCGCGCATGCAGAAACTGCGCAAATCCTCGGCCTTCAGCCTGGCAAAGCTCGATGATCTAACCAGCGCAGCGCTTGTCGCCCGATTGGAGATCACTGAGGCCAGCGCGGTGTTGGAAACCGCAAAAGCTGATTTGGCGCTGGCGACCCTGAACTTGGATCGCGCACGGATTACCGCACCTTTTGCCGGTGTTGTCGCCCGCCGCTATATTCAGCCCGGAGCCTTTGTCAGCGATGGGACGCCGGTGGTCGACCTGATCGACGACCGGTCCCTGGAAATTGAGGCCGACGTGCCATCCAGCCGGATCCCCGGATTGGTTGCCGGCCTGCCCGTTACGGTGGAGTTGAACGGCCTGGAACCGCGCAAGGCTATCGTTCGGGCGGTGATCCCGCAGGAAAACGCCATGTCGCGAACCCGCGCTGTGCGGTTTACGCCCCAGTTCGACCCCAGCATCGACAATGCTGCAACCGGCGCGGCCGCTACGGTGCGCGTGCCGGTCGGCGCGGCGCGGAACGTGCTGACGGTGCATAAGGACGCTGTAATCGAGCAAGGCGGCTATTACGTCTATGTCGTCGAAGAAGGCAAAGCCATCCGCAAACGGGTCTTGGTAGGGGAATCGTCCGGCGGCCGCTTCGTCGTGCTGGAGGGGCTTGAGGCCGGGATGCTGGCTGTTGTCCGCGGTAACGAGCGACTGCGTCCGGGACAGCCGGTCACCACCGGCGGCAAGCCCGGCGCTGCCAAGCCAGCAGCAAGCGACAAAGCCGCCGATGACAGCAAGGGGAAAGGGTCATGAATCTGATCCGGTTTGCGATCGAGCGGCCTATCGCCATCATCTCCGGCGTGATCCTGGTCGTGCTGTTCGGTGTGATCGCTCTGCAAACCATCCCGATCCAGCTTATCCCGGATGTACGCAAGCCCATTGTCGAAATCAGCACGACCTGGCCCGGCGCAGCGCCGGCGGAGATCGAGCGTGAGATCGTCAACCGGCAAGAAGAAGCCTTGCGGGGCCTGCGCGGCCTTGAAAGCATGCAAAGCACGGCGGAAACCGGGCAAGCCAGTGTTACCCTGAATTTCCAGATCGGCCAGAACATGGACCAGGCCTTGCTGCTGGTCTCGAACCGGCTGGACCAGGTCAGCGGCTATCCGGCGGAAGCGAACGAACCTTCGCTGAAAACTTCGTCTTCGGAAGACAACGCTATCGGCTGGTTCATTATCACGCGCGAGCCGGGCAACGAGCAGCCGATCCACACGTTTTACGACTTTATCGAAGATGTGGTCGCCGAACGGCTGGAGCGCGTGCCCGGCGTCGCCGGCTCCGCCGTCTATGGCGGGGCGGAGCGGCAGTTGCAGATTACGGTGAAGCCCGAGCAGATGGCCCACTACAATCTGACCATTGGCGAAATCGTCAGCAAGCTGCGCTCGGCCAATGCATCTATATCGGCCGGAGATGTCGACGAAGGCAAACGCACCTATGTGGTCCGCACCGAAGGTGAACTGACCACGCCGGCTGCTGTCGGCGCAGTGGTATTGCGTTCGCTTTCGGACCAGGCCACCGGGCGGATTGCCCGGGTGACAGTGGCTGACGTGGCTGACATCGGCTTCGGTTACGCCACCCCGCGCGCCACCATCCGGCGGTTAGGCGAATCCGCCATCGGCATTCCGCTATACCGCGAGACCGGCGCCAACGTGATCGAGACCATGCGCGGCGTGCGCGAAGCGGTTGATGAACTCAACAAAAGCTTCCTGCCGCGGATGAAGCTGCGACTGATCCAGACCTACGATGAAACCGTGTATATCGACTCGGCTATCGACCTGGTTCAGCAGAATATCGTTGTCGGCGGCTTCCTGGCGGCAGCGATTCTGTTGCTGTTCCTGCGCTCGTGGCGCCCAACCGTCATCGTTTCCGTGGCCATCCCCGTATCGGTGATTGGATCCTTTGTCGCCATGGCTGCGCTTGGACGATCCATCAATGTAATTTCGCTCGCCGGCATCGCCTTTGCCGTCGGCATGGTCGTCGATGCCGCGATTGTATCGCTGGAGAACATCTTCCGGCTGCGGCAAAAGGGGATGCCGTCCGATGTCGCCGCTTATCACGGGGCGCGCCAGGTTTGGGCCCCCATTCTGGGATCAGCGCTGACCACGGTGATCGTCTTTATTCCAGTGCTGTTGCTGGCGCTACCGGTGGGACAGCTTTTCCGGGATATTGGCATTGCGATTTCGGTCGCGGTGCTGATTTCGGTGGTGGTGTCGGTTACG
>JAPOJR010000176.1 GCA_029978325.1 Alphaproteobacteria bacterium | reverse complement strand
TCGACCTCAAGCAGTTGGCTCACGCGGTATCCTCCTTGGCAAACAGAGTCTTATCGAAATGCGCCATATTTTCTCTACCAATAGGCGTTACCGTCAGATCGTGTCGAGTGATTGCGGTCACTACATGCCGCATCAATCCGTCAAAATCATTAAGGTTTGAATCAATCTTGATCGTCCGACCCTGTCCGCGAATCTTTAATTGCATCCAGCCTTTTTCTTTGTCGCGCCGGGTTGAGAAATACCGCAGGTCGACCTCGGCGACGTCATTCCAGCGCAACGCTTTCCTGAGCAGTCCGTCGATCCAGATGCCCTGCACATCTACGCCGACACGGCTCTTGTGTCGCAAAAGGGTGGTTATCCCAAAGGACCCAAACAGGCCTGCAAGGCTGAGCATGATCCCTAATACGATCGCATTTCCGCCGATGACGTTGGGCATCGGCAGCATGGTCAAGCTGAAGCCGGCTGCTGATCGCAAATAGTCTGGCCAAAGGTTTGACAGCGGATAGTGGAACCGGGCGTCTTCAGAATTCATCGGGCGTCCAATGGTGTCTGTGAGAGGGCAGGCGTAACCCATTCGCAGGACGGGTGCTTTTTTGTAGCCTCGAACAGTGCGACAAGAAAGGCCCAAGCCTCATCCGGCATGACCAAATGATGCGAAAGGATACCGGTCGGCTCGTCTTTGTCTGCAGCTCCGGTGCGTCTGGCGGCCAAGTGGCGGCAGATACCGTGAACACAGGTTTCCGCGTCCAAAAATCGGCGTTCCGGGCGCCAGGCCATCAGGTCAACATGGGTGTTGACCTGATGAACGTTCGGCGCGGCCCATGCCTGACGCCGAGCCGAATATGTGGAGAGAGCCGAAAATCCCAACCCGGCGAGGCGGGGCGGCAATGCCGGGCTGATGCGATTCCAGGGCGGAACCAATGCCGGCTGGAACTGAGCGCCAAACAGGCTGCGCAGCCTTGCTTGACCCAAAGCCAAGTCGGAAAGCGTCTGTGGGCAGGCGTCGGTGAGCTCTTGCTTTTTGGCGAAGAGACCGGCGGCGTTAGCATGACGGATGCCGTGTTGCCATATCCGGACTTGCGGCGAACGCCCAAGCCGCTCGGCCAGTGCGGCGGTCGCGCCGAAGGGAATCGTGGCCAGTACGACAGGCGTGCCGGTTTGATCGCTGACTCGCAAAAGGGATTGCAATGCCGGGGACACGGACATGGCGTCGTCGTCCCGCCACCAAAGAGAAGCGACCATCCCACGATCTTGCCACCGGCCGAGTTCATCGAGGAGTGGAGCGAATACATTCATGCGCTGAGAGCGTTGCGAAGCAACCGCGCTGTCTCCGCTGCACCGTTCGTCGCCAAACCGCCGATCTGCCGCGGCGGTGCACCGAGAGCCGCATCGATAGCGGTTGCTAACGCCTGGGGTGACAGGGATTTTTCATCGACGACCTGCAAGACGCCTCGTTCGGCCAGCCTGCGGGCCCGCAGCGTCTGCTCGCTTTCCAGTCCGCCCGCATAGGGGACGACAACCCCCGGAATACCGGCGGCCAGAACATCCATAATCGTGTTGTATCCGGCCTGGCTGACCGATAGCCGGCCGCGCGCCAGTAGCCCCGGAAAATCCGCTCTGGCCGGCTCGACTATGGTTGATGCGTCCGCGAGACTGCGCAGGTCCGCGATGACAGCTTCGCCGATGCCCGCGCCGCACAGCACCCGCCAGCGTAGGTTCTTCGCCTGGGAGAGCGGTTTCGCTGCCAACGCGGCGCGCAGCAACGGCTCACTGACTGCGCCGCCGCCGGCCGAGACGATGATCTCTCCCGCGCCGTCGGTTCCGGCAGCTTCAATGGGTTCCTCGACCACATATCCTGTGTAGGCAAGGCGGCCGGCCAAACGATCCGTGTGCGGGAATGTCTCTTCGAATGGCACGAGGTTCGGATCGCCGTGGACAAGAACCCGGTCGAAATACCGCTCCGTCCGCTCCAGCATCTCCAGCAGGCGCTCCGGCTTCGGCGGCTCTACCAGGATATCCCGGACCGAGCACGCGATGTAGGCGCCGTTCTTCCGCATAGCCGACAGAAACGGTTCCAGTTCAAAGGCCAACTGCCGGCGCCCGAACGGGAACAGTTCCGTCAGGACGATGTCTGGCCGCACGGCCTCGCCGACCTGCATCAATGCTGCGGCGCGTTCTGCCCGCCAGCGATCGGTGATCGGCTGTTCGCCTTCGGTGCGGAGGTCTTTGAAATAAACATCGACGGCCCGCACCGGCGGCAGTTGCACCAGCTTAGCCCCACCGAGCCGCAAGCCAGGAACCGGAAAGCCGCCGGATACGACGGTGACGTCAAAACCATCGGCGGCCAGAGCGCGGGCAAGCGTGCTGGTGCGTTTGAGGTGGCCGATGCCCAACAGGTGCTGGACCCAGAACAGAACAGAGCCGCTCATGGTATCGGCGCTCCCAAAGGCATATTGGCGGTTCGAATTTCCAGGGCGCCGTCCGCATGCACCCAGAACACATGCGCTGCGGGCCGCTGGAGTTTGACCGGCGATTTACCGAGGAAGTCCCACCCGGTCGCCAATGCCATGGCGACCCGGATAACGCCGCGATGGGTGACAGCAACCGTTGGTTGGTTCCGTGCCGCCACTTCGCAGAGGAACGCCTGCAACCGGACCGCCACTTGGCGGGGGCTTTCGCCGCCAGGCGGTTGGAAATCCCAGCCACGGCCCTCCATCTCGACCATTGCTTCGCCCAGATCGGTTCGCAGGTCGGCCAACCGAGAGCCCTGCCATTCGCCCCAGTTCGTCTCCATCAAGCGGTCGTCGGTCCTGACCGTTCGGCCGGCTAGGTGGCGAGCGGTATCGCGGCAGCGTTGCAGGGGACTTGTCCACCAATCGGCGGTCAGCAGTTGCGTTGGAACCTCCCAGGTCTGCAAGGCGGCGCGTCCATTGTCGCTTAAAGGCGTGTCGGTCTGGCCCTGAATGAGGCCCGCCTCGTTCCAGGTGGTGGGCGCGTGCCGGATCAGGCTGAGAAGTGGCATAGGGCGTCCTGCAAAATATCGTCGAGCCGCTTGGCGGCGCTTTCAAGCGAATGATGGCGCAATACGCGGTCGTGCGCAGCTAGGCCCATCGCCTCACGCCGGGACGTATCCTCCAGCAGTTGAGCCACTGCGGCCGCAAAGGCGGCGGTGTCGCCCGGTCGGGGCAACAGGCCTGTCTCGCCATCACGGACGATGGCTGGCACGCCGTCGGTATTCCCTGCAATCACAGGCAGGCCGGCTGCATGCGCTTCAAGCAGGGACATGCCGAACGCTTCACGTACTGCCGGCCACGTCAGGATATCAACGGATTTGTAGATCGAGGCGAGCCGGATCTCATCAACCGCGCCAAGCCAGACAACGCGATTGCCGAAAGCTGAAAAAGCGCTGTGCACCTCGGCTGCGGCGGCGCCATCACCAGCTACGACCAACCGCCATGCACGGTCTGTCAGGGGACGCAAGGCGTCGGCAAGCATCCGGTACGAGGCGAGCTTATCGCCATGCCGCATCATCGCAACGGCCAGCAGCCATGGCTCGCCTTCCGGTAGACCGTAAGCCCGGGCGAGTTCGCCACGGATAGAGTGGGCGCTTCCGTAAGGGGTGGCATCCAGAAAGGGGGCGATAGTCGAAATTCGGCCGCGGGCGAGCGGCTCCAGACATGCGCGGTCGTTAGGATTTAAACATATGGCCTGCGCCGAGCCCCGCACCGCTTGTTCGACGGCGCGATGGCCGATATCCCATGCGCCGCCAGCGCGCTTCGGCGCATGGCTCGCCTCGACGATAACGTACGGAATCCCGAGGGCGGCGCTGACCAGCGGGCCGATCCAGTCTGGCGCCTTGTAATACAAATGATAGGTCAGCCAAAGGTCCGGCGGATTGCCGGACCGGCTGTAACGCTTCAGCAACCTTGCCGCCAACCGCTGCCCAAGGTCGGCAATTCTGGCCTGCCGCATCTGTTCGCCTCCGGCGTCACGGCTACGCAGCCGACTGGCAAGCGATACCTCATGGCCGCCGAGTTTCAGTGCCTCCAGCAGCAGGCGGGCGATGCGGCGATCCCCCGATGGGGTCGGGTGATCCGGCGGCTTTAGCGGTGCATAAAAGGCGATTTTCATCGCGACGGCCGCGCTTATTCGGCCGCGAGCGTTTGGATCGGCGCCTGCTTCAGGCTGAAGCGCGCTGACAGCCGGTCGATGCCAGTTTCAAACGAGAACCCGCCGTGCAGGCGCGATGTTCCACCAATTCCCAAGGTTTCTCGCCTATCGGGCGCGGCGATCAATTCGGCGATGGCACGGCTTAATGCCTGCGGGTCGCTGGCGGGCGTCAACATGCCGGTTCTGCCGTTTTCAATCAGTTCAGGAATTCCGGCGGCGTCAGACGCGAGGCAGGCGAGGCCCTGGCTCTGCGCTTCCATCAACACGTTGGGAAGGCCATCGCGATCGCCGTCGGCGGCAACCTTGCTGGCCAGCACAAACAGGTCGGCCTCACGATAGGCGGCGACGACAGCCTCCTGCGCCTGCGCGCCATGCCAGGTGATGCGGTCGTCAATTCCCAGCGTTTTGGCTTGGGCTTTGAGCGCCGCTGCAAGCTTGCCGCCACCAATATGCGTAAAACGCCAGGCGAGCGAGTCCGGCAACAGCGCCAGCGCCTGCAAAAGGTCATCATACCCTTTCTTTTCGACGGCACGCCCAACCGACAGGATGCGAACCGGCTCGTTTGGATTGCTGCCATCGCGCCGGCTGTATGTCGCTGCCGGCTGGGGGAATCGGCTCAGATCAAGCCCGTGGTACAGCAACTCAACCCGGCCTGGTTCCGGCGCCAGCGACTGCAGGTGGCGCGCGCCAAACGCGGTGCAGGTCACCGCCCAGGCACAATCGGCCAGCTTCTCCCGCTTCTCCCATTCCGGCGAGGTCCAGATGTCCTTGGCGTGGGCGGACACGCTCCACGGCAGGCCGCGCAGGGTCGCCGCGTATCGCGTCACCGATGCAGGGGTGTGCAGGAAATGCGCGTGCAGGTGGGCCACGCCGTCCGGCAGTTCCGCAGCCAATACGAGCGCCTGCCCAAATCGCCGGCCGCGATTCGGCGTGCGGTCGCGCCATAGGTCGCGCAGCCACTGGCGGCGGACAGGGCGATAAGCCGGGCTGCGGCGAACCCGCCACCACGCACGCAGCACGCGCGCCGGCTCTTGATAGAGATATTCCGGCAGATAAACGACTGGCGCTGTAATCTCCGCGTGCATCGGATGGCGCTTGGTATCGGTCGGGCGGCGCAGAGATATGATAATCTGGCGCAGTCCACGTTGCTGAAGCGCCAGAATTTCCTGCGCGATAAAAGTCTCGGACAGGCGCGGATAGCCCTTTAGCACCACCGCGACGGTTGGGGACGCGGTGACCTCCGCCATGTCAATCGCCCCCGGCCTCGGCAAATCGCAATGGCGGTTGCCTGGCGCTGCCCAGGGCCTTTCCGACCAGCCGTTTGACGTTGTCTAAACCGTCGAGTAGGCCCGGCACCACGAAATCGGACGGGCGGCTCTGTTGCGGCAGTTGCCGTATTGCCGTAGCCATCACCCGGTCGGGACGGCCATTGTCCGGGTCCAGCATCCGGACCAGACCCAATTCCTGTGCCCGGGCGGCCCGGATGGATTGTTCCATGCGCGGACGGGTACGCGGCACAATGATTGCCGGCTTGTCGAACGATAAGATTTCACAAAATGTGTTGTAACCGCCCATGGCGATGACCCCGCGCGCGCCGGCGATGATCGATTCCATCTGATTGTAGAAGGTGATGGCTTCCACGTTCGGCAAGGCTTCGATCCGCTGGCGAAACGCCTGCTGTTGGTCGGCCTGCATGAACGGCCCAAAGACGATCAGCGCGCGGTGCGGCAGATCAGGGTCGTTCTCATACGCCCGCACAACCCAATCCACTAATGCATCGCCATCGCCGCCGCCGCCGGGCGTCACGAGAATATATGGCTTGTCTCCCACCAAAGCAGTGGCCGTCTCGGGTGAGACGTGGACTTGGCGTCGCAAATAGCCCGTATAAACCATTTTGCGACGAACCGAGACGGGCAGGTCAATTCCCTCTAACGGGTCGCAGATTTGCGGCAGGCCATAAATCCAGATTTCGTCATAGAAATCGCGCAACGCCGCCGGCGCCCGCTTGCGCTTCCACTCTGGCTGCAATGCGTCGGGATCGTCCATTACGTCCCGCAGACCCAGCACGATCCGGGTTCCTTGTTGGCGCAGCAATTCCAATGTTTCACGAACCTCGCCACGTAACCCAAGTGGTTCTTTATCCACAAGAAACAGGTCTGGATCAAAAATTCGGGCGGCCTCGCTTATAACCGCCGCGCGCAGCTCAAGCGTTTTTTCAGGCGCGATGTGCAAAGCATGCGAGGTGTACTCCCCATTAGAAAGTTTGATCATCCCGGGGATGCGGATGAAGTCCACACGCGGCTTGAAGTCAAAACTGCCGATAATCGGAGAACCAGAAAGAATAAGTACAGACAGGTTGTCGTATGCATCCACTAGTGCGTGAGCAATTTCCCGGCATCGCCGCAGGTGGCCTAGCCCGAAACTGTCATGGCTGTAGATCAGCAGCCGCTTGCCGCCGTTTGTCCTTGCCACCGCGTCAGACATACGCCGCTCCTTAAACCGGTCGTTGGCAATAGCTGAATCCATGGATCGCAGCGACTTCTTCCCTATTTTGCGTCTGGTAGCATATAC
>JAPOJR010000175.1 GCA_029978325.1 Alphaproteobacteria bacterium | reverse complement strand
GGTAAAAAGTCCCTCTATATCAGCCCAATTTACAACGATGCGATTGAAGGGATGGACGACGCCGAAGCGAAGTCGGTTCTGGATCGCCTCTACGATTTGTGCTCGGAGCCGCGGTTTGTGTACGAACACACCTGGACCCAGTACGATATCCTGATGTGGGACAACCGCTGCACGATGCACCGTATTCTCCCCTACGATCCGGCTGCCCGCCGGATCTCGCACAGGACAACGATTGTCGGCGACGGACCAGTGATCGCGGCATGACGGCTGAGCCAAGGCGACTGTCTCTCGAAGATCGCGTTGCGATAGAGGATCTGGTCCGCGCTTATGCGCGGGCCATGGACTTTGGCGATATCGATGCAGTGCCTGCCCTGTTCACCGCGGACGGCAGCATTCGGGACATTCAAGGCCGGCTCTGGGATCAGGCGGCTGGCGGACCCCGGGCATTTGCTGCCCGATGGATCGTGCCTCCGGGAGCTAAGCGCGGCCAACACTGGATTCAGCAAATGCAGGTGGAGCAGATTTCCGAAGATTGTTATCGCCTGCTGTCCTACTGGTCATCGACGCAGTGGCTGCCGGAAAGCCCAGCACCGGTCTTGACGGCGCTTGGCCTCTATACCGACACCGTCGTTCGCCACAGTGGCCGCTGGCTGATCCGCGAAAAAGTTATCGACCGCTGGGAAACCGGTCGGTAATGGCTTCACGCACCGCCGGCACGACTCCCGCAGGCGCAACGATCGCGTCCTGCGTTTCGACCAGTGCGAGGTCGTCTTTTGTTTGACCCAGGATCGCGGCGACGGATGCCGCCGCCAGGCTAAGCGCCCGCGCCGGGTCCGGCGCTTCCAGATAGCGGCCCAAAAAAACCGCGGCGAACGTGTCGCCGGCGCCATGCGCTGGGGCGTTAACCCACGGGTGCCGCACACTCCACACTTCGTGTTTGGTAATGGCCAAGGTTTCGATCATATTCTTATCGAATCGGAGGCCAGTCACAACAATTAGGCGCGGGCCGCGCGCCAGCAAGCCGTGGGCTGCCGCCAAAACTTCGCTTCGGTTGCTGCAAGCCATCCCGGTCAACGTCTGCAACTCGAACCGGTTCGGCGTCACGATATCCGCCATCGGCACCAGGACGTCGCGCATGACCTCCGGAATATCCGCGGCGACGAACAGGCCCTTCGGATCGTCGCCCATTACAGGGTCGCAGGCAAAAATCGCGTCAGGAGCAACTGTACGAACCTGCTCTATCGCTCGCGCCACGGCCTTGCCGTTCTCGGCCGTGCCAAGGTAGCCCGAAAGCACCGCGCCGCAGGTATCCAGGAATCCCCGCTCGCAGACGCCGCGCACAAGCCCGTCGATCTCGGACGATGCCGCCGGGCCGCCCTGAAAGCCGCCGTGCGCCGGATGGTTGGAGAAGCGTACGGTATCTACCCGCACCACAGCGCACCCCAGCCTCTGCAAGGCGAACACGGCAGCGCTATTGCCGACATGGCCATGAGCGACGCTGGATTGGATCGATAGCACTTGGCGCATGCGGCGGTTCCGATGCTGCAGGAAAAGCAGGCTGGGGTTATAGAATGCCTGTCCGCAAAATGCCAAAGGAACCCACCATGCCGGCTTCAACCGCCTCCATCAGACCGCGCCGCAGCGTGCTGTACATGCCAGCCAGCAGAGCCGGCGCCCTGGAGAAAGCCAAGTCGCTGGCCGCCGACGGGTTGATATTCGACCTGGAGGATGCGGTTGCGCCAGATGCGAAAGATATCGCACGCGCCCAGGCCTGCGCGGCCGCGGCTTCCGGCGCGTATGGCAGGCGTGAAATCATCATTCGCGCCAATGGCCTGGCTACGCCATGGGGGTATGCCGACCTGACGGCCATCGCCAAATCCGGCGCGAGCGCCGCGCTGATCCCAAAAGTCGAAAGCGCCGCAATGCTGGCGCAAGCTGCCCAAGTCCTGGATGAGGCTGGCGCACCGCCGGACATGACGTTGTGGGCGATGGTGGAGACGCCGCTTGCCATGCTCCAGATTCAGGATATCGCGCGCACGCCGCGCCTCGCTTGCCTGGTCATGGGCACCAGCGATCTGGCGAAGGATCTGCAAGCCGCGCATACGCCCGACCGGCTGCCCTTCGTGACGGGCCTGGGCTTGTGCATGCTGGCTGCCCGCGCGTATGGCCTGGCCATCCTCGATGGCGTGCATCTGAACCTGGGCGACGATGCCGAGTTTCTGGCGCATTGCCACCAGGGCAGAGACCTTGGCTTCGACGGCAAAACGCTGATCCACCCGAAACAGGTGGAGCCAGCCAACGCGGTTTTTGGCCCCAGCGCCGCTCAGGTAGACGATGCCCGCCGCATCATCGCCGCGCACGCCGAAGCCGAAGCGAAGGGCCAGGGCGTCGTATTACTAGACGGGCGTTTGATAGAGAACCTGCATGTCGTCGGCGCACACCGCACCGTGGCGTTAGCGGAAGCCATCGCCAGGCTAGGCTCGTCCTAGGGCCTGTAACACTGCCTCGGTGTCCGCGCCCAACGCCGGGGCCGGGCCGGATTGCCGGCCAAAGCTGGCACGCCAGGGCAGACCCGGCAATAGCCCCTGCCCTTCCTTGTCCCAGAACTGACGTTCCTGGAGATGGTTGCTTGCGACCAGGTCCGACGACGACGCCACCGCCGCCGCGGCTATCCCCCTGGCGACCAGGGCTTCGGCGGCAATGACCGCCGTTTGGCCGGCGCTCCAAGCGGACAAAGCGGCGTCAATCGCTGATGCATTGGCCTGCCGGTCCGCAAGGCTGTCATGTTCGCGGCCATTGAGGTCAGGCACCACGCCGCACAGCGCCCGCCAATCGGCATCCGTCCGCACCGCAAGGCTGACCCATGCGTCTTCTCCCTCGCACGGATAAACGCCGTGCGGGCTCATGCCAGCATCGCGGTTGCCTTGCGCGGCAACGCCACCTTCCGCCTGCGCCGCCAATACCGGTTCGGCCAGGGTCCACAGCAAGGCCTCGATCATCGAGAGATCGACGCGGGTGCCGCCACCCTCCCGTCCGCGCCGCCATAGGCTGGCGGCGGTAAGGAATGGCAGCAACAAGCCGCACATCGGGTCAAGCCAGGCAAAGCCTACGCGGGGCGGCCGCTCCGGGTGCCGGTTCAGGCCGGCGAAACCCGCATAGCATTGCAGCAGCGTTCCATAGGCAACTCCCCTCGCCTCCGGGCCGGTTCGGCCCAGGCCCGAGGCGGAAACATAGGTCAGGTTCGGGTTGGCCGCCTGCAAATCATCCTCGCCCAGGCCCAGGCGATCCATGACGCCCGTGGCGAAGTTCTCGATCAGCACGTCGCACTGGCTGGCGAGCCGCTTGGCGATGGCCACCGCCTCCGGCCGTTTCAGGTCCAGCACGATCGCTTTCTTCGCCTGTCCCAGCACCGTATGCAGTTCGGAGCCCCGGCCCGGATCGCCGCTGCCGGGCGCCTCAACTTTGATAACTTCGGCGCCCATCGCCGCCAGATGGCGGGTCGCGGTCGGCCCAGCAATCACCCAGCTGAAGTCCAACACCCGGACGCCTGATAACGGCAAGGGCCCCTGGACCGGTAGCGGCAAAGGCGCCGCTTCGGCATGGGTTAACTGGACCGGCAGGCTCGGAACATGGCGGCCGTCCACTCGCTGCCAAAACCGCCGCTCTGCCAACTGCGGCGAAGCAAAGTGCTCTTCCAGGTTCCGCAGCGGAAAGCTGGGTACATGAGCCGCTTGCGCCAAATCTGCGATCCATTGCTTGGAATGCTGGCGGCTCCAATCGCTCATCAGCGTATGCAGCGCATCCCAGTTGGCAATGCGGTCGGCCTTTCTGGCAAAGCGAGGCTCCGCCCCCCAGTCCGGAGAGCCCATCGCCTCCAGCCACGCCTGCCACTGCTTTTCCTCCCGGGGAGAAATTGCGGCATAGCCGTCGCTTGCCGGCAGAATGCATACCGTTGCGCCATTGCCGTCCGTCAACCGCTTGCGCTGCCATGACCGCCCGCTCAAGCCCGCGCGGCTTAATTCAGTCATCGCGAGAGTCGCGAGCGTTTCGTGCAGCGAGACATCGACAACCGCTCCCGGCGTTTGTCCCAAGGCTGCGTGCAGACCTGCACAAGCGGCGGCGACACCGCCGATAAAAACCGACTGCTGGCCGGTGGCGCGCACCGGCGGCTCGGACAGATCATCCACCTGACCGGTGAGCATGCGCATGATGCCGCTCGCCGCCATCAGGGTCAGGTCGGTTGCCGGCTCCTCCGCCCGCGGCCCGGTCTGACCGAAAGGCGAGATCAGCACCAGGGCGGCTTTAGGGTTCAGCCGTCGCAGCACATCCGGCGCAAAGCCCATAGCCGCCAGCGTGTTGGGGGAGCCTTCGGCAACGATCAGGTCGGCGCCTGCCAGCGCTTCCTTCAGGCCCGCGGCGCTCTTGCCATGGTTCAGGTACGCAGTCAGCGGCGTATTCTCGACGGCATCCACGACCGCGACCGCCGCCCCGCAGTCTGCGAACAGGCGTCCGCAGACCGCAGCCGCCAACCCCGGCCCCAGTTGCGCGAGGCGAAAGCCCTTCAGCAACATCAGTCCCTCAACCACACCTCAATCGCCGCACTGGCGATTACGGCGACGTCGCCGATGGCCTCGTCCGGCACGTTCAGGCCGCCTTTGACCGGCTTCACCGTCACATTGCCGACTGGGAACTGCTTGGCGATTTCCGCCGTGTCGATTGCCGAGGGTTCCGCCACGCCGATCGTCGCGACGACATCGACTTTGCTCTTGTCGATGTTCAGCGTGCGCAAGAAGGTCAGCGACGAGTGGTGCAGCGCATCCTGCACCGCCCGCACCGCGGCCTTGGTATAGTTGCCGCCGTGCAGGTCGTTGCCGGCGCCCATTTCCAGGATAATGCGTTTGCCTGCCATGGTGCTCACTCCGCCGCGTCGGGAATATCGAGATAGACGACCGCCGCCGCGTGCGCGATCAGGGTGACGTCGGTGCCTTTCGGGTTCGGCATGCGCAGGCCGCCCTCCACCACCTCGCACGTGCCGGTGCCGTGGGGCAGGACGTCGAGCACCTGCTGCTTGTCCACCGTCTCCGGGTTGGGCACGCCGATGGTGACGGCCACCTTCATGGCGTCCACATGCTGGCCGACCGCCTCACCGATGGAGAGCGAATTGTGCCAGAGGGCGTCTCGGAGCGCGCGGACGGCAGCCTTCGTGCTGTCGCCGCCGCGGATGTCGGTGCCCATGCCGATTTCGAGCACCATGCGTTTCAAGGCCATTCTTGGGGGTTCTCTTGGTTGGGAGCGGAATTATGCGGCAAGCTTATACGAACTGGGGGGAGTGCCAAGCTTTCTCGCGCTTGCCGGAGCGGGCGGAGCGCAGCGGGTTACGATCCCCGGAGCGGGCGGAGCGCGCATCCGGGGCCGGCGTCATCCATCGAACACCTCCATTTGGGTGTTCGCGAGATAGAGCGGTCCCGGCTCACTGCGCCGCAGCGGCCGGGAATCCCTCACCCCATCCCGGGCCGGATCACCACCTTGCAGGCTTCGCGCCGGCGGTTGAGTTCGAAGCCCTCAATCGCCTCGCTTAGGGGGATCTGGTGGGTGACGATGGCGCCGAGCGCGTTCTGGTTGTCCGGCAGCATTGCCAGCACCCGGTCCCAGCAATCCCGCCCGCCGCCATGCGCGCCGCGCAGTTGCAGCTTGCGGCGCACGAACGGCGTGATGTCGATGCTGGCTGGGGCGGGATGGATGCCGATGCTGGTCATGATGCCATAGTCCTTCAGCAGGCCCAGCCCCTGGGTGATGCTCTCGCCGAAGCCGGTCGCCTCGAACACCCGCTCGACCGAGCGTTCCTCGATATGGTCGGAGAGCCTGGAGCCGCCGTCGGCCAGATCGATCACCCTGTCTGCGCCCAGTTGCTTGGCAATGCCGAGCCGCAGCGGGTCGCTCTTGCCGACGACCGTGACCGAGCCCGCGCCGGACCGCTTGGCGATGAAGGCGGTGGCTAGGCCGATAATGCCGGGGCCGAGCACGACCACGTCCTGGCCCGGCTCAATCGTGCCGATCTGCACCGCCCGGTCGCCGACCACCAGAGGCTCCGTCAGCGCCGCGATGTGCGGCGGCAGGTCCTCGCCGATGGGAATGCAGGTGCGGGCCGGGACGGAGACATAGCGCGCAAAGCCGCCGTCCACCGTCAGGCCGATGGATTTCTTGTTGTAGCAGGCATCGGGCCGGCCCGCCTGGCACTCCGCGCAGGTGCCGCAGAAATAGCCGGGCGTGACGACGACCGGCGTGCCTTCGGACAGGCCGGAGACGCCGGGGCCGAGTTTGGCCACGCGGCCGGAGAACTCATGCCCCATGACCACGGGCAGCGACAGCTCCACCCACTCATAGCCGGGCGTCCACTCGTACATGTGAATATCCGAGCCACAAATGCCGACAGCCTCCACCTCGACGAGCACTTCCCCCTCGCCAATAGAGGGCTCCGGCTTCTCGGCCAGGACAGCGCCGAAACGGGGATCGGTCTTTTGCAGGGTGAGCATGGGGCGTTTCCTTTTGAGCGTTCGCACCAGTCTATGGCAACCGGAGCGAGGCACAAATGGTGATTTTCGGGGGGAGTGGGGGAGGTTGGGGAGGTAGATTGGCCGACAAGTTAGACTTTGAGAGGAGTTTGGAGTGTTGCTGACTACGGGCTATCGACAGTTAAGTTCTGTGGTAGCAACCGATTTATTTAAATTTCCCCGGATCGCTCTTAATCTTCAAGCACCAGTCTAGTTTCAAA
>JAPOJR010000174.1 GCA_029978325.1 Alphaproteobacteria bacterium | reverse complement strand
GATCTGGCGCTTGGCCTGGTTCTGAAATTTGTAATAAAGCCATAACGATGGTGCTTTAGGCACTCTCTAAACGGTCCAATTGCAACCGTCCACCCAAACCGACGAGAGAGGCAATGTCGCTTTCGGCCCAAAGCTGACATTCAAGGACCGAGGAAGAAGCGTCTGATAACGAGATTTACTTAGCCTACGCTTCCCTATTGCGTATTAATGCGGTGGCCAGACGGTCAACGGTGCGATCCGGTGTCAGAGCCACATAAAAGTCTTTGTTTGCCATTTCTACGGTAATCAAGCCATCCATAACGTCCGCTGATACCTTCGCCGGATCGCGGGCCGAGGCCGGACCGTAGCCGCCGCCCGCCGGCCCGACGCAGCGGAAATGCTCGCCTGCTTTGATGCGGCGGTGGGGGACTTTCGACGGCAGTTCCTCGACCGAGCCATCATTATGCACCAACTCCAGCTTTGCCGGCTGACCGAGCCCGCCGCCCTCGAAGCCCCACGGGCGGTAGCGGTGGCCTTCGCCCTCGACCGATGCGCCGCCGTCGGAGAGATACTCAAACTCGCGCACAGCCCCAAGCCCGCCGCGGTACTGACCGGCTCCGGCCACGTCCTCCCGCAGTTCGTAGCGGCGGACGCGGAGTGGCAGATGGCTTTCGATGTCTTCGATCGGGTTATTCCGGGTGTTGGCGAAGAGGGTGTCGACGGCGTCCATGCCGTCCATCCCGGCACGGCCGCCATAGGAGCCCTCGAAAATCTCCATATGCACCCAGGGCTTGTTCTGGTGGACGCCGGAAAAGGCGATGACCTTCAGGTTGCCGATGCCTGCTGAGACATGCTCTGGCTTCGCGAGCGACAGCGCCTTCATCACTGTGTCGGCGAGCGCATTGCCAGGGCAGAAACGGGCGATGGTCGGCGCCGGGAAGATCGGGTTGGCGAGGCAGCCCTTGGGCGCGATGATCTTGATAGGTCGGACGAGGCCATCGTTCACCGGAATGTGGCCATGCTCCGCCGTATCGAGCAGGACGGAGCGCACGGTTAGCCAGACCGCGATATCCACCGTACCCTCGAACGGCATGTTGATTGGGCGGTCATCCACCTGCGGCGCGGTGCCTGTCAGGTCGACTTCCATCTGGTCGCCCTTGACCCGGATGGTCGCCACCAAGGGTAGTTCGCGGCGGGCGGGATCGTCCAGGAAGCCGTCGATGGCGCTCTCACCGCGATATTCGCCGTCGGGCAAGGCGGCGATAGCCTGGCGCATCAGCCGCTCGGCATGGTCCATCATCGCTTCGCAGGCGGCCTGGAAGGTCTCCAGGCCATACTTCTGCACCAGTTCGGTCAAGCGTTCCGCGCCGATGCGGGCAGCGGCGATCTGGGCCTCCATGTCGCCCACCACCAGGTCAGAGACGCGGACATTGTCACGCAGGATGTGCCAGACCATGTGGTTCGGCTGGCCGCGGTCCACGATCTTGATCGCCTTGAACTGGAGCCCTTCCGCATAAGCATCCATCGCATCGACGATGCCGCAGGAGCCGGGGGACAGCGAGCCAATGTCCAGGTGATGCGCCGTGTTGGCGGAATAGCCGATGATCTTGCCGTCGAAGAACACCGGCACGATGAAGGCCACGTCCGGCCCGTGGCTGGCGCCGGAATAGGCGTCGTTGTGCATGATGACGTCGCCGGGGTTCAGCGTCTCACCGCGCGCCGCCATGATCTTCTTCATGCCGCGGATGTAACCGGGGATCGGACCGGATTGCAGCGGTGTGGACTGCGCCGACTCGGCGAGGCCGCGGCCTTCCGCATCCACGAGGCCTGCGCCGAAATCCTCCGACTCGCGGATGATGGAGGAATAGGCCATGCGCATGAGCTTCCAGCCCATCTCCACCGCAATATTCTCCAGCGCGCCCTGGATGACGCTGACGGTGACGGGGTCGATGTCTCTTGCCATGTCTCAGGCTCCCAGGCGGATAATCAGGTTGCCCGCGCGGTCGGCGGTGACGGTCGCGCCCGGCGGCACGACGGTGGTGCTGTCCTCTTGCAGGACGATGGCAGGGCCGGGCACGGCCTCCTCCAGCGGCAGGTCCGCCCGCTGCCAGAGCGGCGTCTCCAGCCACTCCACCCCGCCGCCCGGCTGGCCGAAGGCGCAGGGGCGCGTGCCGATGGGCCGGCTTTCTTTGGGTTCTGCGACGGAGGGGGCCGCGATCTTCTCCATCACCGCGGCGGCTGTCACGCGGACGTTGACAATCTCGACAGGGCTGCCGTCGAAGCGGTGGCCGTACTCGGCCTCATGCGCTTCGCCGAAGGCCTCCAGCACGCCCGCCATCGCCATTTCGTTCAGTTCGCCCGCCGGGAAGGCTACCCGCAGTTCATAGCCCTGCCCGGCGTAGCGCAGGTCGCCCGCCCGCTCGAACTGCACCGCCTCGCGCGCGATGCCGTCGGCCTCGTAGCGCCCGGCAAGGTCGTCCTCCAGCCCCTGGAACAGGCCGTTCAGGCGCGGAATATCGAGCGCGTCACTGGTCTGGAAGGCCGTCGCGACCGCGTCATAGCGCAGGTCGGTGGTGAGCAATCCAACGGCGGAAGTGATGCCCGGATGCGGCGGGATGATGACGGTCGGAATGTCAAGCATCGCCGCCACCTCCGCCCCGTGCAGCGGCCCTGCGCCGCCGAACGCCACCAGGGCGTAGTCGCGCGGGTCCAGGCCCTTCTGCACCGTGCGGCTGCGGATGGCGTTGGCCATGTTGGCGTTCAGGATGGTCAGGATACCGAGCGCCGCTTCCTCCCCGCTCATGCCGACCTTGGCGGCGAAACCGTCCACGACGGCAGCAGCCGCCTCTGCATCCAGCGTCATGCGCCCGCCAAGGAAATTGTCCGGCACCAGCCGTCCTAGCGTCACGTGCGCGTCGGTGACGGTCGCCTCCTCGCCGCCATGGCCATAGGCCGCCGGACCAGGCCGCGCCCCCGCGCTTTCCGGGCCGACCTTGGGCGCGCCGCCCGGATCCACATGAGCGATAGAGCCGCCGCCGGCGCCGATGGTGTGAATGTCGATCATCGGCACCAGCGCCGGATAGCCTGCGATCCAGGTGTCGCGCGCCGTTGCCTCGCCGAACTGGCCGTCCGTGACGATGCCAATATCCGCCGACGTGCCACCGATGTCGAACGTGATGAGATTGTTGTAGCCGGAGAGCGCCCCGCACCACGCCCCGCCCAATACGCCAGCAGCCGGGCCGGAAAGCAGGGTGGAAACGGGCCGCTCGCAGACCATCGCCGGGGTCGCGACGCCGCCGTTGGAGCCCATGATGCGCAGGTCGGCGGCAGCGCCGCTGGCTTTTAGTTTGCGTTCAAGGTTCGCAACATAAGCCCCAACCTTCGGCCCGACAAAGGCGTTGAGTGCGGCGGTGGTGAAGCGCTCGAACTCCCGGAACTGGGGCGCGATTTCGGCGCTGGTGCAGAGGAAGGCCTCGGGGAATTCCTCCGCCACGATCTGCTTGGCGCGCAGCTCGTGCGCGGGGTTCAGGTAGCTGAAGAGGAAGCAGATGGCGATACTCTCCACCCCGGCGTTGCGCAACTCCCGCGCGGCCTGGCGGACGGCGTCTTCGTCCAGCGGCTCCAGCACCTCTCCCTTCGGCGGGATCAGGCGTTCGCGGGCGGTTTTGCGGTAGCGGCGGCGGACCAGTGGGCGGTCCTGCCAGGGGATTTCCTGGCGGATGGAGTAGTGCTGCGGGCGCTGGTGGCGGCCGATATGAAGGATATCGCGGTAGCCCTCCGTCGTAATCATACCTGCCACCGCGCCGTCATATTCGAGCACGGCGTTCGTCGCGATGGTGGTGCCGTGCAGCACCCGGTCCAGATCGCCGATGGCGATGCCATGCAGTTCGCAGATTTCCTGGACGCCGTTTGCCACCGCCCGGCCCGGATCATCCGGCGTAGAGGGCACCTTGTGGATCAGGGTCCGGCCCGTCGCGGTGTTCGTGTAGACCAAGTCGGTGAACGTGCCGCCGACATCGACGCCGATCAGTTGCATGGGCTTCCGGCCCCCTCTGGCGGAAAGTGTTCGGCCCAGTGCCGGGCGATATCCACGCGGCGGCAGAGCCAGACGCGGTCATGTCCCTGCACATAGTCCAGGAACCGCGCCAACGCCGCTGCCCGCCCTGGCCGTCCGACGAGACGGCAATGCAGGCCGATGGACATCATCTTGGGCGCGGTTTCGCCCTCGGCGTAGAGCGTGTCGAACGAGTCTTTCAGATAGGTAAAGAACTGATCGCCCGAGTTGAAGCCCTGGGGCGTCGCAAAGCGCATGTCGTTGGCGTCCAGCGTGTAGGGCACGACCAGATGCGGCTTGCCGTAGGTGTGGTCCCAATAGGGCAGTTCGTCCGCATAGGAATCGGCGTCGTAGAGAAAGCCGCCATGCTCGACGATCAGCCGGCGTGTGTTTTCGCTCGTGCGGCCGGTGTACCAGCCGACCGGCACCGCGCCGCAGGCCTGCAGGATCGCATTCATGGCGAGGCGGATGTGCTGCCGCTCCACGTCCTCCGGCACGTTGCGGTAGTCGATCCAGCGATAGCCATGGCTCGCAATTTCCCAATCGGCCTCGACCATCGCCTTCGCCGCCTCCGGGTTGCGGGCCATGGCCATGCCAACGGCAAAGACGGTCACCGGGATCTTGCGCTCGGTGAACAGCCGGTGCAGCCGCCAGAACCCGGCGCGGGAGCCGAATTCGTAGATCGACTCCATGCTCATGTGCCGCTGGCCGGGCCAGGGGTCCGCGCCGACAATCTCTGAGAGGAAGGCTTCGGACGCAGGGTCGCCGTGTATGATCGCGTTCTCGCCGCCTTCCTCGTAATTGATGACGAACTGCACGGCCACCCGCGCCCCGCCCGGCCATTTGGGGTTGGGCGGATTGCGGCCATAGCCGACGAGATCGCGGGGATAGGCAGGATCGGTCATGGGAATTGCCTCAATCTTCCGGCCAGGCGTCGTCTGCAAACTGGCCGATGAAGGGTTTGTGCGCTGGGAACTGGTAGCCGCCGGTCTTGGCCGTCTTCAGGCCCTGGGCGACCAGCCCTTCGGCGTGCTTAACCGCGGCGGCGACACCGTCGATCACCGGCACGGCCAAGTCTTTGTGCAAAGCTGCCACCCAATCGGCCATGCCGGCACAGCCGAGGATGATCGCCTCCGCGCCTTCTGCCACCGCCTGCTCTGCCGTCTTCCTGACAGGGGCGTAGCCGCCACTCTCCAGCGCCAGCACGGGCACTTTGGAGGCGTAGATCGCGCAACGCTCCGCCACGCCATAGCGGTGCGCCAACTCCCGGATGCGCGGCAATGAGCGGGTGGTGGTCGTAACCACCGCCATCCGGTCTGCGATGGAGGCGGCGGCGTTCATGCTTGCCTCGACAATGCCAACGACGGGCACGCAGAGCGCGGCTCGCAATGGCTCCAGCCCCGGATCGTCGAAGCAAGCGACGACGACCGCGTCGGCGCCGTCCTGCTCCGCCTTCAGCGCCGCGCGGATCAGGCCGGGCAGTGCGAACGCCTCGTCATAAGGGCCCTCAATGCTGGCCGGACCGTCCTGCGGGGTCAGGCCGATGATCTCGGTCCCTACCGCTTTCACCGCCTCTGCGGCGGCGACGCAGGTCGCGGTCATGCTGGCCGTTGCGTTCGGATTGATGAGAGCGATGCGCATGGCCTCAGACCATCCCCTTGCCCGCATCCGAGCCCTTGCGGAGTTGCCGTTGGCGCAAGATCGCCGACGTGGTCAGCGCCACCGCGATCACGGCGAGCGACAGGAACGTTGTCACCGCTCCCAGCGAGTAAATTACCGGCGTCGTCACGTTCGTCTGCATTGCCTGCAATTCCAGCGGCAGCGTGTTCAGGGGCCCGACGGATTGCGACGTGCGCGCAATCTCATCATAGGAGAGCGTAAAGCCGAACAGCGCAACGCCGATCAACGATGGCGCCACGATGGGCAGCACCACATGCCTGATGGTCTGGAAACCGCTCGCGCCCAGGTCGCGCGCTGCGGCTTCATAGGATGGATCGAAGCGGTTGAACACGGCGAACATGATCAGCAGACCGAACGGCAGCGTCCAGGTCAGGTGCGCGCCGAGGGCCGAGGTGAACCAGGTCCGTGGGATGCCCAGCAGTTCGAAGCCGGCGCCGATACCGAGGCTTACCACCACGCTCGGCATAATCATGCTGGCGATCACCAGATAGAACACCACCGTCGAGCCCTTGAACCGGGCGCGGAAGGCCAGCCCGGCGAGGAACGAGATGACGACTGTCAGCACCATCACCATCAGGCCCAGGATGACCGAGCGCTCGAACGAGCCCCAGATGTCGCCGATGGGCTGAGGCTCCAGCAATTGCAGGAACCAGTGGAACGAGACTCCGTTCATCGGGAAGGTGAGGCCGCCGGTGGGTCCCTGGAACGATAGCAGGATCACCAGGAACAGCGGTCCCCAGAGGAACACGACGAAGGCCGTGAACAGGAGTTTCAGGCCGATGCTCCAGCCTCTGCTGCCGGGGGCGGCGGATGCGGCGGCCATGGCTAGAGTTCCTTCCGGATATCGACGATGCGCATCAGGGCGAAGATCATCAGGATCACCGCGCCCAGCAGCACCATGGAGTTCGCCGCGGCGGGCGGGAATTGCAGGTAGGAAAGCTCCGTCGCAATCGCCTTGCCGACGCTCGCGACTTGGCCACCGCCCAGCACGTTGACGGTGACGAAATCGCCCATGACCATAGCGATGACGAAGATGGAACCGATGGCGATACCGGGCTTGCAGAGCGGCAGAATGACGGTCAGCAGCGTCTGCCAGGTGCTGGCACCAGAGTCGGTTGCGGCCTCTACCAGCGATTTGTCGATGCGCAGCATGGAGTTGAAGATCGGCACCACCATGAAGAGCGCGTAGAGGTGCACATAGGC
>JAPOJR010000173.1 GCA_029978325.1 Alphaproteobacteria bacterium | reverse complement strand
GCACGATGGAGGCCAGGAATTCGTGCAGGTCGCCGCGGGGCATCTGGATATACGGTGCGCCATAGCGCTCTTCCGTCACTGCGCCCAGCTTCGCCCGGTTGGTGTAGTCGCCGGTATCCCAATCCCGGCTGTCCCAGGTCTGCGGTTGAAAGGCATTGGCGCGGATTCGGTCTTCCAGGCCAAGGCCGCGCAGCACGCGCATGGCGTTTGGGCTCATCTGAATACCAGCGCCGACACGGGCGAAGGCTTCGGCCTGCTCATAGATTTCGACGCCAATACCGCGCTGGCGGAGCGCCGCGGCCAGCGCCAGGCCGCCAATGCCGGCGCCGATAATGGTGATGGTGCGGTTCTGCCAAGTCATGCGCGCAATACCTCTCAGGCGACGAAGCCTGGCGGATAGGTCTTCTGCAGCACCGCCTTCCAGTCGGGATCACGGACCGGATCGGCGCTATGCACAAATTGAACGCCGCGGGCGCGGAGGTCATTCTCAAAGATCGCCTGCACCATGGCATGATCCAGGTCGTTGGTGCGGTTATGGTATTCGTCCGCTGCCGCCTGATCCCGGAAGGCATAGGCTTTCCATAGAATGGACAGCCGCACCTGATCGCCGCGATAGGGCAATACCCGGCCCTCGTCGTGGATTTCCCAGCCGTCGCCGCCGACTGCGTGCAGGCGGCATTCGCGCTTGATGGCGCCCGGTTGCAGGCGGGCGCCAGCAGCGCCGACCGGACCGACACGGTGCCACATATATTCGTTGTCGGAGACAACGCCGACATTCCACATCGGCGCGTCCACTGTCCGCGACGGGGCGTCCGGCCCATCCGGCCAATACTCGAACTCGCCGGCCTCGCCTTGATAGAACCAGGACAGCGTCGAAGCGATGGGGATGGCCCAATCGTGAAACAGGTTGGAATAGCCCATGTTCTGCAACATCCAGAACGGGAACTTCTCACAGCCGCGAAAATACGGCAGGTCGCGGTGCGGCGGTCCGCCAACGGTCGGGCAACTGAGGTTGATCATGATAGCGCTGGGCTCGATCACCGCAGCCGAGAAGGACTCTCGCGCCGCTGCCGTAAACCGCTCGTTGTGGAAGAACGGCTCCGCGCCCGGCACCCGCACCTGACGGGTATGCGCCCAGAAAATCCGAAAGAACGGCACGTCATCGCCGTTATCGTCCTTCTTGTGGACGCGAGCGGAAAGCGGATACGGCGCGGACCGGCGCACCAGGTCGAGGACCGCATCCGGGTCTTCGAATGCCGAGTCGAGCCAGACCGGCTTGGCGATCATCGCGGCCGGCCGCAATTTCACCGCCGCGGCGACATCCATGGGCATGATGCAATCCTTCGGAAGACAGAACGGCGAGATGCTAGGCCGATATTCCGAGGCTGGCAAATGACGGTGCGGAAAACCCTAGCGATGCGGACGCGGCTTGATCAGGGTCGGCCCCAATTGATCGCGCAGCATCTTGCGGCTTACTTCCTCAACCCCGCCGCGCGGCAGTTCGCCAAGCTGGAAGGGGCCGTAGGATACGCGGATCAACCGGCTGACATGATACCCCATCCATTGCATCACCCGTCGGATCTCGCGGTTCTTGCCTTCGCGGATCGATACGGTCAGCCAGGCATTGGAATCCATCTGCTCGTCCAGCGTCGCCAGAATCGGGCCGTACTTGACGCCTTCGACCGTCGGGCCTTTGCTCAATGCCTCCAGGCGCGCGGTATCGACCCGGCCGAACACTCGGACGCGGTATTTGCGGATCCAGCCGCGGCTCGGCAATTCCAACTCGCGCGCCAGGCCCCCGTCGTTGGTCAGCAGCAACAACCCCTCGCTGGTCAGGTCCAGCCGGCCGACGCTCATCACCCGCGGCAATTCCGGCGGCAGGCGTTCGAACACAGTCGGACGGCCCTGGGGGTCCTTGTTGGTGGTCACCAGGCCAGCAGGCTTGTGATAGCGCCAAAGCCGCGGCGG
The DNA here is from genome assembly GCA_029978325.1 of Alphaproteobacteria bacterium. GTDB lineage: Bacteria > Pseudomonadota > Alphaproteobacteria > Bin95 > Bin95 > JACKII01. The sequence goes on along the minus strand of JAPOJR010000173.1, from coordinate 4,952 downwards.
CTCGATCTGCGGGATTGGCTTGCCATCGACCATAATATGGTCGGATTCGGTAACGTTGAAGGCTGGCGAGGTCAGGCGCTTGCCGCCGACCGAAACCCGGCCATCGGCGATCAACCGCTCCGCATCGCGGCGCGAGCAAACACCCGCGCGGGCCAGGCGCTTGGCAATACGTTCGCCGGCAGGTGTTGATTGGGTATCGGACTCGGACATAAGGGTCACCATTCAAATGCGCTTTACTATATAGACTAGGCCAATGTCATACCCACTGCACCCCGAAGCCCACCCAATGAACCTGGCGCTGGCCGAAGCGCGCCTGGCCTTTGTCGCCGGCGAAGTGCCGGTCGGCGCTGTGGTGATGCGCAATGGCGAAGTGCTGGCCCGCGCGCACAACCGGGTCGAGCGCGACCTAGACCCGACCGCCCACGCCGAAGTGCTGGCCATCCGCGCGGCGGCGCGCGCTTTGCAAACGCCTCGTCTAGTGGATTGCGACCTCTATGTCACGCTGGAGCCCTGCGCTATGTGCGCCCAGGCTGTCAGCCTCGCCCGGATCCGCCGCCTGTATTTCGGCGCCTACGACCCAAAGGGAGGCGGCGTCGAGCACGGCGCAATGGTCTTTGCCAGAGAGACCTGCCATCACCGTCCCGAAATCATCGGCGGCCTCGCCGAACACGAGGCCTCGGACCTGTTGCGCCGGTTCTTTGCCGACAGGCGTTAACTACGCAACTCCGCCCGGTCCCGGAACTGCTCCAGCGCCTCCGGGTTGCCCAGCGCCTCCTGGTTCTTGACCGGCCGGCCGTGCACCACGTCGCGCACCGCAAGCTCCACGATCTTGCCGCTGCGGGTGCGCGGGATGTCCGTCACCTGCACGATCTTGGCTGGCACGTGCCGGGGTGAAGCGCCTTCGCGGATGCGCCTGCGGATCGCCTGCACCAGGCTGTCGTCCAACGCCAGGCCCTCGCGCAGGCGCACGAACAGGACGACGCGCACATCGTTGTCCCAGTCCTGGCCAATCACGATTGCCTCGACCACATCGTTCAACTGTTCGACCTGGCGATAGATTTCCGCCGTGCCGATGCGCACGCCGCCCGGATTCAGGGTGGCGTCGCTGCGTCCGTAGATGACCATGCCGCCATGCTCGGTCTTGGCGGAATAGTCGCCATGGCACCAGACACCGGGGAAGCGCTCGTAATAGGCGGCCTTGTATTTCGCGTCGTCCGGATCGTTCCAGAAGCCCAGCGGCATGCAGGGGAAGGCGTTGGTGCAGACCAGTTCGCCCTTCTCACCCACCGCAGCGCTCTGGCCATCTTCGGTAAACACGTCGGTCGCGAGCCCCAGGCTCATGCACTGCAACTCGCCGCGCCAGACCGGCCCCAGCGGGTTGCCGGAGACGAAGCAGCCGCAAAGGTCGGTGCCGCCGGAAATGCTGGCCAGCTGCCCGTCCGGCATGACCGCGTCATAAATATAGTCGAACGCCTCCGGCACCAGCACGCTGCCGGTCGACAGCATGGCCCGCAGCGCCGAAAGGTCGTGCGTTTCGCGCGGGCGCAGGCCCTCCTTGGCAATAGCATCGACGTATTTCGCCGAGGTGCCGTAGATCGTGCACTTCTCCTCCGCGATCAGGTCCCAGAGCACGTTCGGCCCCGGATGGAAGGGCGAGCCGTCATAGAGCAGCAGCGTCGAGCCGGCAGCGAGCCCGCTCGCCAGCCAGTTCCACATCATCCACCCCAGCGTGGTGAAATAGAACAGCCGGTCGCCCACATGCTCGTCCGTGTGCAGCACGTGCTCGACATAATGCTTCAGCAGCACGCCGCCCGCCTTGTGGACGATGCACTTCGGCACGCCCGTCGTGCCGCTGGAGAACAGGATGTAGAGCGGGTGGTCGAACGGCAGTTGCTTGAACGTGAGAGGCGCCGGCTCGCTCCACGCCAGGAAATCCTGGAGCGAGATGGCGCGCGGAATGCCGGAAATGTCTGGCTCCTCCTCCAAAAAGGGGATAACCACGACCCAGTCGCAGGTGTCGAGCGCCTTCGCCACCTCCGCCACCTTGTCGCGAATGTCGATGCGCTTGCCGCCGTACTTGTAACCATCGACGGTGAAGAGGATTTTCGGCCCGATCTGACCGAACCGGTCCAGCACGCCCTGCACGCCAAAATCCGGCGAGCACGACGACCAGACCCGGCCTCCAGCCGCCGCGCCCAGCATCGCGCCGATCGCCTCCGGCATGTTCGGCAGGTAGGCCGCGACCCGGTCGCCCTCGCCGATATGGTGCTGGTCGAGCGAGTGGCTGACCCGCGCTGCGAACTCGCGGAGTTCATCCCGCGACCACTCGCGCCGCAGCCCATCCTCCCGCCGGAAGATCAGCGCTGGAGCGCCGCCCGTGTGGCGCAGCAGGTTCTCGGCGAAGTTGAGGCGGGCTTCGGGGAAGAAGCGTGCGCCGGGGATCTTGTCTTTGTCGGCGATGACCGTCTCGCCGCGGGTCTCTGCGACGATGCCGCAATAATCCCAGGCCGCCGTCCAGAACGCCTCGGGCTCGGCGACAGACCAGGCATGCAGGGCGTCATAGTCAGCAAACGACTGGCCGGTGCGCTGCGTGACGAGGCGCATGAAAGCGCGCATATGCGTCGGCGCCATGCGCGCTTCCGAAGGTGTCCAGAGAGGTGTCGCCATAGAAACCGGCTCCGTGGGCGTGCAAATGCAAACGAATGGGCAGCGATTTCCGGGCTATAGCCCGGATTGCCCGATCCTGCCCCACCCCATGCGGGCTGGGCAGGACCATAGGTCATCATGCGAAATCGAAGGTCATCTCCGTGCAGAGATGGCCGTCCTTGTCGGCAATCCAACATGCCATACCCTGGTCCGTCGACTTGCCATGGATCGTGATGGTATCGCCGACCCAGATCGGCTTGGTCAGGCGGGCTGTCAGGCCGGTGATGGTCTTGTCGGTATGGCGGCAGGCGACATCCGTGATGGTTTGCATGGTCAGGCCACCGTTCTGCACGGTATGGTTATACCCTTCTTCCGTGCGAGTGTAGTCCGCGTCGTAGTGGATGCGGTGCGCGTTCCATGTCACCGCGCCATAGCGGAAATTCAGAGTCTCGGTGAAATGCACCGTCTCCCGCCATTCGCTGTCCGTGGGTGCGACTGCCGGTTGGGTCGCCGTGGTCTTGGCGCCGGGGGGAACGGCCTCGCGATAGATGGCGTCGAACTCGTCCACAGCAATGACTTTGCCGCCGGTCTCGAAGGTCAGCCGCATGGTCAGCACACAAATATTGCCGGACCGGCCGCTCTTCGGAATGATCGCAGCGACCTCCGCCGTTTTGGTCGCCGGCTGGCCGACAACCAGATTGCCCATGATCTGCACTCGTCGGCCAGCGCCCATGCGCCGGGGCAGCGGGATAGGCGGCAGGAACACACCCTTGTTGGGATGACCATCCGGCCCAAGCTCCGACTGTGCGCAAATATCCGGAAAGAACATGTTGAACCACTGGCGCGGGATCGGCGTGCCGTTCTTGAACGAAGCCGGATCGACATCCATCGTCGCCGCGACGCGCTGAACCGAGGTCAGGCCGATCTCGTCCTCAACGATGCGCTTGCGTCCGATCCATTTTTCCAGCTCTGGCATTGCTGCCGCGACGTCGGGATTCATGCTGGTAGGCCTTCTTGTCTTGTGCGGTAATCAGGAGGCGGGATCGTGCCACCGGCGGGCAAGCGGATCAAGGGAAGCGGCCCGCCAGGGCTGCGGCGGTTTGGGTCTGGGGCCATGGAATTCAGGGTTCACCGCTGTGGAGGACAGTGGACCGCCTTTTGCGCGTCCGTTACGGTGACCGAACCCCGAACTGCGAGCCCAAGGCACACATGACCGAACCCCGCCTGCGACGCCGTCTCGCTGCGATCATGGCCGCCGACGTGGTGCAGTGCGGACTCGAGACCCAGCGCAAAATCACCATCGCCACAAACACCTGACCCACACCATGGAAGACCTCTCCCTCCTCATCGATCTGCACAAGGATGGCGCGCGGCAGGGCCCTGGCGGCGAGGCGGAAACGCGGCTGGCCATCCGGCTCTCAGGCCTGAAGGATCGCACCGGCCTCCGCATCGCCGATATCGGCTGCGGCACCGGCGCCTCCGCCCTGGTGTTGGCGCGGGCGTTGGACGCGCACGTCACCGCGGTCGATTTCCTGCCGGACTTCCTGGCGCGGCTGGAGCGGGCCGCCGCCACAGCCGGCCTCGGCGAGCGGATTACAACCCGCGCGGAAAGCATGGAGGCGCTCAGCTTCCCGCCGGCCTCGCTGGATGCGATCTGGGCGGAGGGTGCGATCTACAATATCGGCTTCGAGGCCGGCATCCAGGCCTGGCGGCCCTTGCTGAAGCCGGGCGGCGTGCTCGCCGTCTCGGAACTGACCTGGCTGACCGACCAGCGCCCCGCCGCCCTGCAGGCGCATTGGGACCGGGAATACCCGGAAGTCGCCACCGCCTCCGCCAAGATCGCGCAGCTGGAGCGGCACGGCTACACCCCCATCGGCTATTTCGCGCTGGGCGAGCATTGCTGGCTCGACAACTACTACCGGCCGATGCAGGCTCGGTTCGACGCCTTCCTGGCGACGCACGGCCATTCCGAGGCCGCCCGGGCCATCGTCGCCGCCGAACGGGCCGAGATCGCACTTTACGAGCAGCACAAGGCCCATGTCAGCTATGGCTATTATATCGCCCGCCGGGCCTGAAGGAGACCCCCGATGACCGCCGCTCCCGCTATCGACCCCATCACCTTCACCGTGATCTGGAACTCCATCGTTTCCATCGCGGAGGAACTCGGCACCGCGAAGATCACCAACGGCGTCATCGACAACCGCGACCTTATCACAACCACAAACATTATTCTTTTCTGTATCGGGTGATTATGAAAACATGGATGATAATTATCATGGCACAGTAGCTGATGATGATGCAATCAT
>JAPOJR010000172.1:278-6944 GCA_029978325.1 Alphaproteobacteria bacterium | reverse complement strand
GTTAACCCTTTGTCAACCTATGATCCGGCGGCGTTTCTTGGCCTCGCACTTCCGCTCGGTCATGCGGTAAGCAAGGCCGGCTCAAGCCTCAGGCCAATATAGACTCCAGCGCGTCTAACAGCCGGTCGATGTCGGCCCGGGTGTGTTGCGGGCTTGGCGTCAGCCGCATCCGTTCCGTGCCTTTCGGTACGGTCGGGTAGTTGATCGGCTGAACATAGATCCCCCACTCGTCCATCAGCCGGTCGCACAGCGCCTTGCAACGCACCGGATCGCCGATCCGCACCGGCACAATGTGGCTGGGACTGTCCATCAGCGGCAGGCCTCGCTCAACCAGGCCGGCCTTGAGGTACGCGGCATTCGCATGCAGCGCTTCCCGCTCGGCGGAACTGGCGCGGACATGGCGGATGCTGGCGATGGCGCCCGCGGCAATCACCGGCGAAATCGAAGTGGTAAAGATAAAGTTGGCCGCGAAGCTGCGGACGACATCGCATATCCGGGCAGAGCCGGCGATATAGCCGCCCATCACGCCAAATGCTTTAGCGAGCGTGCCGGATATAACATCGATACGGCCCATGACGCCGTCGCGCTCGGCAACGCCGCCGCCGGATGCGCCATAGAGGCCGACGCCGTGCACCTCGTCGATATAGGTCAGAGCGTTGTAGCGCTCGGCCAGGTCGCAAATCTCTGCAATTGGACCGAAATCGCCGTCCATCGAATAGACGCTTTCGAATGCAATCAGCTTCGGCCGCTCCAACGGCTGCGCCGCCAGCAACGCTTCCAGATGCGCCAGATCATTGTGCCGGAACACGACCCGCTCGCACCGCGCGGTCTTGATGCCGTCGATCATCGAAGCGTGGTTGAACGAGTCCGAAAGGATGAGGCAGTTCGGCAACATACGCCCGAGCGTACCCAAGGCTGCCTCGTTCGCCACATAGCCGGACGTGCAAACCAAGGCCGCCTCCGTGCCATGCAGCGCCGCCAACTCGCGCTCCAATTCCACATGATAGGCGGTTGTGCCGGCAATGTTGCGGGTGCCGCCGGAGCCTGCACCGACCTTGTCGAGGGCATCGTGCATGGCGGCCAGGACGACGGGGTGCTGGGCCATCGCCAGATAGTCGTTCGAGCACCAAACGGTGATCGGCTGTTCTTGCCCGCCCAGTCGTCTGACGCCGTTGGGAAAGTTGCCGCGAGAGCGCAATATTTCCGCGAATGTCCGGTAGTTGCCTTCGTTGCGCAGGCTTTGCAGGAGGCCATCGAAATGTTGGTCATAAATCACGGCTTCAGCGACCCTCTAAACCGGAGATCAGCGTCCGGGAAATCCTGCGCGCTTTGGTTGGGTGAATCCACTGGGCATTTCAGCATCCCTTCACTGGCAGGGCCGGGACGGTCAGAACTTGCTCATCACCTGCCGGGCGAAGTCTTCTGCAAACCGCCATTTTGCATCCACCGCGGTCGCCCACATGATCTCCTGAAGACCCTGCGCCTCCAACGCCTTGATTTGCTCGACCAGTTCATCGGCAACGCCGACAAGACAGGTCGCCCGGATCAGATCCGCATCGATCAGTTCGGCTTCGCCAGGATGCAGATAGGTATAGTGAAATTCATGGGTCCGCAGATGCCGCAATTCCGGCGCGGTATCCTCGACCAGCGCGCAATATCTGGACCACAGCGGCTTGAGGAATTCCGGAACTTCAACCCCTCGTTCGTGCACTTCGTCATAGAAATAATAGACGCTGGCCATGACGTTCGGGCCGACCAGGCGCTTGACCCTGTCGGAATCCACGGCTTCGCCCGGCTCCAGCAAGGCGATGTTAACCAGCGCACAGTTGCGGAAATCCTGGCCGATATCGCGCCCAATCCGAGCCGCACCTTGGCGAACATGCGCCATCGCCTCTGGCACGGCGACGCCACGTGGTGGAATAGCAAAGACCAGGCCATCGCCGAACTCACCGGCAAGCCCCATCGCCCGCGGCCCAAAGCCAGACACGTACAGCGGAATTTTCGGCTTCAGGTTCATATAGCCGGTTTCGTCATGCATCAGCATGCGGATCGGCTTGGTGACGCCATTGTAAGTATAGTCTACGGTTTCGCCCCGTAACAAAGCCGACAACACCGAAAGATAGGACCGGTAGTCGGCAATGCGCATTGGCCTCTGGCCCATGGTGCGCATGGCGGTATTGCCGGTACCGATACCGATATGGATGCGGCCGGGCGCAATTCGGTTCAGCGTCGCCACGGCGGCAGCCTGCACCGCAGGGATGCGCGTACCGGTAATCGCCGTGCCGGTTCCCAGGTGCAGGCGAGACGTTTGACGCGCCGCCAGCGCCAAAACCGCATAACAGTCCGAGAACAGCAATTGGCTGTCCGCCACCCAAACTGAATGATAGCCCAGCGTTTCGGCATGACTGAAAAAGCCGATCTCATCGATGTTTGCCATCACGCAAACGCCAAACTTCATAGGCCAAATCCTACTGTGCGGCGGACAAAAAGCGCGGTGCTAACGCAGGACGCAACGCCGGGGCAACGACCGGCCCGGTCAAGCAGCTACCTCTGCTACGAAATCATCGCGGCGTTCCATCACGGCGCCAAAGAAACCATCGGTATCGTGCTTAGCCGGAGTTAGTTTGAGGAAATCGCCCGTCGCAACATTCGGCAATACACTTGACGCGGGAACAAGGAAAAAGTCCGGGTGGGTCTTCAGGAAATCCGCGATTATGTCCTCGTTCTCCCGCATCAGCACCGAGCAGGTGCCATAGATGACCCGTCCCCCGGGAACAACGAGCGAAGACCCGCGATGCAGCAGGGACCTTTGTATCTCGGTGATTTCGTCGAGATTTGTGCCTTTACGGGCCCAACGCGCATCCGGGTTCCGCCGCCAGGTTCCGGTACCAGAACAGGGAGCATCGACCAAAACCCGATCGAAATCCCATTTGTGCCGTTTCAACCAGGGATCGCTGGTTCCCGTAATCGCCCGGCAACGTGCGTTTTGCACGCCGGCCCGCCGCATGCGCTCCCTCGCCCGTTCAATTTTCGCCTCATAAATATCGCACGCTGATACGCGGCCCCGATTGCCCATCATGGCCGACAACGCCAGACTCTTGCCGCCGGCGCCGGCGCAGAGGTCCAGCACATGCATTCCGGCCTGAGCGCCGACCAGAGACGCGAGAAGTTGAGACCCTTCGTCCTGAACTTCCACCATGCCATCGCGGAATGCTTGAATACTGCCAAGCGGCGGTCTGCCTTCAACGCGAATGCCTAACGGCGAGAACTTCGTAGGCTGCCCCATAATGCCCTCTTCCGCGAGCGCGGCTATGGCGGCATCTCGTTCAATTCTCAAGGTATTCGCCCGCAGGTCGAGCGGTGCCTGATGCAGCATCGCCTCCATCTCGGCCTCGACCTGATCGCCCAAAGACCGGGCCAGTTCGGCCGCGGCCCATTCCGGCACCTCCAGGCGGACATACCAGGGCATATCTTTGGGTGTCAGGCCATTGTTGATGACCGCCAACGCAAGTTGTGCCTCTGCGCCATTCAACGGACGCGCACCATAGCGCCCACCAGTAAACGACGCATTAAACAGGGTTGGTGCATGAACGGCCTGGTCGATAATCACCCAACCCCTGGGGGTCGGCGGCAATTGCGCCTGCGCAAGCCACCAATCATACCGTGAGCGGTGTCGAAGAACGCGAAATATCTGGTTGGCCACGACGTTCCGGTCACGAGACCCCATAAAACGCCGAAATCTCAACTGATTGCTGACGACACGGTCGGCAGGTTGGTCCGTAGATGCTATCGCGGTAAGAATTTCAATGGAGGTAGCAACCCTCGCAGCGGGCGTCATAGTATAGTCAATCTTACGTTCGAGGTTTCATTCGGGGCGAACGGCGCAGCACGACATAGAGTGCGCCGCTGCCGCCGTCTCTTGCATGAGCATCACTCACAGCGGCAACATGGATACTCAATGGCGGCGTCGCCAACCAGCGCGGCACAATGCGGCGGAGCACGCCAATTGAATCCTCACGTCGACTGGCCATTGGGTCCCAGCCTTTACCAGTTATTACCAACACCAGGCGCCTGTTCATCGCACGGCTCGCCGCTATGAAACGATTTAGGGCACCGTGGGCTTGCGCTTGTGTCATACCATGGAGGTCCAACCGGCCCTCCAACGGCATCTTGCCTCTTCGTAAACGCTGTGCAGTGCGTTTGTCCAGACCTTGTCCCGGACTTTTCACGATTGTATCAGAACTTGTGCTCGATAGCGGTAAATTTTGGGCAATTCCCGCTTTGTTTGTGCCGACAATCGACTCTGAAGTCCACTGTTGACGATCTACGACCGCTGAAGATCCAGACGGGTCAGTAGTTGAAACGCGCGCAAGTGGGCGGTGTTCTAGGGGGCTAACGGATGCCGCTACGCGACGCCACAGTTCATGTTCCGCCGCACTCAGTCGCCGTCTCGCCGCCATCCGCTCAATCCCGCCCCGCACGGAGCCTGCGCGCGAATATCCGCCAATCTTCGTCCGGCGAGCGAATTTCTGTCGCGTCGTCGTTGACCAGGCGCAAGCTCATGCCGCCATAGCGCCAGAGATCTTGCCAGTCATCGAGCCCGGACAGCGCCTTTTCCAGAGTTCTTGTCCTCAATCGGTGCATGACCCAGACATTAAGCGTGGTTAGCATCAAGATGATGCCGCTGGCCAGAATCGCCAGGCCCCATATCCAACCTCCCAGCATCCAGGCGCTGGCGGTGCAGCACAGCGTTGCCATCAATGGCAAGGCGTTGTCCTTTTGCTGATAGGTAGGCGAGCCCGGGCGATTGAAGTGCCGCAAGTCGATGCCTATCAACAGCTTCTCATCCCGATGCGCGTACCATACCCGCTCATAGAGGCTCTGATCGGTAGACGGAGAACTCATCGATCAAACACGGTTCTGTTAGGTGATCGGAATATCGGCGATATGTTTGCGGTAAGCGGGGCGAGCGCAAAGCCGGTCGTACCACGCCCGAAGATTTGGCATATCGTCGGGCCTGTTTTCGATGGCGACCCCAAACCAGCGGTGAACAAATCCGCCCAGGGGAAACTCTGCCATGCTCAATCTATCGCCGCCAATATAGGCCTTACCTTCGAGCTGTGCATCCAACTTCCGGAATGCCGCCGCAGCTCCTTCGACACCTGCACGGATTTGATCGAGATTGCGTTTTTCTGGCGGCGTGCGGACCAAGCCCCAAAAAACGTCCCGCATCGGCGTAGACAGCTCGGTATGCGTCCAATCCATCCAGCGGTCGAGATTGGCGCGCGCCTTCAGATCTTCAGGATAAATGCCGCCGAAATCGTGTTTGGCCGCCAGATAGCGAACGATTGCATGAGATTCCCACAACACCAGATCGCCATCGATGACGGTCGGCACTTTGCCGTTGGGGTTCATTGCTAGGTATTCGGGCTGGTCATTGCCGCCGAACGCTCCGCCTATATCGACTCGCTCGAACGGCACGCCCATCTCTTCGGCAACCCAAGTCACCTTCATCACATTTACGGAGTTGTTTCGACCCAATATCTTCAGCATGCGCCTGTTCCCTAAAGTGTTTTATCCTCGCCGCAGCCAGCGGACTGAGGCAGCCCGCGCAACGGCCTAAGGTTTGGCAAGCCGTGGCCATAGCACATATAATCGACCCTGCGATTGCATGCGACCCGCAAGTGCCGCCGCGCGGTCACCGGCACCCCAGAAAAAGTCCGCCCGGCTGTCGCCCTTGATGGCACTGCCGGTGTCTTGCGCCATGACCAACTTCCGCAATCGGGTACCGGATTGAACGTCGGGATGTTCTACATCCAGCCACACCGGCAGGCCATAGGCTATGAAGCGTGGGTCGACCGCCAGCGAGCGTTCCGGCGTCAGAGCTACTCCCTGCGCGCCCAGCGGGCTTTCGCCTGGACGGATGCGAAAGTAAATATACCTTGGGTTGCGGTGCATCAACGCTTTGGCGTCACGGGGATGGCTGCGGAGCCATGCCGCGATCGTTTGCATCGACACGGCGACCCGGGAAATTGCGCCCATAGCGACCAAATCCCGGCCGATCGCATGGTAGGCCTGCCCATTGTTGCCGGCATAAGCAAGCCCAAGGCTGCTTCCGTCGGCGAACTGTACCCGGCCCGACCCTTGGATATGAAAGAAAAATGCATCTACCGCATCGGACAACCAAACCAATTCCAGTCCCAGGCCATCCAACCCGCCAGCGTCGATTGCCGACCGGGGCAGGCTGACGTGCTCCGCACTTTTCGGCATCCGATATAGGGGAACCGAAAACTCACGGGACTTCTGTTTCGATCCTCGCACCGTCGGTTCGAAATACCCTGTGACGAACGCATCGTCCGCAAGACGTTTCACGTGAAAATAGCGTGCGATCCAATCCGCCGTCACGGTTTTGCGATGCATAGCATCCCCGCAGGCGGCTATCCATGCCTTCCTGTCAACCGATTCAGCGTTGCGCCAAGGGCGTTGCTGACAGGATCTCTTCCAAGCCTCAAGCCAACCGGACAAATCATCGTTGGCCCAACCCGGCAAGGCCGCAATGGAATCCGACTGGACGTTGGTTTCTGCCCGCACTGCCAACGGCCCGAATGCAGCCAAAGAAATGGCCAGAGCGACCAGTTTGAATAGGACCGACACGAAATCGCCGCC
>JAPOJR010000172.1:0-268 GCA_029978325.1 Alphaproteobacteria bacterium | reverse complement strand
GCTTTTTCCTCAGCTTCCCGAATTTCCACCAAGGTCCAATTAGGATCTCGGGACGCGGTATCGCGAGCGAACGTCCAAATGTCCGTCACCGAATCGACCACGCCATGCTGTCCGTGAATGGCATGCCCCTCACGGTCCCTGGAAACATTGATCTGCTCGGATCCGATCTTCAGGGTGACCTGCGCTATCGATCCTACCAACTTAGCAGCGACAATCCGGGCCTCCCGAATCCGCACCAAGGTCGATTCCAAGGTTTCCTCACGGTCTT
>JAPOJR010000171.1 GCA_029978325.1 Alphaproteobacteria bacterium | reverse complement strand
CTTCAAACAGGCGCCTCGATTGCTGGTGAGCGCCGAGGGCATGTACTACATGTCGAAAGACGGCCGCAGGATACTCGATTCGTCCGCTGGCCTCTGGTGCGTTAACGCAGGCCATGGCCGAAAGAAGATTGTCGAGGCCGTACAGGCGCAAGTCGCAACGATGGACTTTGCGCCAACCTTTCAGATGGGTCATCCAGCCGCTTTCGAGCTAGCCTCCCGAATCGCTGCTATTGCGCCGCCCGGACTGGATAGTGTGTTCTTTGCAAATAGTGGCTCTGAGGCGGTGGATACCGCTCTCAAGATTGCCTTGGCCTATCACCGCGCAAGGGGACAGGCAGAGCGTGTGCGCTTCGTCGGTCGGGAGCGCGGCTATCATGGCGTCGGCTTCGGCGGCATATCTGTCGGCGGCATCAGCGGCAACCGCAAGATGTTTGGCGCCATGCTGCCTTATGTCGATCACCTACCGCACACCCATAGCCTGAAGGATATGGCTTTCAGCCGTGGCCAGCCGGCTTGGGGCGGTCATCTGGCCGACGACCTGGAGCGTATCTGTGCGCTGCACGACCCCTCGACCATCGCGGCCGTCATCGTTGAGCCGGTGTCGGGTTCAACCGGCGTGCTGGTGCCGCCGCAAGGCTATCTGGAAAAGCTGCGGGCGATTACCGAAAAGCACGGCATTCTGCTGATCTTCGACGAGGTGATCACGGGTTTTGGCCGCCTGGGCAAGGCGTTCGCCAGCGAATATTTCGGCATAACGCCTGACATGATGACGATCGCCAAGGGCATGACCAACGCGACGGTGCCGGCTTCTGGTGTCGTGCTGAAGCAGGAGATTTACGACGGACTGATGAATGGCCCTGAATGGGGTATCGAGCTGGCGCACGGCTATACTTACTCTGCCCACCCGTTGGCGGTGGCTGCCGGCCTGGCGACATTGGATGTCTATAAGGAAGAAGGGCTGTTCGAGCGTGGGGCCAGCTTGGCGCCGGTGCTGGAAGATGCGGTGCACAGTCTGAAGGGTGAGCCGCACGTCATCGATATCCGCAATATCGGTTTGATGGCAGGAGTTGAGTTAGCGCCGATCCCAGGGCAGCCAGGCAAGCGGGGGTATAATGCCTTTCTGAAGGCATTTGAGGCAGGCGTCTATATCCGGCTCTCTGGCGACACTCTGGCGTTCTCCCCGCCTTTGATTGCAGAAAATCAACATATCGAGACGATGGTAGAAACGCTGCGCAAGGTGTTGCGCGGTCTGGAGTGACGGATCAACGGGGTTTGCGAAACAGTTTCCCTGTTTTCCGCTAACCCGCTCTTAAGCCGGAGCTTGGTACAAAGCGCGAGGGTTGCGGTGTTGGGCCGATAGGCTCGGTGCCGCTCCATGCCCTTATGTCCTTGTCCCGCGTTAGCGGTTTGGCATGGGCGTGTGTGCCGCTGACCTCAACGGGGTGCCGAATGCCGCTCGATCACCACTCGAACATAACCTTGCCGTTCTCCGTAGCGGGCTATCGGTGGGATCGTACCAACGACCAGATCGTCTGGTCCGCATTTGGCGAAGATTGGAGGCAGGTGTTTGGCGACGCCGTGCCCAGGTCTGCCGGGGAGTTGCAGAGCTGTATAGTTGACAGAGACAGAGAGGAACGACGGCAAGCACTCAACCGCATCGGCGATTGCAATATACCTGCGTTTGTGCGGTTCCGGCTGAAATGTGCTGCGGGCCCGGTTTGGGTACAGGAGCGGTTGGCTCGAACTGACACGCCCGATGTACTGGAGGGCGAAGTCGCGGCGTTGTCTACCGGGGAGGCGGAGATTGCCAACCTTGATGGCGCATCGAGCTACGACCCTCTGACAGGCACGTTCACCCGTAACCGCTTATTTGAGGGCTTGCAGGCGGCGGTGTCGAAGGCAATGGCTACCGGCGGCGGCGGGGCGTTTCTGGTGGTTGATATCGACAATTTTGGTCAGGTGAACCATGCGCTTGGCTGCCGGGCCGGCGATCGGCTTCTAGTCCGGTTGGCCGAACGTCTTCGAGTTTCCGTTTGCAATGGCGCGCTGCTGGGTCGGGTGGGTGGAGACAGTTTCGGTATCGTGGTAGAAGGCGCTACCGAAGATAGCGCGTTGGCATTGGCGGAACGGGTGGTTCGGTCGGTGCGCGACAAGCCGCTGTGCTCTGACGATGACATCGTTGTCACAGTCTCAGTCGGGACTGTGGTGTTTCCGACGTCGGCCTGCAGCGCCGAGGAGGCAATGGCGCGGGCGGATTTGGCCGTGGCAAGCGCCAAGGCCAGCGGTCGGAATCACTTCGAACTCTATGCCTTGTCAGCAGATCAGCGGGCGGTGCAACGGCGAGATCTCGCCATTGCCAGGCGCGTCCAGGACGCGATACTGGGGGATCGACTCGAATTTGCCTACCAGCCGATTGTCCGGGCCAATTGGCACCAACCCGCGTTTTATGAGTGTCTTCTTAGAATGCGCACGCCGAACAACACTTTGGTGCCGGCTAGCCAGATTATTCCGTTAGTCGAAGATACCGGGCTGATGCGGCAGGTCGATCATTTCGTCCTAGAGAAGGCGATGGCAGAGCTGAGCGGCGATCCAAACGCGAACCTGGCTATCAATGTTTCCGGTCACGCGACCAGCGATCAGTCGTGGCTGAAGCGACTGGCCGCGCTCGCCAAAGCGTCTGGCGATGCTAACCGCCGTCTGATCGTCGAAATTACTGAGACGACCGCAATGCGGAATCTGTCGGATGCTGCATATTTTGTCGATACACTCAGAGATATGGGGACACGGGTAGCACTTGACGATTTCGGTGCAGGCTATTCGTCGTTTCGGCACCTGAAGACCTTGAGGGTGCACATGGTCAAAATTGATGGCCTTTTCACGGGCAAATTGGCTGAGCATCCTGAAAACATGTTGTTCTTCCACGTGCTGTTGCGGTTGGCTAACGGCTGTGGATTTGAAACCGTCGCCGAGTGCGCCGAGACATCGCAGGATGCTGTCCTCCTGGCCGGCGCCGGCGTTACCTATCTGCAAGGCTATTACTTTGCCAAACCAGGGTCGGAGCGTTTGAAGGGGCGGCCTGTGTTACCAATCGGGGATGCCGGTGTTGCTGACGCGATCAAATCGAAGGCGCCGGAACCTTCTGTTCGAGCCGCATCCTGACCGAACTCTGTCCAGCGGCTAGGTGCTGGCGAGGGCAACTGATACCCGGTACTATCCGCCGAGTTATGGATCCCCGGCTGGAGATAGCGGCGCATGACCGAATTTTTTGATACCTACGAAATCCAACCGCCGGAGGTGCGGGAGGCGGCACTGTTAGCCGAACTGCCCCGCCAAGTCGCCCACGCCAAGGAAAAAACACCGTATTTCGGCAAAATACTGGCGGATGTTAACCCGGCCGACATCAACAGCCGCGCCGCCCTGGCGCAACTGCCAGTCACCTACAAATCCGACCTGATTGAGGCGCAGGCCGCCAACCGGCCCTTCGGCGGTATGAATGCGCTGGCGCCCGGCGACATGCTGCACCTGTTCCTCTCCCCCGGCCCGATTGCCGAGCCCGAGGGCAGGGGCCATGACTGGTGGCGTGGCGCGCGCTCGCTGTTCGCGGCGGGCTTCCGCAAGGGCGACACGCTGATCAACACCTTCAGCTATCATTTCACGCCGGCGGGCCTGCTGACCGACAACGCCGCCCGCGCGCTGGGCTGCGCCGTGTTCCCCGGCGGCGTCGGCCAGACCGAGCGCCAGGTGGAGGCGATCAACTGGTACGGCATCAACGGCTTCATGGGCACGCCGGACTTCCTGAAGATCGTCATGGATAAAGCGGATGAGCTCGGGACCGACATCTCCTGCATGACCAAGGCGCTGGTCGGCGCCGGCGCGCTGCCGCCGTCGCTGCGCAAGGAGATTATCGGCCGCGGGGTCTCGTGCGTGCAGAACTATGGCACTGCGGACTTGGGCATCGTCGCCTATGAGAGCCAGGCGATGGAAGGGATGATCCTTTCCGAAGGCCTGATCGTCGAGATCGTCCGTCCCGGCACCGGCGAGCCGGTGGCTGAAGGTGAGGTCGGCGAAGTGGTTGTCACCCAGATCTGGAACAAGGACTACCCGCTGATCCGGTTCGCGACCGGCGACCTATCCGCCATGCTACCGGGCCTCTCGCCCTGTGGGCGCACGGCGCCGCGGATCAAAGGCTGGATGGGCCGGGCCGACCAGTCCACCAAGGTGCGCGGCATGTTCGTGCGCCCGAACCAGGTCGCCAACGTGGTGAAGCGGCATCCGGAGGTGGTGCGCGCGCGCATCGTCATCGGCAGCCAGGACCGCCGTGACACCATGGTGTTGAAGGCAGAGGTCGAAGGTCAGCCGGCCGGCCTAGCCGATGCCATCGCCAAGAGTGTGGACGCGGAAATCCGTATCCGCGCCGACGTGGAACTGGTGCCGGTCGGCTCGCTGCCGAACGACGGCAAGGTGATCGAGGATACCCGCACCTATGAGTAACGCATTGCAAGGCCGGGTGGCCGTGGTCACCGGCGCACAGCAGGGCATCGGCGCGGCGATTGCGCGGGCCTTTGGCGCAGCCGGCGCAAGCGTGGTGGTGAACTGGCTCGACGATCAGGCAGGGGCGGAGGCGGTGGCCGCCGCCATCCGCGCCGCCGGCAGCGAGGCGGTCACGGTGCAGGGCTCGGTCACCGACCGGGCGGCCATCGACGCCATGCTGGACGCGGCGGAGGGGTTGGGCGGCGTGTCGATCCTGGTGAACAACGCCGCCGTCTTCCCACGCACTCCCTTCTTGGAACTCACCGAGGCGGACTGGGACGGCGTGCTCAACGTCAACCTGCGCGCCGGTTTCGTCATGGCCCAGGCCGCGGCAAAGAGGATGGCGGCGGCGGGGCGTCCCGGCGCGATCATTAACCTGTCTTCGGGTGCTGCCTTCCGCGGCTCACCACGCGGCACGCACTATGTGGCCGCCAAGGCTGGCGTCCTGGGCCTGACGCGCGGCATGGCGCAGGAACTGGCTGAGCACAAGATCCGCGTCAACGCCATCGCCCCCGGCCTGACAGACACCGCCCAGCCGCGCTTCGGCATGACCGAGGCGGAGATCGCCGCCAAGGGCGCGACCATGCCGCTGGGGTTGCTGGATGCTGCCGACATCGCCGACGCCGCGGTGTTCCTGGCGAGCGACGCCGCAAAGCGCATCACCGGCCAGGTGCTGCACGTGAACAGCGGCGATTATCTTGGGTAGGGGGCGTCTCCCCGGTGTTAGCGAAGGCGCCTAAGCCTCCACCTCCGCCATCTCGCAGAGCGCTTTCCAGTGCTCTTCAGACACAGGTACGACAGAGAGGCGGGATTGGCGCACCAGGGCCAAATCGTCGAATCGTCCGTCCGCCTTGATATCGGCTAAGGAAACCGGCTTCCCTACGGGCCGTACCGCCTCGACCCGAACCATGCCGAATTTCCCACTGGCGTCGGTTGGGTCCGGGTGGAATTCCTTAATGACCCGGACAATCCCAACAATTCTGCGCTCGTTGACCGAGTGATAGAAGAACCCCAGATCACCGACCTTCATTGCCCGCATGTTGTTGGCGGCCTGGTGGTTTCGGACGCCGTTCCAACCTTCGCCTTCCGAGCCCTTTTTAACCTGTGCGTCCCAGGACCATTCACCAGGTTCAGACTTGAATAGCCAATAGGCCATGGGTGGAGTCTCCGTAGGGCTGGAAGGTAATTTGTAGGCCATCGGCCGCCATTCGCCGCCCTGCAGCGCTTCGACGCCGGGAAAGCGGCGCTTGTAGGCCATGGTCTGCGATCCGTCGATCCAAAATCCTAGATAGACGTAGGGCTTGCCCGCTTTTCGCATTGCCTCGACCAGTCGCAGCACCACATGACTGCCCAAGCTTCCCTTAGCATCCGGTTCAAAATAGCTGTAGACCGCTGAAATGCCATCTTGCAACCGATCGCACAGGCAGGCGGCGACCAGCGCATTCGTCGTCGGATCGCGCAGTTCCAGGACCCAGGAATCAACCGGGCTATCGGTCAGCATTGAACCGAATTCGCTCCGATCCATTTGCGCCATTTCGCTCTCGGTATGGCGCGCCTGAACATAGCGCCGGAACAATCCAAAATGCTCTGCATCAGCCACGGGCAGCGTAAATTTGGCAACCAAATGTTCCTGGTTTCGCCAGATCCGCCGCATAGAGCGGCTATATTCGAAATTTTGCGTATTGATCCGCATCGGAATACAGGCCTGGCACGCCTGGCACGCTGGCCGGTAGGCCAGATGGTGTGACCGGCGAAAGCCCGCACGGGACAGATCGGTATGCAGCTGCGCCAGGTCGGGACCACGCAGTTCGAGCACCAGCTTCTGCTCGGTACGTTCCGGCAGGTATGGGCACGGCACCTGAATGGTGGCGAAAAACTGGCGAATGCGTTGTGTAAACAGTCGATTCATAGGAGCTGGTGCGGCTACACGTTCTGATCCAGACGATCCAGCGCGTGCAGGAAGCGTCTTGCGCGCTCTTCCCAATCGAATGCAGTCTGAGCGGCGCGGAAGGCATTGTGCTGCATCTGGTTCAACTGCTCAAGGTCATCTATGCGCGCAATGATGCTGCCGGCCAGAGCCCGGGGCGTATCCGCGACCATGGTATTGGCAATGATTGCCTCCGGCAGGCCGGCCAAGTTGCCATCCAAGGCCGCGATCGGCAGGCGATGAAACAGATAGTCCAGCGTCTTGAGCTTAAATCCACCGCCGACGTCCTCGGCCACCAGGCCGAATCGCGCGTCGCACAAGTACGGTTGGATTTCCGCGACCGGTCCGGCGAACGATAGGCCAGGGCGGGCTAGGCGCGCTTGTAACGCCGAGGGTACTGTTCCGACGACTTGCGTTTCTATTCCCAAGGCGTTCAGAAGCGGAACGGCTTCATGCGCCCATCTGGTAAGATTAAGTTGTTTCGCAACCCACTCGAACTTCCCGACCAAGACAACTTTCCGGGGTGTAGCGGG
>JAPOJR010000170.1 GCA_029978325.1 Alphaproteobacteria bacterium | reverse complement strand
ATGACGCAATAGGTATTGGCCCAGACCTGGATTTCACGGCCGTATTCCTCGCGCGCCAGCTTGCGGACCTCCTCAATGTCCCGTCGGGCGCTTTCGATATCCTCGCCCTTGATGTGGACGAAAATCATGTCGCAGTTCTTTGCCGCGAAATGGCGGCCCGTCTGCGAACCGCCGGCGTTCATGACGGGTGGAAACGGCTTCTGGATCGGCTTGGGCTGGTGAAAGCCGCGCTTGATCTTGAAAAATTTGCCCTCGAAGTCGAACTCGTCCTCGCGTGTCCACAACATCTTGACGATCTGCAGCCACTCGTCGGCGTATTTGTAGCGCTCCTCGTGTTCCATCACGGGTGCACCGAACATTTCCAGCTCCGGCTCGTACCAGCCGGTGACGATGTTCAACGCAAAGCGTCCGTTGGAGATGTGGTCGATGGTCGTTGCCTGTTTGGCGGCGACTATCGGGTGGATGGTCGGGACGTGCGAGGTGGAAAAGACAGCCGGATTCTTCGTCGCCTCGCCCAGTCCCGCCGCCCATGCGTATGTCTCGTAACAGGCGCCGTTGAAGTCGATTTCGCCGCCAAAACCGCGCCAGCGCGCCACCGGCACCAGCGCATCGAAACCAGCGGCATCGGCCTTGCCTGTGATCGCCTTCACATTGGCCCAGGTCGGGTGGAACACGCCATCGATCCTGGTGGCGGCGCAGGCGTTGTCGACATTGAGGCCGAACAGACCAAGCTTCAGCCTGTTGGCGGACTGCAAGGCATGCTTGGACTGATCGGCTGCTTCAACCATATCGGTACGCTTCTCCCGTGCGCGCGGCCTGTTTCGACCGGATATTATCGATTTGCGTTACGTGCGAATTTTGCCTTGTCGCTGCCGCGCTGACAAGCGGACAAAAGCGCCAGGGGGTGCTGTCCGGCAGACGCCGCAGCAATTTGGAACGATAAGAGCGTGACAAGCGTATAGCCTGTCACAAACCTCCGGCATGCAAAAGCCCGTCCCTGCGATCCAGACATGTTCCTGACCCGCCGCCAGTTCGTCCAATCCGCCCTAGCTGCGACAAGCGCCGTTGCACCGCAAATTGCGGGAGCCCAGTCGCCTTCAACGCCCGGCGCGCGGACGCCAAGGCTTCTGCGGGTGCTGCCGGGATCGATCAAACCTGCCGCGAAGGGCGAGATGGAATTGCCGGTCTGGGGGTTCGAAGGCATTGCTCCGGGACCAGAATTGCGCATCCGAAGGGGCGAGGAGTTGTTCGTCCGGCTAGCGAACGGCCTGCCGCAAGCCAGTTCCATTCACTGGCACGGAGTGCGCGGACCCAACGCCATGGATGGCGTTTCCGGCCTCACCCAGCAGCCGGTCGCCCCCGGCGACCAATTCGACTATCGCTTCGTGCCGCCCGATGCGGGAACGTTTGTCTATCACGCGCATCCGGCAGCGGAGCTTGCCGGACAATATCATCGTGGTCTGTCCGGCGTACTCGTGGTCGAAGAGGAAAATCCGCCGGACGTGGATAGCGATCTGGTACTGGCAATCGCCGACTGGAAGCTGAACAGCGATGGCAAGCTGGCCGAACCTCTGAACGACCCCGCCGATGCTGCCGGAGCCGGGCGGATCGGCTCGCTGATAACCGTCAACGGCAAGGCTGTGCCGCAAAGCCAGGTCCTGCGGGCAGGTTCACGGGTCCGGCTGCGGATCGTCAACCTGTGTCCGGCGCGGATCGTAGCCCTGCAGTTCACGGGGCTGGAGCCGCATGTGATCGCCATCGATGGACAACCTTGCGAGGCCTTCGTTCCGGGCGGAGGAACCGTGCCAGCGGGGCCCGGTTCACGTTTCGATTTCATTGCCGACATGCCCCGGCAGGCCGCCGAGAGGGTGCGGATCCCCATGCTGAGCTGGCCGCTGCTCGGCAGGCCGCCAGTGGCGCCGCGACTGGTTTATTCTATACAATCCACAGGTACGCCGCTGGCGCCCAGAGGCCCCATAACCGGGCTGCCGGAGAATCCACTACTGCCGAAAGCGATCCGGCTGCAGGATGCAAAACGGCTTGACCTGACCATTGCGGCAACGCCCTCGGCGCGGGCCAGGCCGGGGCAGTTCTGGACGCTGAACGGCCGGTTTCATGATGGCGCCTCGGTTCCTCCCCTTTTCAACGTGCCGCGCGGGCAGCCAGTCTCGCTTGGGTTCGTCAACCGAAGTCCCTATCCGCAGGTCATGCGATTGCATGGCCATGCTTTCCGGCTGCTGCATCTCCTGGACGATGGCTGGGACCCGTACTGGCTCGATACCGTGATCGTGCCGCCGGGCAAGACCGCCCGCATTGCCTTCATTGCGGACAATCCGGGCAAGTGGCGGCTTGCCAGCGCCATCATGGCACATGCGTCCGGCGGTCTGGCGCATAGGTTTGAGGTCACCTGACCGCCGGACAGCGCGAACCCATTATCGTTGCGTCAACGAATCGGACTCTATGGTCTAGTTAACTGTCAACTTCACGATTATGATGTGGCCAGTTCAGCAGCCCGGATGCGTCCGGAAGGGTTTGGAGACATTATTGGCGACGGAACATATCCAATTCAGGGGCAGGATCGAGCAAGCAGTTGCGCTCTGGAACTCGGGCGATGTGGACACCCTGGTCTCCCTGTTTTCCGAAGATGTGGCCTATTGCTCTCCCCTGATCGACGACGGGCTGAGCGAATCCGCCTGGGTACAGGGCACACACGAATTGGCCAGCCACCTGCTGGGTCTGCGCAACAGGTTCGGCGCATTGACCGTCGCCGATGTTCTGGTGGGCGCCGGTTTCACCAACCTGCTTCTACGGCACGACGACCAGCTGATCTCCATGCTCATAGAGCGGGACGGCAGCCACCGGCCCCGTCGCATTATCGTCTGCCACAGCGAAGCCAACCTTCGCTGATGCCCCTGCGCCAGTTCCGCTGCCTAATCTCCTGTCAACTCTAATGCCCAGTCCAAGGCAGGCGGATCGCGCGCTGTCAGCCCCCAAGCTGCCGCCAGACCGCCGGCAGGCAATCCGGCAAATCCTCGGCTATGAGCCCCGGACCGACATGTCCCGCTGCAGCTGCATGCATCCATACTGCCGCCGCGGCAGCTTCGAAGGCGGGCATACCTTGTGCGAGCAATCCCGTGACGATGCCGGTAAGAACGTCGCCCGATCCGGCGCTCGCCAGCCAGGGCGAAGCATCGGCCATGATGGCCAGCCGCCCGTCCGGGTGGGCGACAATCGTGTCCGGGCCCTTCAGGATGACGATGGCGCCGCTGCCCCGGGCCGCGGCTGCGGCACGCCGGATGCGGGCCTGGTCCGGCCCAAACTTATGTAATGATTCATGTTCTTCATCTGACACATCACGTGAGGTAGAATTCTCTTCACAAACTGATTCCGGTTTTGACCGCGAGTCCTTGAAAAGTCGCGCAAACTCGCCCTCGTGCGGTGTTGCGATAACCGGCCTGTCGCGCTCCAGTACCAGCGCCCGAAATTCCTCGAACCGACCCTGAAAGCAGGTAAGAGCGTCCGCGTCGAGGACGACGGATGGGGCATTCTCATGAGCCAAAGCACAGCGTACAAGCGCCAGCGTAGCCGAGCCGACACCTGCTCCCGGCCCCATCGCAATCACATTCTTGCGGCGATCGTCAAGCAACCTGCGCAGGCCAACCGCCCCCTCGAAGGGCGCTATCATAACCGCAGTCAGATGGGCTGCATTGACTGCAACCGCCCCGCCCTGGGCAGCCATCGTGACCAGCCCTGCCCCGGCGCGCAAGGCCGCGCGCGCCGCCAGCCGCGCCGCGCCGGTCTGGTGCGCAGGACCGGACAGGATCAGCGCATGGCCCCGCGAATACTTGTGTCCGTCCACCTCCGGTACAGGCAAGGTCTGCCGCCAAAGGCCGGGGGTATTGATGAAAGTCCGGGGTCCGATCTCATCAAGAACGCCGCGGGCGATGCCGATATCGGCCAGGACAATACGGCCACACAGGAGCCTGCCGGGGAGCAGGATATGGCCGGGCTTGAGCCTGAAAAAGGTGACGGTGACATCCGCCTCGACCGCCATACCGTGGACAGCGCCGGTATCGCCGTCAATACCGGAAGGTACGTCGACGGCCAGTATGGACCTGCCCCTTGTCCCTTCCGGCCGGGCACGCCAAGCGTTCAGGCGTTCTACGATGGAGCGGGCCCGCCCGTCGATATCGCGGGCCAGCCCGGCGCCGAACAGGGCGTCGATGACCAGATCGGCATCGTCGAGGGAAACGAGTGCTGCCGAACCGGTGCGTCCGGTCCAGGCCCTCGCGGCGATCGCTGCATCTCCCTTGAGCGCAGCCATTGTGCCGAGCAGTCCGGCCTCCACGGAATAGCCCATCTGGCGCAGCAGCCGCGCGGCAACGAAACCATCCCCCCCGTTGTTGCCGGGGCCGCACAACACGGTCACGCGCCGGCCTCCACTCTTTGCGAGCATCTGCCGGGCAGCATCGGCAATCGCAGCCCCGGCCCGCTCCATCAGTTCGATGCCCGGCGTGCCTGCCTCGATGGTCAGGCGGTGGGCCATACCCATCTGTGCGTTGGTCAGAAGTTCGAAAGGTTCGTTCACCAAAGCACGCACTCGCATCCGTCAAAGCCAGCTTGCATGGTGGCCCGGCCCGGGATTCATGGCAATCCCCGAGCGCCGCGGTTCTATCCGGAGGTCTGAACAGGCCGTCAGTCAGCTGGCCAGGTTCAGAACGAAGAAGATTGCCGCAGAAAGGGCTGCCGCAGCCGGAACGGTAATGAGCCACGCCACGATGATGACCGTGAAGTGGGAGCGCCGCACCAGCTTGCGGCGGATCAGCTCATCGGACGCAACAGGACCATCGTCATCATCAGAAGCGGCGCGCGCATGGGCTTTCACATAGGCACGGCGGCGCTTGCTGTGGGTCGTATAGTATTCCCGAAAAAAGCCGACACCGAACACGGCGCCAACCGCGATATGGGTGGAGCTGACCGGCAGGCCGAGAGCCGAAGCGACAATGACCGTGATGGCAGCCGACAGCGCAACGCAATAAGCGCGCATGGGATTCATTTTCGTGATCTTTTCACCAACCATACGGATCAGGCGAGGGCCGTAAAGGAACAGCCCAAGACTGATGCCGATACCGCCAATCATCATCACCCAGAATGGCACCCCAACCTTGGTGGCGACGGCGCCATCGGCATTCAGGCCGTGGATAATGGCTGCCAGCGGCCCGATCGCATTGGCGACGTCATTGGCGCCATGGGCGAAGGACAGAAGCGCAGCGGAAAAGATCAGCGGCCAGTGGAACAGCTTGCGCAGCGACTGGTTGCGATTTTCCAGACCTTCGGCCTGCCGGGCGATCACCGGCATCAGGGCCGCCCAACTCACCAGAAAGACGATGAAACCAATGCCGGAGGCCATCGGCAGGCTTATTTTCACCAGATGTTTCAGCCCCTTCATCGCCAGATAGGCGGTGAAGCAGCCAGCCATGATAGCGATGAGAAGAGGCACCCATTTCGTCGCCTGGGCGATCTTGTCGTCCTGATAAATGATAAAGGTCTTGATGAAGGCCAGGAACATGGCGGCAATCACGCCGCCAAGCAGCGGGGAAATCACCCAGCTGGCAGCAATCGCGCCCATCGTCGGCCAGTTTACGGCCGATATGCCAGCAGCAGCAACGCCTGCTCCCAGTACGCCGCCAACCACCGCATGGGTAGTGGAGACCGGTGCACCGAGCCATGTCGCCAGGTTGACCCAGACGGCAGATGCGAGCAGCGCCGCCATCATCGCCCAGATAAAAACCTGCCCGCTAGCAACCTGTTTGGCGTCGATGATGCCCTTGGAAATTGTCGAAACGACGTCGCCGCCGGCAATCAGCGCTCCGGCGCATTCGAAAACCGCCGCTATGATCAGGGCGCCGGTCATGGTCAGGGCGCGGGCGCCGACCGCCGGGCCGACATTGTTGGCAACATCGTTGGCGCCGATATTCATCGCCATGTAACCGCCGATGATCGCAGCGCCGATCAGCACCGCGATACTGCCATGTCCGCCGAACTGGGAGGCCGCGAGCAGGCCGGCAACCACAAGAAAAATCAAGGCAAAAGCGGGAGCGGCCAGCCGCATAGCGAGCGACCGCGACGCCTCCTCGACGGTGCCTATTTTCCGGAGGTCCTTGTCAAGGGATGCTTTCGTCGGCGATGTGCCAGAGGCCTGCGGCAAATCCTGTTGGCTCATGGGCTAACCGTTTCCGGATTATGACAAAATGACAGTTTTGTGACACTTTCTGACTGACACCGCCGCGCAATGCAATCTGCGACATCAAGTTATACCCGCGTAATATCTGGAAAGTCCGGGAATGCTGCCCGGATGGAGGCCAAACGGTCAGCTTACAGCGCATCCGGATCAAAGCCGCGAATAAGTGCGGCCAGTTCCGGCTCGTCGACGCGTTCTGCCGCCTCCTGCGGCGATACCCAGACCAGCTGGCGCACGGCCCGCTCGCGCCACTTCATTTTTTGCTCTGAAACGGCAAGCGGATAGACTTCCACTTCGCAGATCACGCTCGAAAACACATGCAGGCGCTTGCGATAGGTATAGACCCCGATCGGAGTCCGGCTGACCGCACCGGTAACGCCAACCTCCTGCCTGGCCTCGATCTCCGCTGTCTCGAATCCGGTTCGCTTTTTCATGGGCCATCCCTTTGGGATGACCCAGCGGCGTGTTTCGCGGCTGGTCAGAAGCAGGACCGACAGTCCATCACCGTTACGCACATAAGGCAAGGCTGCAAACTGCCGTTGCACGCGCGCCGGATCGTGTATTTTCTTGTCGGTCAGAAATGGCATGTTCACTTCCAGCACGCCCCGAAGCTGCGGGAAACGGCTTTCGGGCAAGATCCCATAAAATCACAGGATAGTTGCGGAAACATCCCCAAACGACACAATAACGGCCAGGAACCGCGCCATCTAAACCATTTAGATTTTTTTGAATTAATTAGAAGAGCCATAG